>QKAK01000185.1 GCA_003247225.1 Spirochaetota bacterium | reverse complement strand
ACAGCTCGCCGACCGAGCGCGGCTCGCCGGACATAGCGACGATCAGCCTGGTCCTCAGCGGGTGCAGAAGGACCTTAACGATCTTCGGGTCGCTAACGACCCGCGATGGTTCTTGGTCGAATTCATTGGATTTTATTTCCACGCTTTAATTATTTCAAATTATTGAAATTTATTCAAGTAGCATATAGTTCCTCGAACCTTATGGGGGATTCCTGCCGCATACTGGAGATAGCGGCGATACTTACGGTCGACACTCCATCGAGTAGCGAATACCGGCGTCTCACAAGCTTCGAGGAACTAGATTAGTATCAGGCGCGATGGCTAGCTCACTATCGCCAGCTCGCCTAGGCGCTCCGCCGGCCACTCGTACAGCAGGAAATCGTCCTCGCTCTCCCAGCTCACGTAGCCGCAGGCGTCGAGGGCCTCGAGTTGACCGGGCAACCGAGGCGCGACCGTCTCGAAGTAGCTATACCCGGCGCCTAAGGCGGCCCGCTCGAACGCGGCGAACAGCGCCGCCGCCGCCAGGCCGCCGTCCGAGGCCGCGCCCGTACTGGAGCGCGGCGCGAGGCTGAAGCCCGCGACGTTCGCCTGGGCCTTGAGCGGATCGAGCGAGCCGACGAGCCGGCCCTGCGTCGATCCGTCCGGAGAGACGGCCTCGAAGATCAGGTCGTCGGGCCTGATAGCCGGGACGGCCTCGAGCGGATACGCCTTCCACGACTCCAGCCGGAAGCCGGCGGCCCACGGGCCGTCGAGCAGCGACGCGCGAACCCGCTCGGCGGCCGCGGCGTCGAGCGGGTCTACGCGGCGGACCGGGACGCCCCCGCCGTCGGCCGTCCCGGAGGCGAGCCCTGAAAGGCGCGCGGCGGCCGGGACGCCGAAGGCCTCCTTGCCGTCCTGGGAGCCGGGCAGGCGCTTCGACTTGATCGACCAGGCGCCGACGCGCCTGAAGCCGAGCGCCTCGTTGATGGCTATAGTCTGCGGATTATGCCCGTAGGCGCTGAAGCGTATCGATCGGAGGCCCGGAACGCCCGACAGGAAACGCAGGCCGGCGAGCGCTACGGCGCGGCCGACGCCCGAGACGCCGGCGTCCGGGTCCTTCCTGAGCCCCTCGAGCCAGGCGTGCCCGGGCGCCAGGAACCCGACGCGGCCGCAACCTATCAGCCTGCCGTCTAGGAAGCAGCCGTTGAACACGCCGTCGGGGTCGGAGACCCAGTCGTCGAACGAGTGCGGCAGGTAGTCGTCGCCCTCCCATATCTTGGCGCTGATCGCCATCAACGCGTCCTTGTCGGAAGCGCGGAGCGGCCTGAAGCTGAACCTGGTATCGTCCATGGGCTAGTGGTAGCACGGAGCGCTCCCGGCGGCAAGGGGCTGCCGCCGGGCGAGGAGCCGGTCGCTACAAGGTTCGAGGAACCAGTAACGGATTCCCGCTCCGCGCTCGACCTACGGCGATAGTCGGGCTACACTGTACCGACCCGGCCCCGAGCGACGAGGAGGAACCGATGAACGCGCTGTTCGCCTTGGCCTTCGTAGTAGCGCCCGCGCTGATCGTCTACCTGTGCGGACGATTCAAGCCCCTGCGCAAGATAGGCGCGGTGCTCCTGTGCTACGCGGCCGGCGTCGCGGTCGGCAACCTCGGCGTCCTGCCGGAGGGCTTCGCGCCGGTCCAGTCGACCATGGCCGACGTCAGCGTCGCGCTGGCCCTGCCGCTGCTCCTGTTCTCGATCGACGTCCGGGCCTGGTTCAAGGTGGCGGGCAAGGGCATGCTGTGCATGGCGCTGGCCGCCCTGTCCATCATCGCGGTGACCTTCGCGCTGCAGCTGGCGTTCCGCCCCGGCAGGCCGGACGCGTGGCAGCTGGCCGGGCTGGCCGTCGGCGTGTATACGGGCGGGACGCCTAACCTGGCGGCCATAAAGGCGGCCATCGGCGTCGCCAACGACACCTATATCCTGTTCCATACCTACGACGCGGTCATATCGTTCGTCTACATCGTCGTGATGGCGTCGGTCGCGAGGCCGCTCCTGCTGAGGGTCGCGCGGATGCGCGGCTTCGAGCGGGCCGCCGAGGCTCCGTCGGCTGACGGCGATGGGCCGGGCGACGAGGCCGGCATCGCGTTCCGGGAGCCCGGCGTAATCCGCGGCCTGGCCCTGGCGTCGCTCCTGTCGGCGGCCATCGTCGGCGTCTCGGCCTTCCTCGGCTCGCTCGCGCCCGGCGCGGGCGGCACCGCGGTAACCATCCTGGCCGTCACCACGCTGGCCCTGGCCGCCTCGTTCGTCGGGCCGGTCAGGCGCGTCAGGCATACGTTCCAGGCCGGCATGTACGTCATCTACGTGTTCTGCTTCGTCGTCGCGTCGATGACGCGGCTCGACAGCCTGGTCCGCGTCGACTGGGCGGTGCTCGGCTACGTATCCGCCTCGATCTTCGGCAGCCTGATCCTGCACGCGATCCTGTCCAGGCTGGCGGGCATCGACGCGGATACCTTCATCGTCACCTCGGTCTCGGCCATATGCTCGCCGCCGTTCGTGCCGGTGCTCGCCGACGCGCTCAAGAACCGGGCCGTGCTGATGACCGGCCTGACCACGGGCCTCGTCGGCTACGCCGTCGGCAACTACCTGGGCGTGTCGGTCGCCTACCTGTTCAGGAGCCTGCCGCTGTGACCCGAGCGCCGGCCTTCCGGTCCAATCGGTCGACGCCGTACATGAAGGCGGCGGACAGGGCGGCGCAGGCCGCCACGAAGGGCCAGACCGCCGCGCTGCCGTAGGAGCGGGCTATCGAGCCGGCCGCGAGCGGAGCCAAGGCGCTGCCGGCGATATACGAGAACGATACGACCGAGTTGACCCGGCTGCGGTAGGCGGGCGGCGCCTTCTCCGCGACGAACGCGTTGCCGTTGGTGCTGCCGAGTATCTCGCCGACGGTCCAGACGACGGTCGCGCCGAGGGCGAGCGGCACGCCGTAGCCCGAGCCGCCGACCAGGTAGTACGCCCCGAAGCCGACCGCGTAGAACACCGACGCGAGCGCCACCGAGGCCAGCGAGCGCAGGCGCCTGGAGGCGAGCACGACGAGCGCCGTCAGCGCGACGACGGTCAGGCCGTTGGTCATCATCGCGGCGCCGAAGACCGTGGGCCCGGATACCTCGCCGAGCGTATCGTTCAGGAACACGGGCAGCGCGAAGGTGTGCTGGTTATAGACGAAGGCCGTCAGCACCGAGCCTATCGAGTACAGCAGCAGACCGGGCTCCGCCTGAACACCGCCCATACCGACGACGGCGCGGCCGCGGCGGTCGGCCGTCCGGCGGCCGGGTCGGCTATCGGGCCGTCGGCCGCCGACGGCCGGTCGCCGCCGCGCACGTAGCGGGCCACGATGATCGCGGCCGCGAACAGGACCGCCGCGTTGCCGACGAACAGCGCCCGGGGCGCCCTCGTGAACAGCAGCCCCGCGATGAACGGCCCTATCGAGAAGCCGATGTTATTACCCCAGTACAGCAGCGAGAAGGCCTCCTTGCGCCGGTCCTCAGGCGCCGAATCCGCGACGATCGCGTTGATGATCGGCCAGGTGCCGTTGAGCGCGCCCATCGCGAAGGCTATGACGTACGGCGTGGCGGCGGTGAAGCCCATGACGGCGCACGCGACGTAGGCCGCGGCGGTTACGGCCTGCAGGGCCCTGAGCACGCGCGGCCGGTCGAAGGCGTCGCCGAGCTTGCCGCCGACGACGAGGCCGAGGGCCGACGCCACCGACACGACCGACATGAAGGCGCCGGCGCGCGCCTCGTCGTAGCCCAGCTTCATCGTCAGCATCATCGCCAGGAACGGGCCGACGAACGAGCCGGCCGACACGACCAGCCTCACGGCGAACAGGGCGTAGATCTCGGCGGGCAGCGCCGGCCCCCGGGCTTTCTTTACGGGCATCGATTATTCCTCTCGCGTCGACGGCGGGCCCGAGGCCCGCCCTATGGACGGCCGACGGATTCTATCGGGCCTAGACCCGCGCGTCCATCCGGTTGCCGGACTCGTAGCGCCGCAGCCCGGCCCTGAACAGCCAGTACGACAGCCCGACGTAGGCCGCCGCCGTCAGGTACAGAACCGGCACGAGCTTCCAGTCCAGCGCCCTGAAGACGCGCAGCGGCATGAACGCGACGAAGCCGGACGGCACTATGGAGTACAGCATCCAGCGCATCCCGTGGCCGTAGATGCCCTCCGGGTACAGCGAGAACGACAGCATGAACTCCGTCAGGGCCGACGACACGGCCGACGAGTTGCCCATGAAGAAGGTCAGGCTCTCGGCCGCCGAGAAGGTGGCCGCGAAGATCAGCGCGCCCGGGACGGCCAGCGCGGTGAACAGCGCGAGCCGCTCCAGGTCCGTGCCGCTCATCAGCGCCAGCACGATGAAGCCGTAGGCCAGGTCGCCCCAGGCCGACACGACGGTCTTCGACGCGAGCACGTTGATCCACGCGTCCTTGGGCTGCAGCAGGTAGACGTCCAGGCCGCCCTCCATGATGATGCGGCCGAGCTGCCTGATGTTGCCGAAGACGACGTGGGCCAGGCCGAACGACGTGGACACGAGGGCCCAGATCAGCATCACGTCCGAGAAGCCGTAGCCGCCGACCGCGCCGGTCCTGCCTATCAGCACGAGCCAGAAGGCCGCGAAGGCCGCGTTGTTGAGCATCATGCCGAAGAACTGCATGATGAAGTTGACGCGGTACTCGAGCGTGGCCTTCAGGTTGACGACGAAGGCGTCCTTGAGGAAGCGCGCGTACGCGCGAGTGCGGCCGCCGAGGCGGCCGGGGCCGTTCCGTCCGGTTCCTATCATGTCAGCCTCCGTTCACCGAGAGCCTGCGGCTCCCGAACGAGAACACCGCCCTGGCCAGGGCTACCGCCAGGGCCAGCCAGAGCGCCTGGGCCGCCACGAGCGACCAGGCCTCGCCCGGCGAGTACGCCACCATGATCCTAGCCGGCGCGTACGACAGGTACGGGAACGGCGTCAGCCTGGCCAGCCTCGCGGCGATGGGCGGCAGGAACTCGATCGGGATCAGCGTCCCGACGACCAGGGCGAGCTTCTGGAAGATCCAGAAGAACGCCTCGTTCTCCTCGAGCCAGAACGCGGTCATCGCGATCGCGGCCTGCAGGAAGTAGTTCAGCGCCCCGGCGAGCAGCAGGGACAGCCCGACGAGCAGCGCGCGCGACGCCTCCGCCGCGACGCCCCCGGCGAGCGATGGCGCGCCCCCGGCGAGCGGGGGCGGGCCGACGAGCAGGGTCCCGACCAGGAGCCCCTCGGCCAGGATCACGCCGGCCTCGACCAGGGAGCCGCCGTACTTCTCGGCGAAGTTGTACCCGACGTAGTCGTACGGCCTCGCCAGCAGGTAGGCGATCTGGCCGTTCTTCATGTCCCTGGACAGGGTCCAGAAGAAGCGGCCGAAGCCGAAGCTCGGCACCTCCGCGACGATGAAGTACCAGACGGCCATGCGCATCGTATAGCCGGCTATCTCCGACGCCCCGGCGTAGGCGCCGGCCCAGACCCGAGAGAATATGAAGACGAACAGCGCGTAGGTGAACATCGAGCCGATGAAGTTACCCGGATAGGCGGCGCGCTCGCGCATCGAGGTGGACGCGGCGATGGCGTAGCATCGCCGCGAGGTCCCTCGCGCCGGCGCGAAGGCTCGGCTACGCATAGGCGGCCTCCCCTGCCTGGGCCGAGCCGGCCCCGCCCCTCGGGGCGCCGAGGCCGAGCGCCTGGGCCTCGGCTCCGCTGCGCGTCTCGTAGATAGCCGCGATCACGCTCTCGAGCGGCTCGTCCTCGACCGTGATGTCCTCCAGGTCG
>QKAK01000187.1 GCA_003247225.1 Spirochaetota bacterium | reverse complement strand
AGGGCGATCAGCCGCTCCTTGAGCTCGGCGGCCTTGCCTCGCTCGACTATGACGCGGAGCACGTCGCCCGGCTGGATATCCAGCTCGTCGTACGGGAAGATGTCCTCCTCGCCGTGCTCGACGCTCGCCAGGATGCAGCCGGGAGGCAGCCTATCCTGGACGTGCGAGCAGGTCTCGAGCAGCGAGCCCTCGAGCACCGGTATCTGCAGCACCACGGGCCGCGAGCTGTCCGACTTGAGCGGCTCGGGGACTATCCTGGCCAGGAGCGAGTCGTAGATCGGCTTCGACTTGAGCACGCCGGCGACGATGGCCGCGATGACCGATACCAGTATGAACGCCGGGAAGTGGGCGAAGCTGCCGGCCATCTCGGTGATGAGCACCGCGCCGGTGATCGGGGCCCTGACGACGGCGGTGAAGAAGCCGACCATCCCGATGAGGATATAGTTCTCGAGATAGCCGGGCGCCACGCCGATCGAGGTCAGCGCGGAGTTCGATAGCGCCCCCGCCAGCGCGCCGATCGCGAGCATCGGCAGGAATATGCCTCCGGGCGTGCCGGACGCGTAGCAGAATAGGGTAAAGACGAGCTTGCCGACCAGCAGGGCCGCGAGCGCGACGGCCGGCAACGCGCCGTGGCCGACCGACTCGATCAGCCTGTCGCCGCCGCCGGTCAGCGACGGGACGAGCAGAGCGACGGCGGCCGCGACGACGAAGGCCGACGCTACGCGCAGGCGCTCGTCCTTGACTACCTTCGCGTAGGCGGTCTGGAACGATAGGAGGCCGGCGTTGAAGACGGTGCCCAGTATCCCGGTCGCCGCGCCGATGAACGGGATCACCGTAAGGTACATCGACAGCGGGAGCACGTCCGCCAGCACGATGCCGAAGACCGGGGAATTACCGAAGAATGCCCACATGACGGCGTTGGCGCAGAACGACGCGATCAGCGAGCTGGTCATCATCGTCGGCGACACGTTCTTGTGCAGCTCCTCGACGCAGAACAGCACGCCCGCGAGCGGGGCGTTGAAGGCGGCCGATATACCGGCCGCGGCCCCGGCGGTCACCAGGTAGCGCCTGTACTCCGCCCTGTCGATCAGCTCGCTGACCGCCTCGCCGCTCAGCGCGCCGAGCTGGATCGACGGGCCTTCCCTGCCGAGCGAGAAGCCGACGCCGAGGGCAAGGCTGCCGCCCGCGAATTTGCTCGGCAGCTCCTTCTTCCACGAGGGGACGATGCGCCGCATCAGCGAGGCCTTGACCTGCGGGATGCCCGATCCCTTGATGTACGGGGCGGCCTTGACCAGTAGGGCGACGACGACGCCGGCGGCTATAGCCGCGCCGAACCATCCGGCCAATACCGTCCAGGAACCGCCGACGGACTCGAACAGCCTGAACCGTCCCGCCTCGAGCGCGGAGATGGCTGAACGATAGCCGACGACGAGCAAGCCGCTCAGTACGCCGACGAGAACGCTGTACGCGTATATCTCTATTTTTTTTCGCCTATGGGAGAATTCGGAAGTAACGCTTGATCGTGCCATGGACGGATTCTACCATTTTATTATCGAAAGGGGAAAGAACCTCGGTCCCGGGGCGGCGTTCACCCTCGCGGCGCGCCCGTGCTATACTCCCGCCGCCGGACGCCTGGCTCCCCGCCTCGTCGCCGGCGAAAAAGGAGATTCCTAGAGATGGCCGAACGCAAGATAGTCGAATGCGTCCCCAACTTCAGCGAGGGGCGCGACAAGGGCGTGATAGACGCCATAGCCAAGTCGATCGAGGGCGTACAGGGCGTGTCCCTGCTCGACGTGGACCCGGGCTCGGACACCAACCGCACCGTGTACACCTTCGTCGGCGAGCCTGACGCCGTCGTCGAGGCGGCCGTCCGCTCGGCGGCCGCGGCCCGTTCGCTCATAGACATGTCCAAGCATTCCGGCGCGCACCCGCGCATGGGCGCCCTCGACGTCTGCCCCTTCGTGCCGGTCTCCGGCGTGACGATGGACGAGTGCGTCGCCCTGGCCAAGAGGGCGGCCGAGCGGATAGCCGCCGAGCTCGAGGTGCCGGTCTACCTGTACGAGCACGCGGCCAGCCGCCCGGAGCGCCGCAGCCTGGCCGACATACGCTCGGGCGAGTACGAGGCCCTGGCCGACAAGCTGGCCAGGCCCGAGTGGAAGCCGGACTACGGCCCGGCCCGTTTCGTCCCCGGCTGGGGCGCCACCGTCGTCGGAGCGCGCGACTTCCTGATAGCCTACAACGTCAACCTGAACACGCGGGACCGGAAGCTGGCCAACGAGGTAGCGCTCAACGTGCGCGAGGGCGGCAGGGCCGCCCGCGACGCCGCCGGCAACATCGTCAAGGACGGGAATGGCGAGAAGGTCATGGTGCCCGGCCGCCTCAAGAACGTCCGGGCCATCGGCTGGTACATCGACTCGTACCGCAGGGCGCAGGTGTCGATCAACCTGACCAACTACAAGGCCACGCCGCTCCACGTCGTCTACGAGACGGTCAAGGAGGAGGCGGAGAAGCTGGGCCTGTCGGTCTGCGGCTCCGAGCTCGTCGGCCTCGTGCCGCTCGAGCCCCTCGTCGAGGCCGGCCGCTACTACCTGCGCCGCATGGGCAAGAGCGAGGGCGCGCCCGAGCCCGAGCTGGTCGAGCTGGCCAAGACGACGCTCGGGCTCGACTCGGTGGCGGCCTTCGACGCGGGGCGCAAGATCATCGACTACGCCGCCAGGCCCGCGGCCCCGCTGATGGCGATGACCGTCGGGGCCTTCGTGGACGAGGTGTCGAGCGATTCCCCCGCGCCCGGCGGCGGCTCGGTCTCCGCGCTCGCGGGCTCGCTTTCGGCCGCCCTGTCGGCGATGGTCGCCAACCTGACCGTCGGCAAGAAGGGCTACGAGGCGGTCTGGGAGCCGATGTCGGCCCTAGCGGTCAAGGCCCAGGCGGTCCAGCGGGCGCTCGCCCGCGCCGTCGACGACGACACGAGCGCGTTCAACGCCGTGATGGACGCGATGAAGCTGCCGAAGGGCACGGCCGACGAGAAGGCCGCCCGCGAGGCGGCCCTGCAGGCGGGCTACAAGTCTGCCGTCGAGGTGCCGCTGGCCACGGCCGAGGCCTGCGTCGCCGCGCTCGAACTGTCCATCGAGGCTACGGCGGGCAACAGGAACTCGGCTTCCGACGCGGGCGTCGCGGCGCTCCTGGCCAGGGCCGGGGCCCACGGCGCCGCGCTCAACGTACTGATCAACCTCGGCTCGATCGCCGACGCGGCCTACGTGGACGGCATGAAGGCCCGCGTCGCCGGGCTCAGGGCCAGGGCCGACGAGCTATGCGCCGAGGCCGTGTCCGCCGTCGAGGCCGCCTTCGAATAGGAGCGAGTCTCGATAA
>QKAK01000023.1 GCA_003247225.1 Spirochaetota bacterium | reverse complement strand
GGAGGATAGTCCGTCGGATCGGACGTCGGATCGGACGCGCGCCTGGCCGGGCGGCGGGCCGTCGTCGCGGTCCGGGCGGCGCGGCCCGGGGCGGACGGATGCTGGGCCCGAAAAGTCCTCGTCCCGGTACTCGACGCGCAGCAGACGCAAGCCGTAGGCGCCGAGGGCGCCCGGGGCCCGGCTCCGGTCCCTCGACGCGACGAGTTCGGCGAGCCTGTCCGGCGGCATACGCCCGAGACCGGCCTCCATGGCGCAGGCGGCCATCACGCGCGCCTGGTTATAGAGGAAGCCGTCGGCGCGGAAGCCGACCTCCACCAGGTCGCCACCAGGTCGCCGCGGCGCTCTACCCGCGTCTCGAGCAGGTTCCGGACGAAGCCGCGCGCGTCCTCCTTGGCGTTCGTAAGGGCGCTATAGTCGCGTTCCCCGACCAGGACGGCGCAGGCCTCGCGCATCGAGCGCTCGTCGAGCCTGCGGCCGACGTGCAGCGACCAGCGGGCCTCGAACGGGTCGCGGACGGGGCCGTCATGGAAACGGTAGGCGTAGGTCTTGGCGACCGCCCGGTAGCGGGCGTGGAATTCGGGGACGGCCTCGCGGATCGAGACGCAGCACAGGTCCGGCGGCAGCGCTCCGTCCAGGGCGGAGCGGAGCTCGTCCGCGCCGAGGCCCGAGGACGTCCTGAAATTGGCCGCCTGGCCCTCCGCGTGGACGCCGGCGTCGGTCCTGCCGGCGCCTATCACGTTGACCCGCTCGCCCAGGACGGACGATAGGGCGTCCTCGAGGGTCTTCTGCACGGTGCGGGCGCCGCCGCCGAGCCGTTGCCAGCCAGAGAAGCCGGAACCGTCGTAGGCCAGCGTCAGCAGGTAGTTGCGCTCGCGGCCCGGTCGCCCCGGTCGCGCCGTCATCGGAACGCGCCGAACGCGCCGCGAGCCATCGCGAGCACGCAGGACACGAGCTTGTCCTCGTCGACCTCCTCGCCGTCGCCGACGCCGACCATGATGCGCATGCGGTCGCGGTAGTAGTCGCTCGAGTACGAGAACTGCAGCATCACGATCAGGTTGTCCAGGCAGAACGCGGCGTAGCCCGGGTCGATATCCGGCCTCAGCTCGCCGGAGGCCTGCCCGGCGGCGAACAGGCGGCGGTACAGCTTGGCGGTCACCGCCTCGAGCCGGTTCGACAGTCTCGCCGCCAGGGCAGACAGGCCCTGCGTCGTCGAGTCGAGATAGATCTGGTTCAGCTCGGGATAGCGGTCGGCCGCGTGCCTGGCCTTGCGTACCAGGGCCTCGAGGCACGAGAAGAACCCGGCCGACGGGTCGATCTCGGACAGCTCCCGCTCGAGCGTATCCGAGCCCATGTCTATGACCGCGAGGTACAGGTCCTCCTTGGACGCGAAGTACGAGTAGAGCGAGCCGATCGAGATGCCGGCCTTGCGGGCCAGGTCGTTGATGCCCGTCGCCGCGAAGCCCTTCGACGCGAATTCGGTCATGGCCACGCGCAGTATCATCGCCCTCCGCTCGGGATCTATCCGGTCGAACGTCTTCCTGTGGAACTTGCCGCCTTCCATCGCCTCTCCGTTCCCCGCGCCGGCCGCGCGGGCCGCCCGAGTACGGAATCCTACGCCCTGTCGGCGCGCAGGGTCAAGCGCGCCGGCGATGCCGAAAAATCGAACCATAATCCGATATCCTCAACCTTAATTGATTTGCGCGCTCGGCCGGGATGCGCGTACAATTAATGAAAATCATCGCGCGGCGTTGACGTCCGCGCACGGAGGAACCATGAAGCGTTCTGCAGTACTGATAGCGCTCCTGGCGCTCGTCGTATCGTTCGCCGCGGCCCAGCAATCGGTCAGCGCCTATACGACGCTCGAGGAGCCGCTCGCCAAGGCCCTGTTCGAGAAATTCGAGGCCGAGACCGGGATCAAGGTCAACTTCGTACGCCTGTCCGGCGGCGAGGTCGTCACCCGCCTCGAGGCCGAGAGGGAGAACCCCCAGGCGTCGATCTGGGTCGGGGGCGTCGGCCTCGACCACATCACCGCCAAGGACAAGGGCCTGACCACCCCCTACAAGTCCAGGGCCGCCGGCAAGACGCCGGCCGAGTTCAAGGACAAGCAGGGCTACTGGGTGGGCATGTACGTCGGCCCCCTGACCTTCGTCACCAACCTGAAGCGCGCCGAGGAGCTCGGCATCAAGCCGCCGCAGAGCTGGGCCGACCTCCTGAAGCCCGAGTACAAGGGCCTCGTGCGCGTCGCCAACCCGAACACCTCGGGCACCGCCTATAACGTGATCACCACCCTCCGCTATATCTACAAGGGCGACGAGGAGAAGGTGTTCGACTACCTCAAGAAGCTGGACGCGAACATCGACCAGTACACCCGCTCCGGCTCGGCCCCCGGCAAGAGCGTCGCGATCGGCGAGATCCCGATAGCCATCGGCTACGCCCACGACCAGGTCAAGCTCAAGGCCGGCGGCGCGCCCGTCGTGATCACCGCCCCGAAGGAAGGCACCGGCTACGAGCTGGCCTCGATGTCGCTCGTCGCCGGCGGCAAGGACGCCGTCAACGCGAAGAAGCTGTACGACTGGATCCTGTCCAGCCCGACCGCCCAGGCCGAGTTCGTCAACTACTACCTGGTCCTGGTCACGCCCGGCGCCGCCAAGCACCCGGACGCCCTGTCGCTCAAGGAGATCAAGACCGTGACCCAGGACTTCCTGTGGGACGGCAACGCCGACAACCGCGCGCGGCTCCTGAAGCGCTGGACCGACGAGATCGGCTCGAAGCGCTAACGCCTCGCCTCTTCAGACGCAGAGGGCCGGCCGCGAGGCCGGCCCTATTCCATATCGTTACCGGAGCGTTCCGTGCCCACCAAACAGAGACTGATACGATACCTGGCGGCGCTGGCGATCTTCGCCGCCGCCGACGCCTGGATCTTCGCGACGCTGCGCTCGACGCTGCGCGACGACGCCGCCCGATCGCGGGACTCGTCGCTGGCGCTGCTGGCGGATAGCGCGCCCGAGGACCTCGGCCTGATCGAGGACTGGCTGGCGTCCGTGCCCGAGTCGTTGCCGGGCGGCGCCGCTATCTACCTCGTGCCGTCGGAGGACGACCCGTACGCGTACGACCCGTACGCCGCCGATCCCGCCGCCCTGGACCTCTGGCTCGAGCTGGAGCCGGGCGAGGACGCCCAGAAGGGCCTCGAGTCGGCCTATTACTTCGAGAACTACGCGTCGCCGGTCGAGGCGACGCTCGCAGATACGGCGGTGCGCCTCTTCTACGCGCCTATCACCGACGAAGCCGAGGGAGAGCTGCTCGCCATAGCCGTCTTCATGGCCCCGGAGGCCGGGGCGCCGGGCGTCGAGCGCCTGCTGACCGTGTTCGCGATCGGCGCGTTCGCGCTGTTCGCCGCGCTGACCGGCGTTTCGCGCTTCGCCCGCGACCCGACCGTCGGCTACGCGGTGCTGACGCTGGCGGGCCTGTCGGTCGTGTTCATCGTGTTCCCGCTGTTCGAGGCCTTCAGGCTGTCGTTCGTCAAGGACGGGCACGCGTCGCTGGCGGTCTGGGCCGACGCGCTGTCGGGCGCCCACCTGCAGGCGCTCTGGGGCTCGATACGGCTCGGCGTATGGACCGCCAGCACCTCGACCCTGGTCGGCTTCCTGTTCGCGTTCGTGATACACCGGACCAGCGCACGCGGCAAGAAGTTCCTGGCCGCCGTCGCGCAGCTACCGGTGATATCGCCGCCGTTCTCGCTGACCCTGTCGATCATCCTGCTCGCCGGCAACAACGGCCTCATAACCAAGCAGCTGCTCGGCATGGACAACTTCTCGATCTACGGCCTCGGCGGCCTCGTGCTGGTGCAGACGATAGGCATGTTCCCGATAGCCTACCTGACGCTGGCCGGCGTGCTGCAGGGCCTCGACGCGACGCTCGAGGAGGCCGCGCTCGACATGAACGCGAGCCGCTGGCAGGTATTCCGCACGGTCACCCTGCCGCTCGCGACGCCCGGGATCCTGTCCGCCTGGCTGCTCGTGTTCACCAACTCGCTGGCCGACTTCGCCAACCCGCTCCTGCTCGCGGGCAACTACCGCGTGCTATCGGTGGAGGCCTACATCCAGGTTACCGGGCGCAACGACCTCGGCGGCGGCGCGGCCCTGTCGCTGCTGCTGCTGCTGCCTACGCTGACGGCCTACTTCGTCCAGCGCAACTGGGTCTCCAAGCGATCCTACGTGACGGTCACCGGCAAGCCGAACCTCAAGCTGGTCGAGGTCGCGTCGCCGGCCGTGCGCGTCGCGATGACGGCCGGCGTCTGGCTCATCGTCGCCTTCACGCTGTCGCTGTACGGCACCATCGTCGCCGGCTGCTTCGTCAAGAACTGGGGCATCGACTACAGCTTCACGCTGGCCAACATCGGCGAGGCGCTGACCAGGGGCAAGGACGCGATACGCTCTACGCTGACGCTCGCCGCCGTCGCGACGCCGATAGCCGGCCTCGTGGCGATGGCGGCCGCGGTCATCTTCGTGCGCAAGACCTTCGTCGGGAAGAAGGCCCTCGAGGCGGTGATGATGACGCCGTTCGCGATACCCGGCACCCTGCTCGGCATCGCGTACATCCTGGCGTTCAACAAGGCGCCGATCCTTATCGTCGGTACCGGCGCCATCATCATCATCAACTACATCGTCCGCGAGCTGCCGGTCGGCATCGAGGGCGGCGTGGCGTCGCTCAGGCAGATCGACCCGTCGATCGAGGAGGCCGCCCGCGACCTCGGCGCTGACGAGGGCACGGTCTTCAGGAGCGTAGTGCTGCCGCTCGTCAGGCCGGCGTTCATCTCGAGCATGTCGTACACCTTCGTGCGCTCGATGACGGCCGTCAGCGCGGTGATCTTCCTGATCTCGGCGCGTTGGTACCATATGACCGTGCTGATCTACAACTTCTCGGAGAACATCAGGTTCGGCCTCGCGAGCGTGCTCGCGACGACGCTGATCATCATCGTCATGGGCGCCTTCGGCCTCATGCGGCTCCTCGTACGCGACACGGGGGCCTTCGACAAATCCATCAGCCGATAGGCGGAGAGTAGCATGGCTAAAGAACCGGTAGCGGTCACGGTGGACCGCGTCACGAGGATATACAAGAACGTGAAGGGCCGCCCCGACGTGGTGGCGGTGAACGAGGCGAGCTTCGTCGTCGCCCCGGGCGAGCTCGTTACGCTGCTCGGCCCGTCCGGCTGCGGCAAGACGACGACGCTCAGGATGATCGCCGGCTTCGACCTGCCGACGAAGGGCCAGATACGCATCGGCGGCGAGGACGTCAGCTCGCTGCCGCCGAACAAGCGCGACACCGCGACGGTATTCCAGAGCTACGGCCTGTTCCCGCACATGAACGTCGCCGAGAACGTCGCGTACGGCCTCAGGATACGCAAGGTGCCCAAGTCCGAGGTCGACGAGCGGGTCAAGCGGGCGCTGGCGCTGACCGGGCTGTCGGACCTGGCGGACCGCTCGCCCGGCAGGCTATCCGGCGGCCAGCAGCAGCGCGTCGCGCTGTCGCGCAGCCTCGTCGTCGAGCCGGGCGTGCTGCTGCTGGACGAGCCGCTGTCGAACCTGGACGCCCTCCTGCGCGAGCAGATGCGCGTCGAGATCCGCCGAATCCAGAAGTCGCTCGGCATCACCGCCGTCTACGTGACCCACGACCGCGTCGAGGCGATGAGCCTGTCCGACCGCGTCATCGTGATGAAGGACGGGCGCATCAGGCAGATAGGCTCGCCGAGCGTGATCTACGAGCGGCCCGACTCGGTCTTCGTCGCCGGCTTCGTCGGCAAGGTCGCGTTCTTCCCGGTCGACGTGCTCGGCGACGACGGCGACGCCTGCTCCTGCTCGATACGCGGCAAGGCGGTACGGGCCGGCTCCAGGGCGCCCGGCGTCGTCGCGGGCGGGAAGGCCGCGCTGATGGCCCGCCCCGAGTCGCTCGTGCTCGGACGCCCCGGCGAGGGCGTCGTCGACGGCGAGGTCAGGCAGAACGTGTACCTCGGCTCCAGCGTCGAGTCGTTCGTGACCACCGAGTACGGCGAGCTGCTCGTGCAGATCGACGACCCCGCCGGCAAGCGGCTCGCGGCCGAGGGCGAGCGCGTCTCGGTGTCCTTCAACGAGGAGCGGGTCCGCGTACTGCCCGCCGAGGCGGACTAGGGCCGGCCGACAGGCGGCGAGGAACCGGCCTCGCCGCCGCGTCCCGCCTCGGGGCCGTCGTCGCCGCTGTACGTACCGGGCCCGGACGACGGCGTTATGCCGAAGTAGTCCAGCAGGCCGAGGATGGAGAACACGTCCTCGCAGGCGGGCGACACGGCGCATATCCGTAGCGATACGCCGAGCGACTCGGCCGCCGCGAGCAGCTTGGTCAGCGCCCCGACTCCCGTAGACGACACGAAGCGCACGTCCCTGAGGTCGAGGCTGATAGCCGCGCCGCGGGACAGGGTGCCGAGGGCCTCCAGCGACGCCTCGAGGAAGTCCTCGGCGGTATCGCTGTCTATCAGGCCCGATACGCGCATCGACGCGGGCTCGCCGCCGCGCCTCGGCGCGGTGAAGCTCGCCGAGGCGCCGGGATGCCTGCGCCCGTACTCGAGGAATGGATCCCCGCTCGCCTGAAAGCCGCCGTCGATCATCGCTATAAGTATAGTAGCCGCGAACGCGTTCGCAACGCTTTCTCGTTTTTTGTTTGACAAACGAAATAAAGTGACGCATATAATGAATTAATGACCAATCCATTCATTTTTTCAGACAAACGAACACAGAAAGAAACAGCGCTACTCGAGGCGGCGCTCGACGTGTTCTCGGATTTCGGCTATCGCAAGTCGGGTATCGAGGACATCGCCAAGCGCGCCGGCGTTGCTAACGGCACCATCTACCTCTACGCGGACAGCAAGCGCGATCTCTATAAGCGGGCCGTCGAGTACGGATTCGACAAATGGCAGGCCGCCGCGGCCCGCGCGGCCGAGGCCGTCGGTAACGGGCCGGGCAAGAGCCGCGAACGCTTCGAGGCGCTATGCCGCGCGGCCTACTCGTACCTGGCGTCCGAGCCGAGGCTCAGGCGGATACTGGCCCGCGATCCCGCGCTCTTCCCGGCCGCTCCGGGCGGCGACGGCGACGATCCGTTCGTAGAGATCAACCGTCGCTCGGTAGCCCTGCTCGAGGGCGCCATAGCCGAGGGCGTCGGTTCCGGCGAGTTCGAGGTCGACGACGCGACCGCCGCCGCCGAGCTGCTCTTCTCGCTATATCGCGTGATGATCGAAAAGGCCTACGTCGAGGAGGACGGAGGCGAGGGGCGGCGCTTCGAGGCGGCCCTCGGGATCATTCTCAACGGACTGTCGTCGCGGAGCGAAGCCCCGCGGCATGGGCATACGAGAACCGAATCAAGCGAACGAGGAGGCACGTGATGGAAACGACCAAGTACCTGAGCCCCGCCTGGGGCGCGATCGCCAAGGCCAAGCTCCTGGCCGAGCTCGACCCGGCCAAGATGAACGGGGCCAGCGCGTCGATGAGCAACGTCTACGAGGGATGCGCCGACGGCAAGGACCGCTACCTGTTCCTGGAATGCTCGGACGGGGCGCTAGCGCGCTTCGAGGTCGGCGAGGGCGAGGCGCCCGAGGCCGAGTTCCGCATCCACGGCTCCTACGATACCTTCGCGAGCATCACCCGCGGCGAGCTAGGCTCCCAGAAGGCGCTGATGCTCGGCAAGCTGCGGCTCAAGGGCAACATGGCCAAGGCCCTGCGCCTGGCGTCGCTGGCCGATAGGGTCAACAAGGTACTGGCCGGCATCCCGACCGAATACTGAGAAGGAGACGACCATGCCATACGATTTGACGCCGGCCAGCCCGTACTGGATCGACAACCGCGCCCGCGTGCGCCAGCTGCAGGCGGCGATGGCCGCGAACGGCCTCGACGTCTACCTGGCCAGCAGGCCGAGGACGATGAGCTTCATCATGGACGCGTTCTGCCCGTGGCGCAGCTACCTCGTCGTTCCCGCGAAGGGCGATCCGGCCTTCTTCACCTTCGTGATCGACGCGACGCGCGTGGCGGACGAGACCTGGCTGCCGGAGGACCGGGTACGCGCCTACGCGCCGATGGGCGGGCAGGACCAGGCCTCCGCGATATCTTCCTTCGTGCTCGAGGAGCTCGGGCTGGCGAAGGGCAGGATAGGCTACGAGGACGGCATGTCCACCTGGACCCCGGAAGGGTACCTGAGCCACTACGAGTACGAGGCGTTCCGCGCGGCCCTGCCGGGCTTCGAGTTCGTCAACTCGCACGAGCTCGTCGACGCGATGAGCGTCATCAAGGACGCGGGCACGATAGCGCGCTTCCGAGAGGCGTCGCGCCAGGTCGACGAGGGGCATAGGGCCGTCCGCGAGGCGATCTCCGGCGGCGGCTGGAAGGGGCTGACCGAGACCGTGATCGGCGGCATCGCCGCGCTGGCGATGCGCAGGGCGGGCTCCGTGTCCGAGTGGAACTTCGCGGGCCTCAACGAGATATCGTCGGGACGCCGGTCCGCGCTCGGCGCGTGCACCCCGCCGACGACCAAGCCGCTCGCGGCCGGCGAGCCGCTGATGGTCGACCTGCACTCGATGCACCGCCTGGCCCTCGGCGACCACTCGCACAACTACCTGATCGGCCCGGCGACCAAGGCCCAGCGCCGCCACGCGGACAACTTCGTGGACCTCGTGTCCACGGTGCTCGGCGCCTGGAAGGCCGGCTCCACTCCGTCGGGCCTGGCCGAGGTCATGTTCTCCCGGGCCGAGGCCCTCGGCTGCTCGGACTTCGTGGTACCCGGCTGCGAGCACGGCATCGGCCTGTTCGGCGACGAATGGCGCATCGGCTCCGCGGCGGATAGCCCGATCCCGTACTGGACCGACCCCGACCACGCCTACGCCGAGGGCGAGATGGTCATCTGCGCGATGCAGTACGCGTCGCCCGGCGACGGGCTCGGCTTCCGCTACGAGAACCCGATCGTGATAGGCGCCGGCGGCGTCGAGGCCCTGTCCAAGTACCCGCTCGGCATCGAGGAGGTGTAACCGGCGGCCCCTCGGCGCGCAACCACCGCTTGGCATCGGGGTCGAAATTCGGGATGATGGAGCGACGCTCAACGTCGCTTCGCGTACCGGAGGTAGGCCCCGATGCTCAAGTCGATACTCGTATTATCATACTTCTGGCTCAGCGCCGCCGTAGCGTCGCCGTTCGCGCTGCTCTACGTCCTCGCGAGCGCGCTCGGGCTCGGCCGGGCGCTCAGGCCGGCCCTCGGCGTCGTCACGCGCGCCTGGGCCAAGAGCGTGCTCGCCGCCGTCGGCGCGCGCACCGTCGTCGAGGGCGCGGAGAACGTGCCGGACGACGAGCGGCTGTGCTTCGTCGCCAACCACCAGGGCGACCTCGACATCGTGATGATGCTCGCCTACATGCCGAGGCCGGTCGGCTTCGTCGCCAAGAAGGAGGCCGCCTGGTTCCCCTTCATCAACCTGTGGATAGCAGCGCTCGGCTCCGCCTTCATAGACAGGGGCAGCCCGAGGCAGGGCAAGCGGGCGATCGACCGCGGCGTGCGCAGCGTCGAGCGCGGCAACGCGATGGTCATCTACCCCGAGGGCACGAGGAGCCGCGGCCCGGCCATGCTGCCGTTCAAGAAGGGCGCCTTCAAGCTGGCCACGCGGCCGGGGGCGACGATAGTC
Organism: Spirochaetota bacterium; assembly: GCA_003247225.1. Lineage (GTDB taxonomy): Bacteria > Spirochaetota > Spirochaetia > Treponematales > UBA12059 > SZUA-370. Next base: position 3,259 of record QKAK01000023.1, on the reverse strand, counting down.
CCGGTGACGATAGACGGCGCCTATAAGGTCTGGGAGCTCCATAAGCGCATCGAGTCCGCCGACGTGCGCATCGTCGTCCACCCGCCGATCAGGACCGAGGGCCTGGACGCCGAGGCCAGGAAGGCACTGCCGTCGCTGGTCGAGGCGACGATAGCGTCGGCCCTGCCTCGCGGCCAGGCGGATGCCGCCCCGGTCGCGACGGCCGCCGCTGCCGGCGCGCCGGCGGCCGCGGCTCCGGGAGCCGCGCCGGCCTAGAACGCCGTCACCTTCTCGGCGAGCCTGACCGGCGGGTAGATGCGCTCGGCGACCGGCGGCATCGAGTTGTAGACCCAGTCGACGTCGATGCAGCCCGAGGCCCGCCGGCCCGGCCGCCCGCCCGTCCTATGGAAGCGGCCGCGGACGAGGACGTCCTCCATGCTCAGCGCCATCGCGAACAGCGCGACCGGAGCGCCGTCGGGTATGCCGGCCAGCTCGTCGCCGTGCTCCGTCCCGGGCAGGTACACGCGGCCGCCCCCGAGGCAGGACGCCGCCAGCTGGGGCGCGATGCGCGGATAGCCGTCGTCGCCTATCCACGATACGAACTTGAGGTTGCCGAGCCTCGATACGAGCCCCCTGGTCCAGGGGTTCATCGCGCCCGGATGCGGCTCGGGCCCGAGCGACGACGCCGCGCGCCCGCCGGAGACGGCGGCCTTGGCCGCGCCGGCGACCACGGCGCCCATGTCCACGGACGCCGCCGCCGTCGTCGTCGCCAGGTCCAGGTAGTGCACGGTATGGATGCCGAAGTACGAGTTGTAGCGCCACATCGGCTTCTTGTTCATCAGCTCGTGCTCCGGCCCCGAGCGGGCCTTGCCCGTCCAGTCGGCCGTCCCGCGCCAGTAGCGCTTATCGAGCGACAGGAACAGGAAACCGACCTTGCGGCGCTCCTCGGCGTAGCGCTTGCCGCGGCCGTCGCAGAACTGGCCGAAGATCAGGTGGCGCGTATCGGTCGCCTGCATCGCCGTGATCAGCGTCACGTGCGGGAGGCCGTCCGGGCCGACGGTCGCCAGGAGGCCGACCTTGCCGTCCGGCTCGAAGTGGCGCAGGTCGCCCTCGTCGAAACAATCCTTGGTAACCATCGATCCCTCCATGGCCGGCAGCCGGCCTCGCTACGATTCCCGCCTCGTCATCCCGGTCCAGCGCACCCTGTCCGCCGGCCAGCCCTCGGCGACGGCCGAGCCTACCAGCGCGCCCATCTCCTCGGCCCGCTTGAGCGGCGCCCCCTCCAGCTCCCAGGCCCTCCCGAGCGAGCGGTACTTGCCCGAGCACAGGTTATTGAAGGCGCACAGCTCCCAGCGCTCGACGAGGCCGGCGGCCTCCCTGGCGAGGAAGGCGGAGACGCCGCGCACGTTGTCCTCCGAGTCGGTCAGGCCCGGGATGATCGGCGTGCGCACCCAGAGCCGCTTGCCCCGGTCCCGGACCATGCCGAGGGCGCGCCTGAAGTTAGCGCGCACCCGGTCGAGCTCGCCGCCGACGTTGCGCCGGTGCCGCTCCGGGTCGGAGTCCTTGAGGTCGTACAGTATCAAGTCTGCGTACTCGGCCGCCTCGTCGAACTGCTCGGCGGAGCAGGCGCCGCAGGTATCGAGCGCGGTGCCGACGCCGGAGGCCTTGAGGCGCGACAGCAGGTCGGCCACGAAGCGCGGCTGCAGGCAGGCCTCGCCGCCCGAGACGGTCACGCCGCCGTCGTCGCCGAAGTACGCCTCGTCCTTCAAGAGCTCCCTCGCGAGCGAGGCCGAGTCGCGGCTGACGCCCCAGAGCTCGATGGCGGTCGCGGGGCACTCGGCGGCGCAGGCGCCGCAGCCGTCGCAGCGAGACCGGTCTATCGCGACGCCGTCCGGGCCCAGCGACAGCGCCCCCCGCGGGCAGGCCGCGACGCAGGCGCCGCAGCCCAGGCAGCGCACAGCCGTCCAGCGCGGCTGCGGCCGCGGGTCTATGCTCTCCGGGTTATGGCACCAGCGGCAGCGCAGCGAGCAGCCCTTGAGGAACAGGGTCGTCCTGAGGCCCGGCCCGTCCTCGGTGCTCATCCGCTGGATCTCGAGGACCCGCCCCTCGACGCCTACCGCCGCGTCCCTAGTCATACTCGTCACAGTCCGTACCTCCGCGAGCGCAGTCTCGGCTACAGGCCCTCGTGAGCCATCCTGGCTATCACCTCGTCCTGCAGCTCCTTGCCGATGCTGGTGAAGTATGCATTATATCCCGTTACCCGTACCAGCAGGTGGCGATAGTCGTCGGGCCGCTTCTGGGCGTCGCGCAGCACCTCCGGGTCGAGCATGTTCACCTGCAGCGCCGTGCCGCCGTTCTCGGCGTAGCCTCTCAGGAAGGCCTTGAACTTGGCGCGGTTCTCCCGGCCGCGGATGAACGACGGGTTGAAGCTGATCGTATGGCTGGCGCCGTTCGGCAGCAGGTTGACGTAGCCGTCCCGGTCATCGACTCCGGCGGTACCGGAGGCGCCGGCGGCGGCGACCCGCCCGCCCAAGGCCTTGCCGACGGAGTTGGCGTTGGCGGTCGGCCCGTTCAGGTCGGCGCCGTCGACCGGGCAGATCGCGTTCGAGAGGAAGCGGTCCTTGGGCCGTCCGTCCGGGCTGGCCGGCAGGATGTAGCCGTCGCCCACCCAGTAGTTCCACGACAGCATGCCCGGCCGGTAGCGCCGCCCGGTCGCCGGGGTCTCGCGCTTCCAGGTCTCGGCGGTCCACAGTTCCATCACCCGCAGGGCCATCGCGTCCGCCTCGTCGTCGTCGCGCCCGTACTTGGGCGCCTGGTTCTTCGCCCGCGCCTGCAGCGTCTCGTGGCCGACCCAATTGTCCCCGAGCGCGCGTATCAGCTCGTCCATCGTGCACAGCTTCCGGTCGAAGACCAGGTATTTCACCGCGAGCAGCGAGTCGACCGTCGTGGCGAAGGTCACGCCCTCTATCGTCACGAAGTTCAGCTCCGCGCCGCCGCGCGTCACGTCCAGGCCCTTGGCCGCGCAGCCGCGCACCAGGGTCGACAGGTAGGGCGTCGGGCCGTACTCGGCGCGCAGGGCGTCGCCGCGATCGTACAGGCGCGCGATCAGGTCGACGATATGCCTGGTCTGGGCGGCGTACGCCTCCCAGAACCGGTCGAAGCTATCGAATTTCCTCGGGTCGCCGGTACGAGGCCCTTGCCGGAGGGGCTTCTCGGTGATCCCGGTAATCGTATCGGTGAACGCGACGAGCGGCATGCCGTCGCCGAGCGCCAGCTCGAC
>QKAK01000030.1 GCA_003247225.1 Spirochaetota bacterium | reverse complement strand
AGGCCGCCCGAGCCGACCATCGCGCCTATCTCGCCGAGCGAGTCGAAGTCCATCGGCACGTCCAGGTGCTCGGCGGTCAGGCAGCCGCCCGAGGGACCGCCTATCTGCACGGCCTTGAACGCGCCGTTGTCCGGCTTGCCGTCCTTGTCTAGGATGCCGCCGCCGATGTCGAAGACGACGTGCCGCAGCGTGGCGCCGAAGGGCACCTCGATCAGGCCGGTGTTGGCCACGTGGCCGGTCAGCGCGTAGGTCTTTGTGCCGGCGGACCCAGCCGTGCCGAGCCTGCGGTACTCGGCAGCGCCCTTCTCGACGATGAAGGCGACCTGGGCCAGCGTCTCGACGTTGTTGACGACGGTCGGCATGCCCCAGAGCCCCTTCTCGGCGGTGCGCGGCGGCTTGGGCCGCGGCATGCCGCGGTTGCCCATGATCGACGATACCATCGCGCTGGCCTCGCCGCAGACGAAGGCGCCGGCGCCCTCCATCACGCGCAGCTCGAAGTCGAGCCCGGAGCCCATCACGTCGCGGCCCAGGAAGCCGGCCGCCTCGGCCGCGGCGACCGCCTTGCGCACCCGCTCGACCGCGAGCGGGTACTCGGCGCGCACGTAGACGTAGCCTACCGTCGCGCCGGTCGCGCGGGCGCCGATCAGCATGCCCTCGATCACCGCGTGCGGGTTGCCCTCGAGCACGCTGCGGTCCATGAACGCGCCCGGGTCGCCCTCGTCGCCGTTGCAGATGATGTACTTCTCGGGGCTCGCCTGCCTGAGCGCCAGCTCCCACTTGCGGCCGGTCGGGAAGCCCGCGCCGCCGCGGCCGCGCAGGCCGGAGTCCTTGACCAGGGCGCATATCTCGGCGGGCGCCATGTCGAAGATCGCCTTGCGGGCTGCCCTGTAGCCGCCGCGCGCTATGTACTCGTTCAGGTCCTCCGGGTCGATGGCGCCGCAGTCGTGCATCACGCGGCGCTCCTGCTTGGCGTAGAAGCCGATGTCGCGCTTGCCCCGCTTTGCCTCGCCCGAGACCGGGTCGCGGTACAGGAGCCGCTCGACGGCCTCGCCTCGGCCGAAGGTCGTCGATACGATCTCGTCGACGTCCGCTTCCTTCACGTGGGTGTACAGGATGCCGTCGGGCTCTATCGTCACCAGCGGCCCGACCTGGCAGAAGCCCTGGCAGCCGCTCTTGGAAAGATGGGCCGAGGCGCCCGCGCAGTCGTGGACGTCCAGCTCGACGACTACCCGCTCGCCTATCGCCTCGAGGGCGGCCCTGAGCCTCTCGAACACCCGCGTCGACCCGTTCGCGATGCACCCGGTGCCGCCGCACACGACGACGCGGCGAGCTACCGCGCCGCTGGCGGCCGCGTAGGCCGCGGCTATCTCCTCGAGCTCGCCGGGCCGTATGCGCCCCTTATCGCTTCCCGCCATCGGACGCCTCCTCGCGCTTGATGTCCCTGACGATGCGCAGCGCCTCGTCCTTCGTGACCAGGCCGTGCACGTCGTCCCCGACGACCAGCACCGGCGCGAGCCCGCAGGCCCCGAGGCAGGAGACCGTCTCGAGCGTGAACAGCAGGTCGGGCGTCGTCTTCGCCTTGCCCTCGAGGCGCAGCTCGGCGCGCAGCGCCTCGACGAGCTCGCCCGAGCCCTTCACGTGGCAGGCCGTGCCGTCGCATATCTTGAGCACGTGCTTGCCCTTCGGCTCGAGGGAGAAGTGGCCGTAGAAGGTGGCCACCCCGTACACCTTGGCCGGCGATATGTCGAGGGCCGTGGCCACGTAGGTCATGATCTCCTCGGGAAGGTAGCGGTACTCGTCCTGCACGGCCTGCAGGATGGGTATCAGCCGCGACGGGTCCCGGCCGTAGCGGTCGAGCACGGCCACCACCGCCTCGAACCGCCTGGCCTCCGTAAAGGCGCTCAGCGTCATCTATGGCTCCTTATCGTTCGCGCCGGCCGCCGCTCAGCGTCGGCGCGTCGGCGTTGTTCTTGATATGTCTTATCGATATATTTTTTACTATAAATAGACAAACCATGTCAAGCCCGGACGCTCGGCCGCCCGGGACGGCCGGTCCCGTGCTACACTGGGGCGGAGGAGCGTTCAGATGCGCGTACTGATTACCGGCTTCGAGCCGTTCGGCGACGAGGCGATCAACCCGGCCTGGGAGGCGGTCAAGCGGCTGCCCGATACGGTCTCCGGCGCCGAGATAGTCAAGCTGCTCGTGCCCACGGCCTTCGGTTCCTGCGGCCCGGCCCTGGAACGGGCGCTGGAGCTGCACGCCCCGGACGCCGTGCTGTCGGTCGGGCAGGCCGGCGGCCGCTGCGACCTCAGCGTCGAGCGCGTCGCGATCAACGTGGCCGACGGCCGCATCCCCGACAACGAGGGGCGGCAGCCGATAGACGAGCCTATCCGCGCCGACGGCCCGGCGGCCTATTTCTCGACGCTGCCTATCAAGGCCGTCGTCGCCCGGGTCCGCGGGCGCGGCGTACCGGCCAGCGTGTCGAACAGCGCCGGTACCTACGTCTGCAACTACCTGATGTACCTGGCGCTGCACGCCGTGGCGAGGGGACTGCCCGGGACGAGGCCCGGGACGGTCGCCGGCTTCGTCCACGTGCCCTACCTGCCGTCCCAGGCGGTCGATAAGCCGGCGACCACGCCGACGATGCCGCTCGAGACCGTGGTCGAGGCGCTCGAGGCCGCGGTCGAGGCCATCGTCGATACGCGCGAGGACCTGCGCGTTCCCGAGGGGCGGACCTGCTGACGGCGGGGGCCTATGGAACGGATACGCTGCGACGAGGCCAGGGCGCCGGTCGGCTTCGGCCTCGGGCGGGACTCCAGGATCGTGATCGTCGGGACGAGCGGCTCGGGCAAGAGCGAGCTCGCCCGCAGGCTATCCCGCGCGCTCGGCGTCAGGGACATCGAGCTGGACGCCCTGCACTGGAAACCGAACTGGGAGGAGAGCGGCGACGAGGAGTTCAGGGAGAAGATACGCGTCAGCGTCGCCGGGGCGGGCGGCTTCGTCATACACGGGAACTACGGCCGGGTGCGCGACCTGACCTGGGGGGCCTGCGACACGATGATCTGGCTCGACTACCCGCGGGCCGTCGTCATGTCGCGGGTGATACGGCGGACGCTCGGCCGGATACTCTCCAGGGAGGAGCTGTGGAACGGCAACGTCGAGACCTGGAAAAGCAGCGTCTTCTCGAGGGACTCGATCATCCTATGGGCGTGGAGTACCTACGCCAAGCGGCGCAGGCAGTACGGCTCGCTGACCGACGACGACTGCTACGGGATACGGCGGATGATCACGCTCCGGAAGCCCCGCGACGCGAGGCTCCTACTCCGCTCGATCGGCCGCGATTTGACTCGGGCCGGCGCGTAGCCTAGGCTCTAACCATA
>QKAK01000093.1 GCA_003247225.1 Spirochaetota bacterium | reverse complement strand
GCCGCGCACCCAGAATGGCGTCTCGTCGGATCGGTTCGGGCCGGTACGTATAGTCCATCGTCGACCGAGCGCCCGCGGGCGCTCGGGTTCAGGAACATCATGGGAACGCATAAGAAAACGCTACAGGAGAAGCTGGCCGCCAGGACGATACGCAGGCCGCCGGCCCTCGTCTACCTGGCGCTCGCGAATATCTGGAAGGCGCTGTTCATAAAGAAGCTGGGCGTGCGCTTCGACTATCGGATCGACCTGCGCGACTACCGCGACGGTCCGTATATCGTCGTGTCGAACCACGCCTCCAGGCTCGACTACATCTACGCGGGCATCGCGTTCCTGCCGCACCGGCTGAACTGGGTGGCGGGGTACAACGAATTCTTCCGATCGCACCTGGCCTTCGTCTTCAGGCTGCTCCAGGTGATACCCAAGCGCAACTTCACGCCGGACGTCTACGCGATCAGGCAGTTCGCCAATATCATCCGCGGCGGCGGCAAGGTGATCATCTTCCCCGAGGGCATGAGCTCGATCGGCGGCTCGAACCAGCCCAGCGCGCTCGGCTCGGGCAACCTGCTCAAGCACTTCAAGGTGCCGGTACTGATGACGAAGATCAAGGGCGGCTACCTGACCAACACCAAGTACTGCCTGGACGAGAGGCCGGGCCGGGTCGACGTCGTCGTCGACCTGCTGTTCACCCCCGAGGACCTCGAGCGTATGAGCGCCGACGAGGTTCAGCTCGCGCTGGACCGAGCGATCAGGCATGACGACTACGCGTGGAACAAGATCGAGCGCGTCCGCTTCGCCGGCGCGGGCAGGATGGCGCACAACCTGCACCACCTCCTGTACTGGTGCCCGCGCTGCGGCGCGGAGTTCGCGATGCGCGGCGAGGGCGACGAGCTGCGCTGCTCCGCCTGCGGAAACGGCGCCAGGCTGAACGAGTACTACGACCTCGAGCCGCTCGACTCCTCGTGCGTCATACCCGAGACGCCGCGCGCCTGGTTCGACCTGGAGCGGGCCAGGGTCCGCGAGCAGGTGGCCGCCGACGGCTTCGTCCTAACCGAGCGCGTCAGGCTCGGCGTCCTGCCGCGCTACGAGTACCTGAAGGACCAGAAGACCTCCGAGGTCGCTGGCGAGGGGGAGCTGCGCCTGGACCGGAGCGGCCTGACCTACAGCGGCACCAAGGACGGCGAGGCGTTCGAGTTCCACCTGAAGCCCGACCAGGTTCCCACCTACGGCATGTGCACCGACGTGACCTTCTTCTACACCTTCTACAAGAACGACTACTACGAGTTCATCCCGGAGACCGAGTCGACGGCCAAGTGGCTGTTCTGTACCGAGGAGATCCACCGGCTGACCGGGGGAGCGTGGAAGGATTTCCCGGAGGCTTAGCGCGGCGCGGTCAATCCTGCTCGTACGCTCCTATGGTGTAGCCGGTATCCCCGCTGCCCGTCCGCTCGGCCCCGACGCGATCCACCGCGTACAGCGGCTTCAAGGCCGCGCTCAGCGACAGCGCCTCGATGACCGCGTCCGAGCCGAGGTTCGCCCCCCCGGTTCGTAGGGCGGCCGGCGACGAGGCCGTCGGCATGAGGTAGGCCCCGTCGAGCGGGTCATCGTACGCCATCGCGAGGGACGACAGGGGCAGGCAGGCGTTCGTGGCCGTACCGGCGGCGAGCGCGACGAAGTCATCCCAGGTATAGTTCGTTATCGGGATATACTCATCGCGGATCAGCGGCTCCGCTCCGTAGTCGATATCGGACACGGTAGCCAGCAGGTTATTGCGGATATAGAGCTGGGCTCCGGAATAATACGTTATCGCGTAATTGTTCTGTACCGACGTGTCTATCACCAGGAGGTTGTTGTAGCAGCGAAGCGCGTCGCTGACGATATAGACCGTACGGCTGGTGATGTTTCCCGGGTTGTTCGCGTAGACGCCGCCCGATACCGTCGAGCCCACTACGGTCGCCGGAACGCTCGACGTAAGCACCCTGACCGCGCAGGTCTCGGACGCCGTTGACGACGACGACACCGCGCCGAGCGATACGACGCTATCGATCATCGTGAACCCGGTCAAGGCGCCGTCGCACCTGACGCCGAAGAGGTCCATCGCGTACGCGTTGTCGGTGCTGTTCTGCACCGAGACCTCGGTCCGGTCCAGCGTCAGCCCGGCCGCCGAATCGGACGCGAGCAGCGATACGACGGCCCCCGCGTACGCGTTCCGTATCACGGAGAACCGGAAGCTGGAGTTCCGTATCGTCACGTCGCCGCAGCTTCCGCCGACGTATACGAGGTTCACCGACGCGCTCGGGACCTCGATCGCGGCCTGCGTCTCGAAGTCCACCGAATCGATGATGAACGGAGTCGCGACTTCGGGCGTGAGGCCGAGCAGGTTCTGGCCCAAGGCCGGCATGCGTACCGAGGTCCGGCCGGCATGGTCCGGACGGCGTTCCCACGACTCGTCGCAACCGCCGATGATCAAGCCTCCGCGATAGCTGAACGACATCCCGCTCGCCGAGCCGCCCTCGTCGATGACGTCGCCGTCGCGGAGCAGTACGATCGAGGGGACCGTATCGTCCAGGGTAGCGATCGAGGATATGTCCGAGGACGCCGGGGCGAGGCTATCGGCCGGCCCAGTGCCGCTCGAGTGCACGTAGACGGCGCTGCGGGGAGAGGGCATCCGCTCCGCCTGGATGCTCGTCCTGCTTATCCCGAGCATGGCGTCCGTATATGAGACATTCACGATGGCGCTCGAAGCGTTTGAGGCCAGATTCTCGCCGGCCTCGATATCGAGTCGGTCGCCCGCGCTTACCGTGAAGGGCGCCCCGGTACTATTAGTGACCTGCGGAGCCGGCGTCGAGGCGAAGCCGCAAGGCACGCTCAGCGAGAAGCCGCGTTGTCGGTCCATCACGTATCCGACGTCCTCGTCGACGTAGACGGCCGGGCCGTCGTAGAAGACGCGGGTATCGGCGTCCACGCCCAGATCGCTTTCAAAGGTATAGTCTGCCGGAAGGTTCAGTACCGCGTAGTAGCCGCCGGGCCTGGCGGCGTTGAATACGCGGTCGCGCGCGTATAGCTGGGTAGTCGGGATCGGGGCACCGTCGGGATCGTAGATAGTCAGGAACGCCTGGTTGTCATAGTCGCCGAAGTAGGCGTCGTAGGGCCCGGCTACCGGCAGCGCCACCGAGAACACCGAGACCCGCCCGGCCAGCGACGCGTCTACCACGACGCCGTACGGATCGCCGTGCGGGCGCCGAGCTCTCAAGGGGCTTAAGGGATACGGTCAGGCGGACGCCGCCGGGCGCGACGACGAAGGCGCCGCTCGAACCGGAGCAGAGCAGTCCGTCCGCGTCGGAGATGGAGACGGATACCGAGCAGTCCGAACCGATCGGGAGGCGGCCAAACTCCAACGGGCCCGGCGAGTCCGGGTCGAAAGGCGATACGGCGAGCGGCTCGCGCCGCACGCCGTCGACCGTCAGGGTCGCGGAGAGGGCCAGGGCGTCGGGATGCAGGAACCTGGCGGAGGCGGCCGCTTCGGCTAGCGGTCCGGCCAAGGACCTACGGAGGGCGACCGGAAGATCGGTCGCTAACGATCCCGGCTCTATCGAGATCGATAGGGCCACGGAGCTATCGCTAGCCTCGGTCGGAAAACGACAAGCGATCAGGGCGATCGCTAGGACCGACGCGACGGACGCGACTACCGAATGACCGATACTGCGCTTCATGGAGCCCCCATGTTATCGCAATATAGCACTCTGAGCTGTTTTTTTCTTAGCTATCGTTCACCCCCCGGATCTAGCCTGAACGCGCCGCCCCGTGAAGGTTGCTCGTACATAGGCCTCGCACGCACGCGGAGGCGGGTGTCCAGGAGACGGCGGCCCTCGCGGCAGCGAGGGTCCCGCCTCCTGGACAGGCCCTGCCGAGATGATATACGAGGCTTTTATACACTCACAAAACCGGCCCGGGGCGGCGCGGAGCCTATCGCTTCGCGGTCCACGCCTCGTTGGCGTACCGCTCCTCGGCGTGGCGCTCGGCCTCGGCAAGCTCGTCGGCGGCCGGCTCGGCGAGGGACAGCTCGACGCCGAGGGCGGCGGCGAAGCCGTCCGCGAATGCGTCGGCGGCCTCGTCGAGGCCTACCCGCCGGCCAAGGAGCTGGTCGAGCCCGCGGACGCGGTCCTTGATGTCCTGGATCAGCTTGCCCTTGAG
>QKAK01000207.1 GCA_003247225.1 Spirochaetota bacterium | reverse complement strand
GCCTGCGCGTCCGGGAGGTCGAGCTGTCGCCGGTCTTCCCCGTGTTCTACAAGCACTACGACTCCAACCCGCTCGGCCGGGCCGTCGTCGTCAACGAGGAGGGCGGCGCGGTACGCGACGTACGGGTCAGCGTCTACTCGCCGCAGTACATGGACGCGCCGAAGCTCTGCGCCTCCATCCTGTCCATGGCCCGCGGCGAGCACGCGGAGGTGCTCCTGTACGCGCTGTTCGACCGGCGTATCCTGGCCGAGCTCGAGGCGACCAAGGCCCAGCTCCAGGTGATCGTCGAGTACGAGTACGCCGGCGTCGACAAGCGCGCCGAGGCGGCGGAGACCGTCACGGTCAACCACCGAAACGCCTCGTCCTGGGACGACGACCGCAAGGCGGCCGCCTTCGTCACGCTCAACGACCCGGCGGTGATGCGCCTGGCCAAGGCCGCCGCCGGCGTCGCGCGCGGCGCCGGCTACGTGACGATAGACACGAACCTGCGCCAGGCCGTCGGCGTGTTCGAGGGGCTCAGGCTGCACGGCGTCGATTACGTGCCGGACGCCGCGGTGCCGTACTCCCGATCCTCGGCCGACGAGACGGCCGTGGACTACCTGCAGTTCCCGGCCCAGACCCTCGAGTTCCACGCCGGCGACTGCGACGACCTGAGCATCCTGTACGCGGCCCTGCTCGAGGCGAGCGGCGTCGAGAGCGCCCTCGTAACAGTGCCGGGTCATATCTATACAGCCTTCGCGCTCGGCATGGGCCCGGGCCAGGGGCGCGCCTTCTTCCCGGACTACGGCGACGTCATCGAGCTGGACGGCAAGCTATGGCTACCGGTGGAGGTGACCGTGCTCGGCGAGGGCTTCATGCGCGCCTGGCAGCTCGGGGCCAGGCAGTGGCGTGACGCCTCCGCCAAGGGGCAGGCCGCGCTGTACCCGGTGCGCGACGCCTGGAAGCTGTACGAGCCGGTGGCCATGATAGGCGCGGAGTCGTCCGTCACGCCGCCGAGCGCCGACAGGCTCAGGGAGCGCTACGCCGCGTCGATGGACGCGCTCGTCGCCAGGGAGATGGCTCCCCTCGCGGAGAAGGCCAAGGCGGCCGCCGCGAAGGCGCAGGCCGACCCCGGCCCGCTCAACGCGCTCGGCATCGTCTACGCCCGCTTCAGCCGCTTCGACGACGCGGAGAAGGCCTTCGCCGCCAGCGCCCGGCTCAAGCCCAACGCGCCGGCCGCCGTCAACCTCGGCAACGTCTACCTGATACGCGGCGAGTACCGCAAGGCGCTCGACGCCTTCGTCCGGGCCCTGAGCCTCGAGCCCAAGAACCCGGGAGCGCTAGCCGGGGCGGCCCAGGCCGCCTACGAGCTGGACGACCGCGCCGGCGCCGCCCGCTACCTGGACGAGCTGGCCGCCGTCAGCGAACGCGCGGCCGCCCGCTACGCCTATATAAAGTCCGATACCGGCGCCCGCGCCGCCTCGGCGGCCGACGCGCCGTCGTTCGAATGGGAGGAGTAGCATGACGACCCGACCGAAGCGCCGCCCCGCCATCGCGGCCGCCATCGTCGCGGCGGCGGCCATGGCCGCCCTCGCCGCCGCCTGCAGCGACGCCCTGCTCGACGAGATGACCAGGATAGCCCGCGCCGCGAACGAGCCGACCGCCGTCCCGGCGACCGGCTCCACCATTACCGCCCACGAGACGATCAGCCTCGCCTTCGGCTCCGCGATGGACGCGTCCGCCGTCGAGCTGTCCGGCGACCTCGCCGCGTCGTACGAGCCGGCCTGGTCGGCCGACGGCAGGACGCTCGAGCTGAACGCCGACGGCGTCGCCTCCTGGGCGGCCGGTGACGGCCGCGCCCTGACCGTCACCGTCGCCGACGGCGGCAGCGTCGTCTCCTACGAGCTCTCCTACGACGTGTTCGACGGCGTCTGCGTGTCGGAGGACGGCAGCGACGGCAACGACGGCAGCGCCTCCTCGCCGATGCTCGGCCTCGAGGCCGCCGTCGCCAGGGCCGCGGCGCTCTACCCGGGGCGGGCCTCGTCGGTCCGCGTCGCCGAGGGTACGTACGCGCTCGACAGCTCCGGCCCGGCCGGCCCCGTCGACATGGTCGAGGGCGTGTCGCTCTACGGCGGCTACGACGCCCTCTGGTCGGCCCGCGACCCCGCCGCCCACGTGACGACGATCGAGGACGCGGCCGCTACCGATACGCTCGACCTGCGCGGGCCGATACGCTTCCCCGAGGGCGTCACGAACGCCACCGTTCTCGACGGCTTCACGATCAAGGGGCCGCCCTCCCGGCTGAGCGCGGCGATCGTCGTCGAGAAGGCGGCGCCGACCATCTCGGGCAACGTCATCGTATCGGGCATCAGGACGGCCGGGACCCTCACGGGTAGCACGAGCTACGGCATCCACGTGACCGGCTACGACGACGACCAGCACCTGGCGGTCGTCATCCGCGACAACGTCGTCAACGCGAATCGCGCCGGCGGCGGCGCCTACTACTATCGCGCCTGCGGCGTCTATATCGCCGACGCGATAGGCTTCGTCATCGAGGGCAACGACCTATCCGCCGGCAAATCGTCCGACGGTACATCGAGCGACGGCAGCTGCTGCATCTTCATCGACAACGACGTGGCGCTCGCGACGACGCCGGTGATCGCTCGCAATCGCATCGACGGCGGCTCGTCGAGCTATACCTACGGTATCTTGTGCTATGACGCATCGAACGCCGCCGTTACCGTCAGGATAGAGAACAACCTCATCAACGCGGGCCTGGCCTCGATGCAGGACCTGTCCTTCAGCTGTAGCCACGCCATCGAGACGTCGCGCGCGACCCTGATCGTACGGAACAATACGATCCTCGTCATCGACCCCGATCCTGTAATCAATTGGAAGGGCGGAGGCGTCTACTTCAGCGGTTCGAGCTGCGGGCCGGCAATCATCGAGAATAACATCATAATCAGCCCATCGAGCACTCCCGCCGACTACTTCGCTATCTACACCGGCGACGCTACGTATCCTATCGGTTCACTCAAGAACAACTACTTCTACGGCTTCACTGACGGAACGACCGGTCAATATAGCGGAACCGGCGAGAGCCTCGCGGCCATGGAGACGAGGATCGACAGCGCCGGCGGCGCGGCGGCCGACAACGACGAGACGTTATTCGATAGCGTCAACTATGATTCCGGGACCCTCATCATGTCGAACTTCATGCTCGACGACGACTACCGGCCCAGGACCACGGCTCCCGCCGCGGTGCTGACCGGCGGGCTCGACGGCTCCGCGCTCGGCTGGCCGTTCTCCGACGACTACGACGGAGCGACGCGGAGCGGGAACGGCGCGACCGGCTGGTCGCGCGGCTACGCCGAAAAAGATTAGGAAGGACCACGGCATGAACAAGCTCTACGGCAGCGT
>QKAK01000032.1 GCA_003247225.1 Spirochaetota bacterium | reverse complement strand
TGTTATAGCCGAGCGACCCCGCCGCGCCTGGCGCGACGAGGGTCAGGACGGCGTCGACGTCCCCGTCCCCCTTGATCGAGCCGTTCGGCGCGAGCGCCGCCGTCCCCGTATAGTCGAGGTCGGCGCTCTCGTGCCCGGCCGCTATGACGTAGTCGAAGGCGACGGTCGTCCTCGGATAGGACTGGCCGGCCACGAGCGAGGCCGCGGCGTCGGGGCCGGCGTTCAGCGCCAGGCTCGGCGAGCCGGTCACGGTGACCGGGGCGGAGAATTCGACCGTGACGGGGATGGAAACGCCGGCCTTGTAGGAGCCGTCCGGCTTCGTCGAGCCGACGTTCACGACGGTCGGCGCTTCGGGCTGCACCACGACGCCGTCGATGACGATGTCCTTGTTATAGCCGAGCGAATGCTTCGCGCCGGGCGCGGGCAGGGTCAGGACGGCGTCGTTGCCCGCGGCGTCCTTGATCGACCCGCCGTTCAGCTCGAGCGCCGTCGTCCCCGTATAGTCGAGGTCGGCGCTATGGTGGCCGGCGGCGACGCGGTAACGGAACGTGAGCGTATCGCTTCCGGAGCCCGAGTAGTAATCGGCGTAGACGGGATCTCCCGAGGCGGCGCCCAGCTCGAGCCTCAGCCTCGGCGCGCCCGTTACGACGACCGGCTCGCCGAACGCGACCTCCACGGCGATGTCGTCGCCTATGCCGTAGACGCCGTTCGCGTCCAGCGACGTGACGTCCGTGACGGCCGGCGGCGTCAGGTCGAGGCGTACCTTGTATTCCCTGGCCGGCACGGCGAAGCCCGCTCCGGTCGTATAGGTGTCGAGGCATAGGGTATAGAGGCCGGCGGCCGGCGGCCCCGCGACGGGGGCGGCGGCCAGGCCGTCGCCGAACGACAGCTCGACCGTACCGAGGCGGCCGGTCGGCAGGGCCGTCCCGGGGAAGCGCGTCAGGAGCCTGGCCCCGATCGCCCAGGCGGGCGAGCTGAAGGCCTTGACCGTGGCGTCGGTCCCGTCCGAGGCGTCGAGGCCCGCGGCCGACTCCTCGGGCGTCCCTGGATCCTCGAGGAGCGTGACCTCCCAGTCGGGCGCCTCCGCGGTTGCCCCGGCCGTGTCGACGACGAAGCGGAGCGGCGAGGAGTTGCCCGGGTCGATCGAGAACGGGTGCCCCGACCCGTCGAGCAGCGATGACGGGCTTAGGCTGAATTCGGTCCCGTCGTCGTCGGCCGTCAGGCCTCCTAAGGTCAGCCGCCAGCGGTCCTTCGAGTCCGCATCGTCGCCGTCCGATACGTAGCCCGACGCGACGAGGCCTTCCGAGCTATCGGCGTCCGGTGAGAGGCCTGCTGGCGACAGGGTCAGGCCGGCGGGCGCGCCGGAGACGACGTAGTTCGCGGGGGCGGCCGGGCCGACCGCCTTCTCGGAGAACGAGAGCTCGATGGCCGAGCCGTTCGTGACGCGGGCTACCGGGTCGGCCGCGCCTTCGGCGGCGTCCATGGTCCAGAGCGTGTCCGGCGCGGCCTTCGCCCGCGGGGCGGCGTCGAGCGCGTCGGCGACGCGCCTGAGCAGGTACGAGGCGGCGTCGTCCGCCGAGATCGGCTTGGCGAAGTCGAGGAGCAGCGTGTCGGTCGCATCGGCGTCGGCGGCGCTGCCGTTCCTCGCGGAGCCGCAGTGGAATTTATCGACGACGCGGTAGTCGCCCGATGCCTTGCGCGACACGACGTAGTGGAACGGCGGCGCGACCGCGCCCTCGAGGGCGCCGAGGTAGCGCTCGGCCGGCGAGCCCGACCAGGCGGTGCAGCAGACGACGGCCGACTTCAGGTAGTTGGCGCTCGCGGACGAGTTCCAGCCCGGAAGATTGCTCGTTAGCCAGGAGCCGCCCTGAGCCGCGGTCAGGGTCAGGCCGCTCGCGCCGTCGTGGCGGTAGAGGCAGATCAATGCGATTACCGATTCGCCCGCCTCGTAGAGCCCGGCCGCGCCGTTGAGCGCGAGGATATGGGCCTTGATCCTCGCGAGGGCGGTCGCGTCCGTGACCGAGGCGTTGGCGAAGCAGACGCAGGAGACCGTCGAGGCTTCATATATAGCGTGGAGGCCCGTGGTCGGCACCAGCGAGGCGCTGTATACGCCGGCCGAGACGAGCGCGTAGTTCGCGGCGTCGGCCGCGCCGTCGGGGACGGCGTCTGAAACGCTGCCGTAGAGCTTGTTCATGCCGTGGTCCTTCCTAATCCTTTTCGGCGTAGCCGCGCGACCAGCCGGTCGCGCCGTTCCCGCTCCGCGTCGCTCCGTCGTAGTCGTCGGAGAACGGCCAGCCGAGCGCGGAGCCGTCGAGCCCGCCGGTCAGCACCTCGGCGGGGGCCGTGGCCCTGGGCCGGTAGTCGTCGTCGAGCATGAAGCTCGACATGACGAGGGTCCCGGAATCATAGTTGCCGCTATCGAATAGCGTCTCGTCGTTGTCGGCCGCCGCGCCGCCGGCGCCGACTATCCTCGTCTCCATGGCCGCGAGGCTCTCGCCGGTTCCGCTATATTGACCGGTCGTTCCGTCGGTGAAGCCGTAGAAGTAGTTGTTCTTGAGCGAATCGATAGGATACGTAGCGTCGCCGGTGAAAATAGCGAAGTAGTCGGCGGGAGTGCTCGATGGGTTGATGATGATGTTATTCTCGATGATTGCCGGCCCGCAGCTCGAACCGCTGAAGTAGACGCCTCCGCCCTTCCAATTGATTGCAGGATCGGGGTCGATGACGAGGATCGTATTGTTCCTGATAACGAGGGTCGCGGAAGTCGTTTGTATCGCGTAGCTATAGTTGAAATCGCCACCCGTCCCTAACATCCTGCCAGCGTTGATGAGGTTATTCTCTATCCTAATGGTAACCTCGGTATTCGACGCATTCTCGCACGAGATGCCATAGGTTAAGTCCGACGAGCCGCCGTCGATGCGGTTGCGAGCGATCACCGGCGTCGCCGCGAGCGTCACGTCGTTATCGCTGAAGATGCCGTAGCTGCCATTGCTCGACGCGGCCGTCTTGCCTGCCGACAGGTCGTTATCTTCGATGACGAAGCCTATCGTCTCGGTGATATAGACGCCGTATGCCGCTAGGTAGTAATCGCCGCCGCCGGCGCGATTCGCGTTGACGACGTTGCCGCGGATGACGACCGCCAGGTGCTGGTCGGTGTCGTAGCCGGTCACGTGGATGCCATAGATCGTACTATCGTCGGGCGTCCCGGCCGTCCTGATGCCCGATACGATGATGTTGCCCGAGATGGTCGGCGCCGCCTTCTCGACGACGATCGCCGCGCTTAGCCGGGAGGGCGGCCCCTTGATCGTGAAGCCGTCGAGAACGGTGGCGTTCGTGACGCCCTCGGGGAAGCGTATCGGCCCGCGCAGGTCGAGCGTATCGGTAGCGGCCGCGTCCTCGATCGTCG
>QKAK01000209.1 GCA_003247225.1 Spirochaetota bacterium | reverse complement strand
CGGCCTTCAGGGCCGCGTTGCCGACGGTGAAGCCGTCGTCGGGCCAGTACAGGTCGTTGAACGACGGGGCCTTATACGAGCTGGCGCCGTTCGCCCGCAGGGCGAACGCGTCCCCGCGCCATGAGACGCCGAGCCCGTAGCTGAGCCCGGCGGCGTAGTCGCTGTACAGGTCGTAGCGCAGGGACGGGGCGACGGTCACGTCGCCCAGCGCCAGCTCCGGCGCGGCGTACGCGCCCGCCGACAGCCGGGACCGCTCGCCTATCGCGCTGCTGGCGGCCGTCTCGACGCCGCCGGTCAGTCCCGCCCGTACGATCGCCGGCCCGACGGCCATGACGGAGCGCAGGTTGGCGGCGCCGCCGAGCGAGTCGTGCGTATCGTCGGTGCCGGCCGGCCAGCCGTCCGGGTCGACGTAGTTCAGCCTGGACCACGACGCGGAAACGTCGGCGTCGACGCTCGCGTCGCCGTCGGCCAGGGCGTCCGTGCCCCATCCTATGATACCCCTGCCCGCGTACTCCTTCTGGTAGGCGTTCGGGGACGCGTACGAGACGCTGCCGGGTACGCCCTTGTCGGAGACGGAGCCGCTCGCGGACGCCGTTATCGTTCCGCCGAGGAGCGGCGAGATCACGCCGAGGCCGGCGCGTCCGGCCAGGAGACCGGTATTGCCGCGTACCGAGTAGCCTTCTTCGTCGGCCACCGGCAGCTCGTCGGCGGCCCTTTCCGCGCCGCCCGAGACGCTGACGGTCGCGGCCCCGACGGCTTTCCGCGCGGCGAAGCTCAGCTCCTGGCTCGCCAGCAGCGCGCTCGCGCCTTCCGCCGCCGCGAGAGGATACGCCGTCGTCGAGACGGTCGCCGAGAACGAATCGCCTCCGGCCCTCGCCGTCGTCACGTAGACCACGCCGGCTATAGCGTCCGACCCGTACAGCGCCGACGCTCCGCCGCGCAGCACCTCGACGCTCTCGACGCCGGCCAGCGATACGCCCGAGAGGTCGGCGTAACCGGTGCGGGCGTCGTTCAGCCGGACGCCGTCCACCACGACGACGACATGTCCGCCCGCGCCGCCGCGTACCGACAGCGAGCCCGCGGAGCCGGGATACCCGTACTCCCGTAGCTCGAGCCCGGCGCGGCCGTCGAGCAGCTCGTCCAGCGTGCTAGCGCCCGAGGCGGCTATCTCCTCGGCATCGATGACCACCGTCGCCGCGGTCGGCGACAGCTCCGACGGGGCCCAGGCGCCGACGACGACGGCCTGGCCCAGGTCGACGGTATCGCCCGCCCCCTGGGCCGCGACGCCGGCCGAGGCTACGGCGGCGATCGCTACGATGCATGCGATCCTGCGCATGATGTGAATCCTTTCCGTCCGGTCACGCCGGACGAGAGAGGACGATGAGCCTGTAGATATACGGAATCGTCGCGGACCGGTCAGTCGCAGCGACGACGCCGGCCCGCCGGGAAGGCGGGTTTCATGCAGGGACTCCTCGATCCTCGAAGGCGGCCCCGCCGCCTATCGGCGGAGCCTTTCAGTCCCGGTCGGTATCCTGGCTCGCGCGTCGAACCGGTACCCGGACGCCTTCTCATCGGCCTTCAGGCCGACAATGGCCGCGGCCGAGCCTGGTGGCTCTGCCGCATGTCCGTTCCGTAGCGCTTACAGTGGCGGGTCCGCCGCGGATTCTCACCGCGTTCCACGTTCCCGGGACTGGTCTGCCGTCAGCATGCCCTGGGCATGCGCGTTGGTCAAGTGGGCTAGAACATCCTCGGCGCTACCAGGAACGGAGCGTCGGTCTCGATCTGCCCGCCGAATTCCTTAAGCTCGCCGTTGATCGATAGGACGGCCTTCCAGGCCTCGGGCTTGCCGCCCGTATAGTCTATTACCGCGATGATGACGTCGCCGACGGACGAGCGATCCTGCCCTAACTGACTGCCTAGCGGGAGGTTCGCGCGAACGAGGGCCTCTATACGACGATTCGCCTTGGCTCCAAGGTCGTAATCGTCCCAGTATGAGAGCAAGTCGCCCCGTAGCCAGATCCTGGCCGGCTCATAGCCTTCCGACCGTTCGATATCGATCGCTTCGATAGAGACTATGTCTCCGTCGGCTATCGATCCGCTCACGACGAGCGGGATGAAATAGTACCTCGGTTTCTGCAGGACGGACTCGTAAGCGTGGAGCGGATTGACGGTCTCTACCTGCAGGCGCGCGTATTCGTCGTCACCGATGAGCCGCGCCTCGATCGCCGTCACCGCGCCGCCGGACGCGTTATAGGCTTCTGGCGCGGACGAGCAGGAAACGAGGAATAAGGCCGCGATGATCGCGGTCGGATGGAATCGCATTGTCGCTCTCCTAAAGAAAAGGCCGGCCTCCGAGGAGGCCGGCCGGCTAACTGCTAGCTAAGCTGATAGCTTAGAAGGCGTAGCGGAGGAGGACCGGGACGGACCAGGCGCCGTCGGCGAACTGGAAGCCGAGGTTCCAAACGCCCTTGGCCACTTCGATGCCGGCGAGGTAAGCATCGCCGTCGTAGTTGCCGTACAGGCGGATGTCAGCGACATCGAGACCGTACTCAACGCCGCCCTCGACGAAGTAGCCGAGGGTGTCGCCGAAGGTGAGCTCAGCGCCGACCTCGGCGTAGAGAGCGTCCATGGCGTAGCCGAAGATGCCGAACACGCCGTGGGAAGCGATACCCTTGTAACCGACGATGGCGGTGAGGTTCTCGACCGCGCTGATGCTGGCGCCGAGCTCGATGGAGGAATCGGCGAAGTCATCGGCGAGGTTGCCGTAGAAAACGATGTCAGCGGTGTCGGCGATGCCGTAGGAAGCCATCACGTCGAAGTCGCCGAGGGAAACAGCGCCGTCAGCCTTGAGGGCCGCGCCGAGCATGAGGCCGTCGACCGGGTACAGCTGGGCCAGGACGGCGGAGGTGCCGTAGTAGTAGCTGGTGCTGATGTTGCCGGTCTGCTCGTTGCTCAGGTTGGAGCCGAGGTAGACATCGAAGTTGGAGAGCTTGCCGGCGCTGACCTTCAGCATGCCGTCGAAGAACTTGGCATAGCCGTAAGCGTAGGAGAGCTTGAGGCCCTCGGCGACGGCGAAGGTGTCGTCGGTAACGAAATTCTTGGTGTCGAAGCGGGAAGCGATACCAACGGTGCCCTCTTCGTTCTTGGCGCTGAGGTTAACGCGCATGCTCGGCGCGAAGGTCACGCCGTCGGCATCGAGAGTGGTCCAAGCCTGGGTGCGGCCGGAGATGGCCGGAGCAGCGAAAACGGCTCCACCAATGATGGTGAGAGGGCCAGAAGAAGCACTATAGCTTTCTTCATAATCAGATTCCTCCTTGTAGGAATAAAGCGGGGACCGGGCCTAAGGTCCGGCTGACCCCTTAGCTTTAGGGCGAGTATAGCAGTGCCAAATTCAGGTGTCAAGGAAATTTTGGGGGTCGAACGAGAACTTTATGACAAATTAACCGTTTTTTGTCATGTTCCAACAAATCGAGATATGGAAACGACACCCGGGGATGGAACACGACGCGCCGCCCTGATGTATACAGGCCTCATATATCATCTCGGCAGGGCCTGTCCAGGAGGCGGGACCCTCGCTACGCGAGGGCCGCCGTCTCCTGGACACCCGCCTCCGTGATACTGCGAGGCCTGGTTACGAGCAAGGTTCTCTGGGCGGCGCGTCGTATCGATTTGAATGTAGAGTATCAAGATACCGCTTACCCATTCGGCGAGCGTTGCGATGCCGCTTAACACGGCCGGTGATCGCCGCGCCAGTCGGCGATCGCGAGGCTCTCGGGGCGGCGCGTCGTGTTGGGTTTCGGGTAGAGTTCGGGAGCCGGTCATGATTCGGTCGATGCTACTACGGCGTCCGATAGCCTTGTACTATCATGTTTATCTTGTCGCCATTATTCGTATCACACCCGCCTCCACGAAAATACGAGGCCGTTGTTCAAGCAACGTTC
>QKAK01000179.1 GCA_003247225.1 Spirochaetota bacterium | reverse complement strand
AATGGCTAAATGCGTCGATTATGTTTTGCAACATGACGACTTATATTGGAGCATGATTGACGAACGATACGCAAATGCAAAACCATATACGGATAATATCGCGGAAAATCCAAACTGTTCATGGTGCGGCTCTGGAGCAATGCCCGCCCTAAGTCCAGACGGAAAAATATATCCGTGTTTTAGATTCTTACCGCATACACAAGAGCGGCATATTGATATGTCTGTCGGCAATCTTTGGGACGGATTCAATCACAAAGAAAACTTTACTTGCATTAGAAGCAAAACCCGCGAGGTTATTAGTCCCGATAAATGTAAAGGTTGTAATATCGAGTCGGCTTGTGCGTGGTGTATAGCCGGTTCATATTCGGAGACAGGACAGGCGGGACGTCAAACCTATATTTGCGATACGACAAAGATTTTAACCAAATGGGCAAAAATATATTGGAGCAAGTATGATAAACATTGATTTTACGATGGTTGCAATAGACGGTAATAAAATGTCGTTGTGTATTTATTCAGATGACGAGCGGATACTTAAAATCCTTGATGATATCAAAGCACTTGGCGAGGATGTCGAACTATTTATCAATACCGGCACATTGTCGCAAATCAAAATCGATACCGATTCAACTGATTATATGATGGATGTATATAATCTAACAGACGAGGTATAAAAAATGGATTGCAACGATAATCAGATTTTGGAATACATACAAAAAATCTTTGACGTAAAGTTTGATGCACTTGATAGCAAGTTGGACAGCATCAATAAAACCCTATCCGTTAATCATGTTGAGTTGAAAACCAAAGTCGAAAATCATGAGGGGCGACTGACGACACTTGAAACAAGACATAGACGCGACGATAAATACAGCCTTGTTAATGATGTAAAAAAAGAAGTTGTTCATTGGAGTATTCCGACAATCATAGGATTGATACTGTTAGGTATTAAATCAAGGCTCGGACTATGATGCTACAAAATGATATCGGGCTTATTGACATAATACGTCGCATAGGTTGCTACTATCTTGCACTCGCCCGTATGGTTGAACTTGAAAGCGGCTACGATTTTAAGCCCGATGAACTAAACACTATATGGCTCGAAAGCAAATCATATCATTATATCGATTGGCGAAATAATATCATCAAGCCGGATGAAATCTTGTCATTGCTTGTAAGAATAACCGACAAGAAAATAAAACTTGCTCAGGTCGGACAAACGCAAGACGGCAAGACTTTATTTTGGCAATGGTATCAAGGCAATGCATACGATTACGGTTGCAAGATGCTGAACACTGGCGGACAGGTTGGAACGCATTGGGTTTTAGTCGATACGGCGGGCAATCTGTTGTATGACTCGTATAGTTTCAAGGATTATGAATATACCGACTCGGGTAGGACGGTTTTATATGCAAGGCTTTGATAAATATAAATCCCGCAGATTTTGGATTACCATTTGGGCAATCGTCATTTTGTCGGTATCGGTAGTAATAAAGTACGAGCCTACTTGGATGTCCTATATAGCAGGAATCCCGCTCATGTATATAGGGTTTGAAAGTTGGAACAAACGACTATGGCGAGACAAACAAAAGCAATAGTTATTTTGTCTATTCTTTTAGCCGTTTCGATTGCGTCAAATATAGTTATCGTTCGAGGCTTTTATGTCAAAAATAATAGTCATAATAATGTTGATGCTGATATTACCATTACCGATAATCGCCGAGCCGATACCGACGCAACCTTGCAACGAATCCGAGATAGAATCAATAATCTTAGATTTGGACAATCTGCAACTACAAATACAAGCGGAACGAGCGGCGGCAGACGATACTATAGCCGATTTGCGGATAATCATATCGAATGACGAGCGGCAACTAAAAATCTATAAAACTTTGCTGACGATTACGGGTTCCGCGTTGGCGGCTTCAATCTTAATCAATGCGATTTTTATTTTAGTTAAATAAGCATACTTGATAATATGGACAAGGAAATATCGCAAAAACTAAAAGAATACTACAAATCGCCATATTGGAAGGGTTTTGTAAAAAAGATTTTAGAGCCGGACGATACCGAATGCGAAATATGCGGTTGTAAAAGATGGAAGTTTGACAAAAAAGGCAATAAAAAAGTAAACCGTATTTTCAATATCCATCATAAGCACTATAGGAACCTGAACCATGAGCGGCGGGACAATGTAATGGTTCTATGCCGCCGTTGCCATAATCTTTTTCACGACATTTTGCGGATAGCGTCAGACTACCAAGCAATAAAAGAGTTAAAAGAAGTAGTCAATAAACACTTTGACTATGAACGATAAAGCCGCCAGTTAAGGCGGCTTTTATATTTACTTTGCCTTCGGCGGGCGTCCGCGTCGTTTGGGCGTATCGGTTCCTTTGGCGGGCTTCGCGGCAGGCTTGGCGGCTTTGGTAGCGGGCTTGGCGGCGGGCGGTTCTACCGGCGTCATAGATTGCTTTTCAAGCTCGGCGGTTATAGCATCCATACAAGCGGCAATGTCGGATTGCAACTTTTCGTTGCGTTCCTGTAGGGTAGCAAGTTTCTTTGCCAAGGCTATGATAGGGTTTGCTTTCGCTGGCATTACTTTCCTCCTGCCGCAGATTATATGTTATATTTATTAAAAATACAATATATAAGTCTATATACCATAATGACTTACCGGTTGCAGATATAGAAACCTTTGATAGTATATATTGTCCATCGCAACTCTATATACAATAAAGACTTATTCGGCGTATATTTTACGAAAATCAGGTAATAGCCTTACCAAATGGACGAAAAAAGGGCAAAAAATACTAAAACATACCTATGTATTAAATATGTATGACGATCTTGATGCGGGCCTGATGCTTGCCGTCCGCGTCCTCCCAGCGATCCTGCTTGAGGCGCCCGACGACGCGGACGCCGCGGCCCTTCCTGAGCACCTCGCCGCAGGTCTGGGCCAGCTTCGACCAGGTCTCGACCTCGAAGAACGACACTTCCTTCTCGGTCTGGTCGTTCTGCCGATAGAAGCGGTTCGACGCGACGGCGAACGAGCAGACCTGGTTGCCGTTCGGGATCGTCTTGAGCTGGGGGTCCCTCGTCAGGTTGCCTTCGATGATGATGGAATTGAGGTTGTTCAACATGCTTCCTCCCTCGATCGACCGGCGGTCGATCGCCAATGCGTTGATCGGCGCTGCCCGCGCCTCGCGATGGATACGCCGCTTCGATCAACGGCGCTTGCGCGCGCCGGCCGTTTTGCCGTAGGATTAGCTGGCTCCTGGCTATACCAGATTAAGAGGATGCGATGACTACATACGGCGAAGGATTCGGCCCTATAACTCCGAGGTCGCTCAAGGACGAGTTCATCGAGCGCTTCGAGGCGCTGATACTCTCGGGCAAATTCGCCCCGGGCGACAAGGTCCCGTCCGAGCGCGACCTAGGCGTCCTGTTCGGCATCTCCAGGCCGGTCGTCCACGAGGGACTGCGGGCCCTCGAGTCCAGGGGGCTCGTCACCATAGAGAGCCGCAAGGGCGCGCGCGTCAACGACTATCGGCGCGAGGGTTCGATCGAGATGCTGCTGTCGATACTGAACTACACCGGCGGCAAGCTGTCCCAGTCGCTGCTCGACGGCATACTGGAGATGCGCCTCCTGTTCGAGGTGGAGACCTCGCGGCTCGCGGCCCTGCGCCGATCCGAGGCCCACGTCGACGAGCTCCGCTCCATCGTCGCGCGCGAGCGCGCGATGCTCGACCCCGTCGTAGGCGGTCGCGCGGCGTCGTCGCGCGAGGTGGCCGATATAGACCTCGAGCTGCACATATCGATAGCGATAGCCAGCGGCAACGAGATCTATCCCCTGCTGATGAACAGCTTCAGGCGCATCTACCACGCCATACTCGAGGCGTTCTACGCCGACGCGTCGGTCATCGGGCCGGTATTCGAGTACCACGGGCGCCTCGTCGAGGCGATAGCCGCGGGCGACGAGGACGGTGCCCGCGGCGTGATGCTCGAGATGCTCGGCTACAGCGAGCGGAACCTGCGGCGCATCCTATTCGGCTAGGCTTCCCCAGCCGGAATACCGGGTGCCGTCGGACCAGTCTATCGTCACTGAGAGCGGATAGGAGCTGCCGTCCGGGGCGACGACCGGCCGTTCCCGTATCGTTATCCTGAACCGGTGGTTCCAGCCGCCGACCTCGCCGTCGCCGTCGATGACGAGGCCGTCCTCCCCCTCGGCGATCGACGCGTAGCGTATGACGGCCGGGCTGCCCTCCGACGCTATCTGCAGTAGCGCGTACGGCGGCAGCACGGTCAGGTTCCAGAACGGGTTCTCGCCCTTGAGCGCCGCGCCGTCGAAGCGGGCGTACCCGGCGAAGTCGGGGAAGGCCGGCGGCTCCGCCAGGTCGAATTGGGCGGCCGACCATAGGCGCGCCGCCTCGCCGCGGATCGCGGCGGGGAGGGCGGCCCAGCCGTCGCCGGCGACCGCTCTCGGGGCCACGCGCGGCGCGTCGGCCGGGTCGTAGCGCGTCGAGCCGTCGACGCCGGCTATCGCGCCGGCCGTGAACGCCAGGAGGGCCAGGCGCTTGGCGCCGGCCTCCGGCGACTCGTCGATCCAGTAGGCGGCGAGCGCCTCGCCTAGGCCGTCGCCGTCGAAGTCGCCGACCCAGGGCGCGTCGCCGTAGTATCCGGCCACGGCGCCTGCCGGCATCGGGTCGAATCGTTCGGCGGCCAACGCCCAGCCGGAGCCGTCGTCCAGATAGTGGCGCGCCTGTATCCCGGCCTCGCCGTCGCCGATGCCATGGGGCTCGGTTCCGTCGGATTCAGGGCCCGTCGCGTCGGCGTCGGGCGGCGTAGGAGCGGCGTCGGCGATCGTCGCGTCGGCGTCGGGAGCCGTCGCGTCGGTATCGTGGGGCGATACGTCGGCGACGGTTACGAGGCCGTCCTCGGGCCGCGGCGCCGAGAGCGAGACGAGGTGCTCGCCGTCCGCGTCCCTCCAGCGCGCGTAGGCCAGCAACCCGCCGTCGTACGGCGTCTCGGCGCCGGGCGCCGGCCCCCGGACGACGGAGAAGCCGACGGGAGCGGCCGGTTCCGCCGCCGCGGCCGGAGCCTCCTCGACGATGGCCTCGGCCGGCTCGCGGGCGGGCATGAAGCGGATCATCGCCCAGACCGCCGCGGCGGCGAGCGCCAGGCCGATGATCACGCCGAAGGCGACGGCGGCCGCGCCGGATCCTCCGCGGGCGTTCTTCCTCGTTCCGTTCTTCCCGGCCGTCATATGGTCTCTCCGCGTTCTATCGTGTCCATGTCTATCAGAGCGTACAGCAAACCCTCGACCGCGGCCAAGCCGTGGCTCTGGCTCTCCAGGCGCACGAGCGATACGTCGGCCTCGGCGTCGGCGGCCAGTATCCAATCGCGGGCCCGGACGCTGTTCTCGAACGGCACGAGCTCGTCTGAAGGCGAGGCGGCCAGCACGAGGCGCAGGCCGCGCGGCGGGGCCCAGCGGTCGAGGCGGGCCCGCGACTGGGCGGCGTAGAAGGCCGACGACGACGGGTCGCCGGCTATCGCGGCCCGGTATCCGGGCGCGTAGAGGTCGTCGGCCCGCACCTCCCCCTCTTTCCGCCCTAGGGCCTCGGCGATGGCCCAGAGCAGCTCGTCGGCGTCCCGGCTGCCGTCGAAGAGCGGCACGACGCTCTCCACGGCGCGCTCGGATAGGATGTCGTCGAGCTTGATCGATTCCGGGTAGGCGCGCGACCAGCCTATCGCCAATAGGGCCGCGAAGTCGGGCCGCTCGACGGTGGCGCCGTCGTCGGCGAGGAAGGGGATGCCGGGCATCAGGTCCAGCGGCGCGCCGAGCGGGTACCCGGCGACGATACGCAGGCCCGGGACGGCGATGTCCCCGTCCGCCGCCGCCTTGAGCGAGGCCATCGTCGCCATGCCGCCCTGCGAGTAGCCCATGACGTAGAGCCGCCCGGACTCGGCGTACTCGTCGTCCCTGCCGGCCAGGTAGGCCCTGGCGGCGGCCAGCCCGTCGAGGGCGGAGGCGGCCATCGACTCGGGCACGCAGTACTCCTGGGCGCCCTCGGCGTCTCCCATGCCGGCGTAATCGGGGGCCCATACCGCGTAGCCTAGCGCCGCGGCCGCGTCCATCATGGCCGTCTCGTTGGCGCCCTTCCGTGACGGCACCCTGTCGCGCTGGTGCTCCGTACCTTTCAAGAAGACGATCCAGCTCAGCTCGCGCTTCCCGTCGCCTCGGGGGGCCGGGATCGACAGCATGCCGCTCTGGCGCTCGGCGCCGCCTTCCGGCAGCCTCGCCGAGAAGCCTATCCTGACCTTGATCACGTCGGACAGCGCCTCGCTTCGGGACAGCCTCCAGGTAGGGTAGCCTTTCTCCTCGAGTACGCCCATGCCTATGGCCTTGCCGAGCACCCGGGGGGAGGCGATGGCCAGGATGGCGCGCGGCTTCCTGGCGGGTACGCGCCTAGCGACCTTCGAGTCGAGCAGCAGGCCCGCGACGAGGGCGCCGCCGGCCAGCGTGCCCGAGGAGCCCTCGTCTTCCCCCGAGGTCGAGGGCGAGGCCGGCGCGCTCGCGCACGAGTAGGCGACCATGGCGGCGAGGGCGATGATGAAGCTCGATGCTTTAACCATGGGGTAAAAATATAGCGCGGCGGGCGCGATAGTCCATAACGCGGGCGACTAGACGAATAGTCTTGACGGCATCGAATTCATGGCGTATATATCTGGTATGCTGGTAATACCAAGAAAGCAGGCAGTCGAGAGCCCTTCATCGAGCGACGAAGAGCCGATCAGGTCCGAGGCGGTATCCCGTCCCGATGCCTCGAGGCTCGTCGGGCGACTCGGGGCCTCTCTCCGTTCGCGCTTCGGCGACTCGGTCGAGGCGTCCGTCGACCGCGGCTCTATCCGGCTCGAGGGCGAGGCGCCGAGCTACGACGATAAGGTCAGCGCCGGCTGGCTGGCGGCCCGCTACGGCTTCAAGGGCGTCGTCAACGATATCCGCGCGCCTGGAGAGGCCGACGAGCGCCTGGAGCCGCGCGGAGCGGCCGATTCGTCCCTCGACGGCTCGTACTATGACGTGGCCATCGTCGGAGGCGGCGTCATAGGCGCCGCGATAGCCAGGGAGCTGACGCGCTGGGACCTGTCCATCCTCCTTTTAGAGAAGGAGAGCGACGTGGCGGCCCATACCTCGAGCCGCAACGACGGCATGATCCACGACGGCTTCGCCGCGAAGCCGGGATCAAAGAAGGCCGCCTACAACGTACGGGGCAACCGGCTCTGGGAGCCCCTGTGCCGCGAGCTGGGCCTGGACTTCAAGCGGCCCGGCTCGCTCGTGCTGTTCCGGACGGCCGCGGCGGCCGCCCTGTACCCGGCGATGGCCGCCCGGGCGCGGCGCAACGGGGTGGACGGCTGGGAATTCTGGAGCCGCGCCAGGGTCGCGGCCGAGGAGCCGAACGTGACGGCGGACCAGCGCGGCGCCTTCTTCCTGCCGAGCGCCGGCGTCCTGTCGCCGTACCGGGCCACGGTCGCCCTCGCCGAGAACGCCGCGATGAACGGCGCGCGCGTCGCGCTCGGCGCCTGCGTGCTCGGCATGGAGCTCGACGGCGGCTCCATCACGGCGCTCAGGACGAATAAAGGCTCCGTACGGGCCGGCGTCGTGGTCAACGCCGCCGGCAACTGGGCCGACGTCGTGGCCGGCATGGCCGGCGACCGGTTCTTCAGCCTGCACCAGCGGCGCGGCACCGACATGATACTGGACGCCGAGACCGCCTCGGCCCAGCGCCATATCCTGGGCATGCCGCGTCTACTCCAGCTCCACTCGAAGACCAAGGGCGGCGGCCTCGTACTGACCGTCGAGGGCAACGTCCTCGTCGGGCCGACGGCAACCGAGTCCCCGGGCCGCGAGGACTACGCGACGAAGCCGGAGGAGCTCGACCGGCTGACCCGGCACCTGCGGCTCAATACCGCCCTGTCGATGGCCCAGGGCATCACCTATTTCTCCGGCGTGCGCCCCTGCACCTACGAGGAGGACTTCATCGTCGAGAGAAGCGAGCGCGTCACGAACCTCGTGCACGCGGCCGGCATCCAGTCGCCCGGCCTGGCCTCGGCGCCGGCGATCGCCCAGGACGTGGCGGCGATGGTCGTCGAGGCGGCCGGCCGCTTCAGGCGCGTGGCGCCTCGGGCCGGCTGGAGGGCAGGACGCGCGGCGCCGCCCGAGCCGAGGCGCCTGGGAATCGAGGCGCGCGACGCGCTGATAGCCGGTAACCCGGCCTACGGCCGCGTCGTCTGCCGCTGCGAGGAGGTCTCCGAGGGCGAGATCGTCGACGCGATACGCTCGATCGTGCCGGCCACCGACCTGGACGCGATCAAGCGCCGCACGCGGGCCGGCATGGGCCGATGCCACGGCGGCTTCTGTACGCCGCGGGTGATGGAGCTCGTCGCGCGGGAGACGGGCCTCCCGGCCTGGGCCGTGACCAAGAAGGGCCCGGGCTCGGAGCTGTGCGTCGGCCCGACGAAGGCCGGCCCGCGGCGCTCACGCGGCGACGCCGCCGCGCGCGGCGATGCCAGCGGAGGCGCGTCGTGATCCGGCGCCTCGAGACCGACGTCGTGGTGCTCGGCGCCGGGCCGGCCGGCCTGGCCGCCGCCTGCTCGGCGATGGAGGCCGGCGCCCGCGTCGTCGTGGTGGAGCGCGAGGAGCGGACCGGCGGCATACTCAAGCAGTGCATCCACGACGGCTTCGGGCTGCTGCGCTACGGCCGGCAACTGTCCGGCCCGGAGTACGCCCTGCGCGACGCCGACCGCTTCGGCTCGCTCGGCGGCCGCGCGATGCTCGAGGCCTTCGTGACCTCGGCCTCGCGGCTCGAGGCGGGCGGCTTCGAGCTGGCCTGCGTCGACCGCGGCGGCGCCTTCCTGCTGCGGTCGGCTGCCCTCGTGCTGGCGACCGGCTGCCGGGAGCGCACCGACCGCCAGGTCTTCGTGCACGGCGACCGCCCTGCCGGCGTATTCACGGCCGGCCTCGCCCAGTACATGATCAACGTGCAGGGCCTCCTGCCCGGACGCCGCGCCGTGATACTCGGCTCCGGCGACATCGGCCTGATCATGGCCCGCCGCATGACCCTCGAGGGCATGGAGGTGATCGGCGCCTACGAGGCCAAGCCCGAGCCGTCCGGCCTGTCGCGCAACCTGCGCCAGTGCCTCGACGACTACGGCATCCCGCTGGCCCTGTCGTCGACCGTCACCGCGGTCCATGGCGGCCGACGGGTCGAGGGCGTGACGACGGCCCGCGTCGACGGGGCTATGCGGCCGATACCCGGCACGGAGCGCGACCTGAGCTGCGACACGCTCGTGCTGTCGGTCGGCCTGATACCCGAGAACGAGCTGGCCAAGAGCCTCGGCGTGCCGCTGGACCCGCGTACGCGCGGCCCTCGGGTCGACCAGAACATGCACACCCTCGTCGACGGCGTCTTCGCCTGCGGCAACGCGGTGCACGTGAACGACCTGGCCGACTACGTATCGGAGTCGGGCGAGCGGGCCGGCTCCTCGGCCGCGGCCTACGCGCTGGCCGGCCCCGGCTCCCCGAGCCGCGTCCGCCGCCTGTCGCCGCTCTCGGCCGGCCCCGGCTGCCTCTACGTCGTGCCGCAGCTCCTGGACCTGGCCGCGCTCGCCGACGTCGCGCGGGCCGACGACGTATGCCTATACTTCCGCTCGAGCTCGACGATGGCCTCCGGCGCGGTCGCCAGGCTGGCCGCCGGGGACGCGCCCGGGGCGGGCGGGGCGACGCTGCTCGAGCGGCGCTATCGCGCCCTGCGCCCGCCCGAGATGGAGCGTATCAAGGCTCCCGCCGGCTCCCTGGCCGTAGGACCGGCCCGCCCGGCGGAGCCGGGACCCGGAGCCAGCCTCATAGTCGAACCTATTGAACCGGAGGACCGATGAGCGAGCGTAAGGAACTGACCTGCATAGAGTGCCCCCGCGGCTGCAGGCTGACCGTCGAGGTGGACGGAGGGCGCGCGACGGTCAGCGGCAACGCCTGCCCGAAGGGAGCCGTCTGGGGCGCCCAGGAAGCCGTCGCCCCGATGCGTACGCTGACCACGACCGTCGCGGTCGAAGGCTCGGCGAGGAAGCGCCTGCCGGTCCGCAGCGACGGGACGATCCCGCTCGCCCGCCTCCTCGACGCGATGGAAGCGATCGACCCCGTCGTGGTACGGCCGCCGGTCCGGCGGGGGGACGTCGTCGCCAGCGACCTGCTCGGCCTCGGCGTCGACCTCGTGGCCACCGACGACCTACTCGGGGAGGATCGGTGAGCGCCTCGGCCGACCTGGTCCTGGCCATAGACTGCGGCACCCAGAGCCTGCGGGCGCTGGCGTTCGACGCGCGCGGCGCGCTCGTCGCGCGGCGCAAGGTCGCCTACGAGCCGTACTTCAGCTCCCGCCCCGGCTGGGCCGAGCAGGACCCCGAACTGTGGTGGCGATCCCTGGTCGAAGCCTGCCGCGGCCTCGTAGCCGACCTGCCCGGCGGCGCCGACAGGATCGCGGCCCTGGCGGTGACGACCCAGCGCGACACGACCGTCTGCCTGGACGCCGACCTCAAGCCCCTGCGGCCGGCCATCCTGTGGCTCGACGCTCGCAGGGCGCCGGCGCCGTACCGTCCGTCCGCCCTCGTGGCGCTCGGCGTGTCGCTCGTCGGCATGCGGGAGGCCCTCCAGAAGACGCAGGAAGCCGGCAAGTGCAACTGGATCATGGCCAACGAGCCGGAGCTCTGGGAGCGGACGAGGGCCTGCGTGCAGGTCTCCGGCTTCCTGAACGCGAGGCTGACGGGCGAGCTGGCCGACTCGACCGCGTCGCAGATCGGCCACCTGCCGTTCGACTATCGGCGGCAGGCCTGGGCCGCCCCGGGCAGCCGCAACGCCAGGATGTTCCCGATAGCGCCGGAGAAGCTGCCGCGCCTCGCGCCGGCCGGCTCCGAGCTCGGGCGGCTCGCGTCCCGGGCGGCGGCCGAGCTCGGCCTGCCCGCGGGCCTGCCGGTGATCGCGGCCGGCAGCGACAAGGGCTGCGAGACGATAGGCTCCGGCGTGGCCGACGAGACGGCCGCGAGCCTGTCCTTCGGCACCACGGCGACCGTGCAGACGACCAGCCGCCGCTACCGCGAGCCGATAGCCTTCATGCCGGCGTACCCCGCCGCCATCCCGGGCCGCTACAACCCGGAGGTGGAGATCTTCCGCGGCTACTGGATGATATCGTGGTTCAAGAGCCAGTTCGCCTACGCCGAGGTCGTCGAGGCCGAGCGGCGGGGCATGGCGCCCGAGGCGATGCTCGACGAGCTGCTGCGCTCGACCCCGCCGGGCGGCCACGGCCTCGTGATGCAGCCGTACTGGACGGCCGGCCTGTCGTCGCCGTCGGCGAAGGGCGCTATCATAGGCTTCGGCGACGTGCACGAGCGATCGCACCTGTACCGGGCCATCGTCGAGGGCCTGGCCTACGGCCTCAAGGAGGGCCTCGAGGCGATAGAGCGGGCGTCGGGGAGGCGGGTGCGGTCGCTGCGGGTCTCCGGCGGCGCCAGCCAGAGCGACGCGATCTGCCAGGCCTCGGCCGACGTGCTCGACCTACCGATGGAGCGCGGCGGCACCTGCGAGGCCTCGGGCCTCGGGGCGGCGATGTGCGCCGCCGCCGGGCTGGGCTGGTACCCGGGCGTCCAGGAGGCGAGCGCGGCCATGTCGTCGACGTCCCGGGTCTTCGAGCCCGATGGGAACAACGCGGAGCTGTACGCCGAGCTGTACCGCCGCGTCTACAAGCGCATGTACCGGGCGCTCGGGCCCCTGTACGAGAGCATCAGGGATATAACCGGATACCCCGAGCGGGCCGTCTAAAGGAGGACGATGTGGCTAGACGAGACGATTTCAGGCCGGACTGGTTCGAGGGCGAGCTGCCCCCGCGCAGCTTCCGGTCCATCCTCAAGTGGGGCGACCCGAACGAGTACAAGCACCCGAACCGCAAGCTGTACGCGCTGATGAAGGAGACCTTCGGCCTCGACGACGAGTGGTTCGGTAAGCGGCGCGACGAGGGCCTCGGCGCCGTGCCGGAGTCGTCGCCCTGCCGCCTGGCGCCGGAGCACGTCGAGGCGCTGACCGCGATCGTGGGTTCCGAGAACGCCCACGTCGATACCTATAACCGGCTGCGGATAGCCTACGGCAAGACGATGGTCGACCTGATGCGCCTGCGCTACGGAGTGATCGAGCACCTGCCGGACATGGCGCTATGGCCGCGCGACCGCGGCGACCTGCGGCGGATCGTCGACTACTGCGAGGCGAACGCGATACCGGTCTACGTCTACGGCGGCGGCTCGTCGGTGACGCGGGGCGTCGAGCCGTTCTCGGGCGGCGTCAGCCTGGACATGCGCGTCCACCTGAAGCGCGTGATCAAGTTCGACGAGAGGAACCAGACGATCACCGTCGAGGCCGGCATGGACGGCCCGGAGCTGGAGCGCGTGCTCAGGAACGCGCCGGAGACGCTCGGGGCGGCGGGCCGCTACACCGCCGGCCACCTGCCGCAGAGCTTCGAGTACTCGGTGGTCGGCGGCTGGACGGTGACCCGCGGGGCGGGGCAGAACTCGACCTACTACGGCAAGATCGAGGACATCGTGCTCGCGCAGGACTACGTCTGCCCCGGCGGCGTCGACCTGCGCACCCGCGAGTTCCCCGCCGCCGCCGACGGCCCCGACCTGGACCAGATCATGATGGGCAGCGAGGGGACCTTCGGCGTCCTGTACTCCGCCACGCTCCGGGTGCGCAGGTACATGCCGGAGAATACGCGCCGCTACTCGTTCATCTTCCGCGACTGGGAGAGCGCCAAGGAGGCGGCGCGCGAGGTCATGCAGGGCGAGTTCGGCATGCCGAGCGTGTTCAGGCTGTC
>QKAK01000205.1 GCA_003247225.1 Spirochaetota bacterium | reverse complement strand
CCCTGCGGGCCGACGACCGCTGCACCTGCGGCTCCGGCCTGCCCTACGGCAGGTGCTGCGGCCGCGTCCGGCTTCCGTACGAAGCCGAACGTGACTAGAAACGATACATAGTCCTCTACCCGGGTCCGTTTTGTTTCGAAACGATACACCAATACCCGCCCATGTCGTCGATCGTTTCATAACGACACACGCTTCACTCGATGCCTCGCCGCGATACCGAGCGCGGGCCTAGCCGCCACGGCATCGCACGAATCTCTAAAAGTACTTAATTGTAATTCATATATGTAATTACGCACACGCTAGACTCTCCGCATAAATCAACCGACGCCCTGCATATTTGTTGGCACGATTCTTGCTTTATATAAGGCAGGAGGAACTGCATGAAAGCCAAGCGCACGACCGATTCCACCTCTTCCATAGATTCGAACGTACTCTCCATATATCTCAAGGAAATCAACCGCATCCCGCTGCTGTCCCGCGAGGACGAGGACCGCTACGCCCGCGCCGCCGCCGCCGGCGACCAGTCCGCCAAGGACATGCTGGTCAAGGGTAACCTGCGCTTCGTCGTCAACGTGGCCAAGCGCTACCAGAACCAGGGCATCCCGCTGTCGGACCTGATCAGCGAGGGCAACATCGGCCTGATCAACGCGATCGAGCGCTACGACGTCGACAAGGGCTACCACTTCATCAGCTACGCCGTCTGGTGGATACGCCAGGCGATACTCAAGGCCATCTGCGAGAAGAGCCGCATGATACGCCTGCCGCTGAACCGCGCCAACGAGCTCGTCCAGATCGAGAAGGCCAGGAAGTACGTGCCGGCCGGCCTGTCCGAGGACGGCGAGATACGCGAGATAGCAAAGATGCTGGACATGGACGCCGACCACGTCGCCGACCTCGTCAACGTCTCCCGCGACCTCGTCTCGCTCGAGGCCCCGGTCTTCGACGAGCGCGACTCGAGCGTGCTCGGCGACTTCGTCGAGAACGACCGATACCAGTCCCCCGACGACCACGTGATCGAGCAGGGCCTCAAGGACGACATCAACGACGTGCTCAAGACCCTGACCGAGAAGGAGAGCGAGGTGCTCCAGTACCGCTTCGGCCTCAACGGCCGCCGCGCGATGAGCCTTAAGGAAATAGGCGACCGCTTCAACCTGACCAAGGAGCGCATCCGCCAGATCGAGAAGGCCGCCCTCAAGCGCCTGTCGGTCCCCGGCCGCACCGAGGCCCTCGAAGGCTACGTAGCCTGATCCGTCCGCGCCCCGCGGGCGCGTTCACGATATAGCGGCCGCCCGGAGATGCCTCCCCGGGCGGCCGCGCTTGTCCACGGCTACGGCTCGACCGCGCCGGCCGCCCGTGCTAGAATCGGGCGGCAAGGAGCTGCATCGTGGATCAACTGCTTACCTGGCTCGGCGGCCCCGTCGTCGACTTCTACGCCGCCCTGGCCCGCCTGCTGTTCAGCCTGTTCGCCTGCGGCCTGATAGGCCTCGAGCGCGAGATGCGCCGCCAGACCGCCGGCTGGCGCACCCACATCATCATAGGCCTCGGCGCCACCCTGCTCATGCTGCTGTCGATATGGCTGCCGCAGACCATCGGCGGCGACAAGGGCGACCCGGGCCGCATAGCCGCCCAGGTCGTATCGGGCATCGGCTTCCTCGGCGCCGGCGCCTTCGTCAAGATCGGCAACAACGTCAAGGGCCTGACCACCGCCGCCACGATCTGGTTCGTCGCGGGGCTCGGCCTGTCCATAGGCGCCGGCATGTGGGAGGTCGCCCTGGTCGTGCTCGTCCTGTCGCTGCTGGTGCTCACCTTCCTCGAGCCGATCGAGAAGAAGTGGTTCCCCACCGAGCGGCTCAAGCTGCTGCAGATCTGGTACGAGGGCAGCTCGCTCGACCGCAAGGCCGTCTACTCGACGCTCACCGCCTTCCGCATCCAGGTCCAGTCCGTCGACGCGTCGCTATCGGTCCAGAAGAAGCAGACGAGGCTGTCGGCCCTGGTCAAGGTCCCGGTCAACGTCGACCTGGACACGCTGTTCTCGGAGCTCCGCAAGACCGGCAAGGTGGCCAAGGTCAGGCTCCACGAGAACTACTAGGTCGACTATAGGGCCCGCCCGAGACCCGGGCGGGTCGGGGCCCGCCCGGCCCCGCGGCTACTCCGCGGGCCGGACCGACGCGAGCTCCGCCTTCAGCCGCAGGTACTCCGTGTTCAGCCGCGAGGTGCGCAGGTTCAGCCTGGCCAGCCGCTGGGCCAGCAGGCGCGCCAGGAAGATGCCGTAGTGCGGGTTGTCCTTGATCAGGTTCACGAAGTCCTGCTTGGATATCTTGATCAGCACGCTCTTGCCCTTCGACACCACCGTCGCCGAGCGCCGGTTCGATAGCAGGAAGCTCATCTCCCCCATGAACATGTCGTCCGGCGTCAGCGCCGAGACCAGCTTGCCCTTCGAGTACACGTACAGCGTGCCCGACACGATGTAGTACAGGTAGTCGGACTCCTCGCCCTCCGAGCAGACGTACTGGCCGTCGTTGAACTCCCGCTCCTGGCTCGCGTCGAAGATGGCCGGGATCGTGTTCGTCTCGTTCCGCTGGTGGCTTACCTCGAACGACACCTCGTTCCCCGCGTCGTTGTAGCTCAGGCCGCTCACGTACAGCGACGCCATCTTCATGCCCATGCCGTGCAGGCCCGGCTCGTCGGGCGCGGCCGCGAGCCTCGCCCTCCAGTCGAAGCCCTCGCCCTCGTCCTTGATCGTGAAGCGGCTCGACTCCGGGCTGATCGTGTACGAGAAGTACACCTTGCGGGCGCGTACCGCCGGGTCGCGGTTCTTCTGCCGTATCAGCTCCATGATGTCGCCGGCGCCCTCGAGCCAGGAGGTCTTCTCGTCGTAGCCTATCCTGCAGTTGCCGTGCTCGATCGCGTTGATCAGCAGCTCCAGCAGCGCCACGTGGAGCTTCTCCTTCGTGTCGCGGCTGATCAGGTTGGCGTTGTACAGGTAGTTCGTCACCAGGTTCGCGTAGGTCGTGATGTCGAGCGGGTCGTTGTCCATCACGAACGACCCCGCGATGTTCTTGAGCAGGTGCTGCTGGATACCGCGCTGGAACAGTATCTGCTTGTTCTGCCTGAGTATCTTCATCAGCCGCGAGAAGCCGCGCTCGAACTCGCTCCGCCGGAGCACCGCTATCACGTTCTGGTCGCGCATCGCGTCCAGGAGAGGCTTCTCCTCGAGGTTGTCGTGGATAGCTATCACGCCGCCGTAGTGCAGCCAGGGGTCCTTGCCTATCTCGTCGAGCACCTCGCGCGCCTCGGCCGTGGAATCCGAGAAATAGATCATCTTGATCTCGGGCAGGTCGTACTTGAGGTAGGCCACCACCTCGTCCTTGTCCTTGAAGAAGACGGGCGCGTATTCCTTGCCCAGAGCCTCGCACTGGCGCTGGATGAACGCGTTCATGGCCTCGTCGCCGGATATT
>QKAK01000145.1 GCA_003247225.1 Spirochaetota bacterium | reverse complement strand
GACGTGCGCAGCGGCGTCGGCTTCCTCGACCACCTGCTGTCGAGCCTCGCGTTCCACGGGGGCTTCAGCCTGTCCCTGCGCTGCGACGGCGACCTAGGGGTCGACGACCACCACAGCGCCGAGGACTGCGCCCTGGCGCTCGGCTCGGCGCTCAGGGACGCGCTCGGCGACAAGGCGGGCGTACGCCGCTTCGGCTCGGCCTACGCGCCGCTCGACGAGTCGCTCGCGCGCGCCGTCGTCGACCTGTCCGGCAGGCCGTGCGCGGTCGTCGACCTCGGCCTGACCCGCGAGGCGATAGGCGGCCTGGCCTGCGAGAACGTCGCCCACGTCGTGACGAGCCTGGCGAACGCCGCGACGGCGACGATACACCTGGACGTGCTGCGCGGCTCGAACGACCACCACCGGGCCGAGGCCGCGTTCAAGGCGCTCGCGCTGGCCCTGCGCGAGGCCGCGGCTATCGACGCAGGCTACGGCGACGCCGTGCCGAGCGCGAAGGGGGCATTATGAGCGCCGCGAAAGCCATGGACGTCGTCATCGTCGACACGGGCCGCTCGAACGCGGCCAGCCTAGCCGCGGCGCTCGAGCGGGCTGGCGCCGCGCCGAGGCTGAGCGTCGATCCGGCCGACGTCCGGCGCGCGGCCTTCGCCGCCCTGCCCGGGGTCGGGAGCTTCGGCGCGGTCATGGACAGGCTGCGCGCGATGGGCATGGACGCCGTCCTGAGGGAGCGCGTCGAGCGCGGCCTGCCGACGCTCGGCGCCTGCCTGGGCATGCAGCTGTTCTTCGAATCTAGCGAAGAATCGCCGGGCGCGCGCGGCATCGGCGCCATACCCGGCGCGATCACCGCGTACGGCCCCGGCGTCCGATCGCCGCAGTTCGGCTGGAACCGCTTGTCCCTGCCCGGCGCCGACGGGGTCCTCGCTCGCGTGCCGGGCTCCGAGCCGCCATCCGCGTACTTCGCCAACTCCTACAAGCTCGACGAGGCGCCGGCCGGTTGGGTCGCCGCCAGCGCGTACTACGGAGCTTCCTTCGTCGCCGCGCTGGAGCGCGGTCCGGTACTACTCTGCCAGTTCCACCCGGAGCTGTCCGGGGCCTGGGGCCAGGCGCTGCTCGGACGCTGGCTGACGCTCGGCGGCTCCCCGTCGGCCACGACCGCGCCGCAGCCGACGGCGAGGCCGGACCTGACGGCGACGGGCCCGTCGGCTACAGGTATATCGACGAGACGAGGGACCCTGCCGAGGATCATCCCGTGCCTGGACGTGGCCGGCGGGCGCGTCGTCAAGGGCGTGCGTTTCGAGGAGCTGCGCGACTCGGGCGACCCCGCCGAGCTGGCGGCGCGCTACGAGGCGTCGGGAGCGGACGAGATCGTGATGCTCGACATAAGCGCCGGCGTCGACGGCCGCGATACCGCCGTCGAGACCGTGCGCGCGGTCAGGCGGAGGATAGGCATCCCGCTATGCGTAGGCGGCGGCGTCCGCGGCCTGGCCGACGCGGAGCGGATCCTGGCCGCCGGAGCCGACAAGGTCTCCGTCAACTCCAGGGGCTACCGCGACCCGGGCCTCCTGTCGGCCATAGCGCGCGAGTTCGGCCGCCAGTGCTGCGTCGCCGCCGTCGACGCGGCGAGGCGCGGCGGCGAGCCCGACGGGACGCCTGTCGTCGTGCTGGACGCGGGCCGCACCGAGACCGGCACGCCGGTAACCGACTGGGCGCGCCGGGCCGTCGACGCCGGGGCCGGCGAGCTATTGCTGACGAGCCGCGACCGCGACGGCACCCGATCCGGCTACGACCTCGGGCTCTTGCGCTCGGTCTGCGCCGCCGCGCCGGGCACCCCGGTGATAGCGTCGGGCGGGGCCGCTAGCCCGGAACAGATTCTAGAAGGGCTGCGGGCCGGGGCCGACGCGGCCCTGCTCGCCGGCGCCCTGCACGACGGCTCGCTGACGATAGCCGCCATTAAGGACTACATGCGCCTGCGCGGCGCGGAGGTACGCTGATGCTTATTCCATCGATCGATATCATGGGCGGCAGGGCCGTCCAGCTCGTCGGGGGCGAGCGCTTCGAGCTCGACTGCGGCGACCCGCTCGAGCTGGCCGATCGCTTCTCCGTGCTCGGCGAGCTCGCGGTCGTCGACCTGGACGCCGCGACCGGCGCCGGCTCCAACCTGGAGCTGGTAGCGGCCATAGCGTCGCGGTACCCGTGCCGCGTAGGCGGGGGCGTACGCGACGAAGCGACGATGCGGCGGCTCCTCGACTCAGGCGCCCGCGCCGTTATGGTCGGTACCAGG
Organism: Spirochaetota bacterium; assembly: GCA_003247225.1. Classification (GTDB taxonomy): domain Bacteria; phylum Spirochaetota; class Spirochaetia; order Treponematales; family UBA12059; genus SZUA-370. Next base: position 1,227 of record QKAK01000145.1, on the reverse strand, counting down.
GCGACGCCCGATTTCCTGTCGGCCTTCCCGAAGGAGCGCCTCGTCGCTTCCCTCGACTTCAAGCGAGGCGTCGTCATGTCCGAGGGCTGGAGGACGAGCACCGGCAGGACGGTGGCCGATACGGCGGCCGAGCTGGCTCCGTACGTCGGCGGCTTCCTCGTCACCTCCATCGACATAGAGGGCTCGCTGTCGGGCGTCGACCTGGACGCGGCGCGGGCCCTCGCGGAGTCTATACGGGCTCCGGGCTTCGACGGGGCGCTGACGTTCGCGGGCGGGATACGCTCGGCCGCCGAGGTCGCGGCCCTCGACGCGATAGGCGTCGACGCCCAGGTAGGCATGGCCCTATACAAGGGAGCGCTCGACCCGGCCGACGCCCTCGCCGCGTGCCTGTCCTCCGATCGGCCGGACGGGCTGTGGCCGACGGTCGTCTGCGACGAGTCCGGCGTCGCGCTCGGGCTCGCCTACTCGGACGCGGAGAGCCTCAAGGCGGCGATCGCCGAACGGGCCGGCGTCTACCGCTCGCGCAGGCGCGGGCTGTGGCGCAAGGGCGAGTCGAGCGGCGACCGCCAGGAACTGCTGCGCGTCGACGCGGACTGCGACCGCGACGCGCTGCGCTTTACCGTGCGCCAGTCCGGCGCCGGGTTCTGCCACCGGGGCACGCGGACCTGCTTCGGGGCCGTCGGGGCCGCGGGGTTCGGCGGCGACGAGCGCGGTTTCGCGCTGCTGACCCGGACGATGGAGAAACGCCTCGCCGAGGTCGCCTCCGGCGAGGCGCCCGCTGGCTCGTATACGGCGAGGCTCTTCGCGGAGCCGGGCCTGCTCGACGCCAAGATAGCCGAGGAGGCCGCGGAACTGTGCGAGGCGGCGGGGCCGGAGCGAAGTGCCGAGGAGGCGGCCGACCTCGTCTACTTCGCGTCGGTCAAGCTGGCCCGGGAGGGCGCCGGCCTGGCTGACGTCGAGCGCGTGCTCGACCGCCGCGCTATGCGCGTGACCAGGCGGCCGGGTAACGCCAAGGCGCCGTACCTGGAGAAGGGGAACGAACCGTGGAAGACCGGTATACACTGAGGCGCGTCGGGCTCGACGGGATAGGCCGTACGGGCCGGCCGGCCGACGACCCGGCCTGCGAGGCCGTCGCGCGGCGAGTCATGGACGAGGTGCGGGACGGCGGCGAGGCGGCGCTCGCCCGATGGGCCGCCGAGCTGGACGGTAACGCCGGCCGGCTGTGGT
>QKAK01000183.1 GCA_003247225.1 Spirochaetota bacterium | reverse complement strand
GGCCACAAGCCGACGAACGACGCGCTGTGCCTGCTCCAGTTCACGCGGGAGATGAGCGAGGGCGACTACGTGTTCGCCAAGCAGGGCCGGTCGAAAATTCTGGGCTTCGGTCGAGTCTCGTCGGGCTATCGCTACGACGAGGGCGCCCGCGCGTACAAGCACCGACGCTCGGTCGAATGGCTCCGGCTCGGGCCGTGGCGACTCCCCGACGATAGGCGCATCACCACGAAGACGCTCACGGAGTTCACGCCGTATAAGGACTGGCTCGCCTTCGCGCTCGCGCTCATAGGCGAGTCCGACGCCCCGACGATCGCGGAAGCCGCCGCCGAAGCCGCTCCCGGCTACGCCGCTAGCGAGACGTTCCGCCCGTACGGCGTCAACGATCTCGTCGCCGACGGAGCCTTCGTCGGGCGCGACCGCATCGACGAGGCGATCCGCGCCTGGGACGACAAGGCTAACCTCATCGTCTCCGGACCGCCCGGCACGGGCAAGAGCTGGCTGGCCGCCCGCCTCGCGTGGGTCAGGCTCGGCGGCGTCGACCGGGATCGCCTCCTGCGGGTCCAGTTCCACCAGTCCTACGCCTACGAGGATTTCGTACGCGGCTGGAAACCCGGAGCCGGATCCTTCGAGCTCAAGGACGGCCCCTTCCTCTTGTTCTGTGATCAGGCGCGCGCCGACCCCGACAGGCCCTACGTCGTCCTGATCGAGGAGATCAACAGGGGCGACATCTCGCGGGTCTTCGGCGAGCTGTTCTTCCTGCTCGAGCAGGACAAGCGCGACGGCCGCTACGCGGTCCGCCTCGGCTGCGCGCGGGACGGCGAGCCGCCGTTCTACATCCCGCCGAACGTCTACCTCATCGGCACGATGAACACCGCGGACCGGTCCATCGCCGTCGTCGACTACGCGCTCAGGCGTCGATTCGCGTTCCTACCGCTCGGCCCGGCCTTCGGCAGCGACGAATTCTACGATTTCATGACGAGCGAGAAAGTGCAGGCGAGCGACGAGATCACGACCAGGATAGTCGACGCCATGATCAGCCTGAACGACGAGATAGCGAAGGATCGCAACCTAGGAAGCGGGTACCTTATCGGTCACAGCTACTTTACCGCCCTATCAGGCGGCGAGACCGACGCCGAGCCGGACGAGGCCTGGTACCGCTCTATAGTCAAGACGCAGATCGTGCCGACGCTCGAGGAGTACTGGTTCGATCAGCCCGGCAAGGTCGAAGCATGGCGCAAGAAGCTACTCGGCTAGAACTGTCGAGCGGGGCGCTCTACTTCCTGCTCTGCTACGCGGCCGACCTATACGATCCGCGGGACGAGCTACTGTCGGGCGAGCTCGACTCCTGCGCGCCTTTGGACCTGCCGGCGACGGCGCTGTGCAAGGCGGCCGCCACCGTGCTCAGGCGCGGTGCTCGGCGCATGTATCGTAGGTCGGTCTACGAAGGCCCGGCGGTACGCGGCAGGCTGGACATGGGAGCGACCATGGCCCTGGACTTCGGCAGAGGCGCCCGGGCCGTATCCGTTTCAGGCGATCTGTCACCCGACTGCCCGCCTAACAGGGTTCTTAAAACGGCTCTTTCCATAGCCGCGGCCAGCCCCGATCTCGCTCCGCCCGTAAGGGAAGGCGCGATGGCCATGTCGCGCGCCTTCCCCTGCGGAGCCTACGCGACGCTGGCCGAAGCCAGGCGCGCGCTCACGGAGGTCCGACTCGAGCGCGGTGAGTCGGGCTATCGCCGCGCCTTGTTCTGGGCCGGTCTCGTCCTACGATCCGCCATGCCGGACGGCGGCGCCTATCGCCTCGACGACCCGATGCAGAAGCGCTTCCTCAATCGCGCCTTCGAGAGTCTCGTACGCGGGGCGCTCCGGGAGTCGCTAGATGGCGTCGCAGTCGTAGGGCGCGACCGGTTCCGTTGGACGCCGCCAGAGCGGCACCGATCGAGCCTCGTTCCCGTCATGGAGACTGACGTCACCGTACGCGGCACCGATCGATGCGTCATCGTCGACGCCAAGTACTACGGTCAGGCCCTCGTCTCCGGCAGGCACGGCTCGACGCAGCTCCGATCGTCGCACCTCTATCAGATAGCATCGTACCTGCGCGTCCTCCGGCGCCGCGACCCGGACCATCGCCCATGGTCCGCCTGCCTCGTCTACGCCCGCTCTGGAGAGTCCTTCGACCATCGCCTCGACCTGGGCGACTTCAGCCTACGCGTCATCGGCCTCGACCTCGAACGCCCGCCCCGAGACATCCTCGACGAGATCGCCTCGATCTGGACCGAATCGAAGGAATGAGTCCATCAGATTAGAAACCGGCGCTTACCCGCTTGCAGAAACATTCGTAACACAGGGGCTTACCCATCGAGGTCTGGCTCGGCTTTCCGCAGTCGTGGCAATACGATTCCTCGTACTCGAAGTTCTGGTAAACGTTCCAAACCATGAAGTCATCGGTGCAGAACGGCTTATTCGGATTAAATGGAATGCCGGTACCGCACCTGATGCAATGTCCGATCTCGCGTTTCGGAGCTGAACCAGACTGTTGCGCCGGCCGCTTGAAGAAGCTTTTCGTATCGGAGAACCCGTTCTCCAAATCCATATAGTGCCTGCCCCGCAACTCTCCCGTCGCCCATATCTTCAGCATCTCGCCGAGTATGACCTTCGTAACGAGTTCCTTGGAGTCGGCCGGACTCGTGAGTTTGTAGGCGATCTCGAAATTGTTCTCTTTCGAGTAGTCGAACAGGTTCATCGAGGCGATGAGCGCTTCGCGCTCGTTCAGGTACAGCTTGGCATGCAGGTTCTTGATGAAGAATACATCGAAGCCGAATGAATCATTGAGGTCATAGATAGCGCGATTATCCTGTTGATCGTCCCGAAAGAAAAAGAAGATGCGCTTATCGTCCTTCGCCGACAGCTCCAGAGCCTTATTGAGCTGGAGCCACGGCCTATAGTACGGCGAGACTATGAAGCAGTAGTCCTTCGCGTTCTTGATGATATCGATGATCTCGGACTGGATTTGGTGGTTCATCCTGAAATTCGTTATTGCCATGTACGTTGCCTTTTAGTGTTGACGTTCTTGAATCTGCCGACTCGCGTGGCTGCTAGGATAATAGCGATCGGATCATCGGCTATCAATAGAGATCAATTCTTTACCCAATTTGTCATTTCCCAGTCTTTTTTCCTTGACAAATCGATACATCGTGACCGTAACTACCCTATAGACTTTATAGCCTAATAGATGTTGCCTATACCTACTATCTGTACATCATCGAGCCAAACGATCAGGACGGCTTACGTGACAGTACAAAACCATGGCGCCCCCGGGCGTCCGAAACGACCGCCGCGCCCCATCCGCTCCCATTCGGCCTCCACCCCATCCACGAACGACACCCCTACGACCACCCGCTACCTGGTCGGGTTGTGCTGAGCCCGGGCGGCCGCCCGTTCTCGTTACCTATTCAGGAAAGCATACTCAGTCGCTCGGGAGCCTTCCTTAGTCGCCAAGGAGCCTCTCTCAGTCG
>QKAK01000082.1 GCA_003247225.1 Spirochaetota bacterium | reverse complement strand
GGCGAGTGGAAGGCGCCGGCCACCTTGAGCCTGACGGCCCGCTTGGCGCCGGCGGCCTTGACGGCGGCCTCTGCCTCGGCGATGCCGCCCTCCGTCCCCGACAGGACCGACTGGGTCGGCGCGTTGTAGTTGGCTATCCACGCGTCGGCGACCCCGGCGCCCTTGAGCGCGGCCTCGATCGCTGGCGCCTCGAGGCCGAGCACGGCGCTCATCGCCGAGCCGCCGGAGCGGGCGCAGGCCTCGTCCATCAGGCGGCCGCGCTCGGCGACGAGGGCTATCATGCGGCCGAAGGGCAGCACGCCGGCGGCGTACAGGGCCGCCCATTCGCCGAGGCTGAAGCCGGCGACGCCGTCGGCCCGGACGCCGCGCTTGCGCAGGGCCGAATAGGCCGCGGCGTCGGCGAGCGCGATCGCGAGCTGGGCGTTGCGGGTACGCTTGAGCTCTTCCTCGTCGCCTTCGAAGGTCAGCGCGGCCATGTCGAGCCGCGCCGCGTCCGACGCCTCCTCGAACAGGGCGCGCACGTCGGCGTCCGCGTCGTACAGGTCCTTGCCCATGCCGACGAACTGGGCTCCCTGTCCCGGAAATAGGATGCATGTCTTCATTTGGCTTAGCTCCTGTCTTATGATGAGACATATATTGTCATAATGTCAAGGTCGACGATAGGCCGCTACGGGACGCCCGCGCGGAGGCGGGCGCGCCGGCCGGAAACGTGGTATGCTGGCGTCCATGGAAACGACCGGCGACAGGATAAAGGCGGCGCTCAGGCTCGTGCCGCCGGGAACCGCGATCAGCTACGGGGCGGTGGCGGCGCTGGCGGGCGCGCCGAACGGCGCTCGCACGGTCGCCAGGATACTGCACTCGTGCGCCGCGGCCGAGGGCCTGCCCTGGTGGCGCGTCGTGCGCGCCGACGGCGGCATAGCGCTGCGCCGCGGCTACGGCTTCGAGGAGCAGGAGGCTCGGCTCGCTGACGAGGGCGTCGAGGTCGGGCCGGACGGGCGCGTCGACCTCGGCCGCTACGGCTGGAACGGCTCCCCTAAGGGGCGCTAGCGCCCGCTAGGGTCCGCGCCGCCGTCGGCGAGCGCCGGCGCTCAGTCGTCGGTCTTCAGGTAGCGCGTGCCGAACGGCTCGTAGCCGAAGGACTTCATCGAGGCGCCGAAGCCCGCCGGCACGAAGGGCATGTCGACGACGAAGCGCGGTATGCCGTCCTTGGCCAGGCGCTCGCGGGCCGCCTCGGCCAGGCGGCGGCCGAGGCCGAGCCTGCGGTGCTCCGGGGCCACGTACAGGTAGGCGAGCTTGCCGAAGGAGCTGTCGGCGACGTAGACCCTGCGCGCCGCGGCGACGCCGGCTATCGCGCCCGCGACGGCCTCGGCCGTCACGATCACGAGCCCCTCCTTGCCGCCCTCGGCTATCTCGCGCTCGATCGCGGTGTACTCGTACTCCACCAGGGGCTCCGGGAACACGGCGAGCGCCTCCTCGAGGCCGCGCCTGAACAGGTGCTGGCATTCGGGCCACGCGTCGCGCCCGGCTACCCTGAACGAGAAGTCGTCGGCCAGCAGGTCGTCGTCCTCGGGTTCCGGCCCGAGGCGCTCGAGCCCGCGGGCTACCCTCGCGTCGTCGTACCACTCGGCGACCCGCTTGGCCATCGCGCCGCGCTTGTAGTCGTACCAGCGCCGCGCGATATCGGGGTAGGCCTCGATCGCGGTCTTGAAGGCCTTGAAGACGCCGCGGCCCCGGGACAGCGCGGCGTCGAGGCTGGTCCTGGCTATCGGGTCGCCGACGCCGGCGGCGAACGCCTCCATCAGGCCGTAGCCGTCCGCGCTGGTCCAGGCCGGCGGCGGCAGCAGGTCCGCGCCCTCGTCGAGCGAGTCCAGGCCGGAGTCGAGCGCGTCGTCGTTCATCACGACGACGGCGCCGGTCGAGGCGTCGACCATGAAGTCTATGTCCTGGTTCTCCATCGAGAACAGCATTTCCTCTAAGATCGCGTCGTCTAGGTCGAACATTCGGTCCTCCGGATAAGGGGCGCCGCGTTCGTCGGCTTGTCCGCGGCTCGCCTCGCGGGTTAGTATACTACCCAGGGTACAACGATGCGAGCCGATCTCCATATACATTCGCGCTTCTCCGACGGCGGCCGCTGGCCGGCGGACATAGCGAGGCTCGCGGCCGCCGCCGGGCTCGAGGCGGTCTGCCTGACGGACCACGATACCTTCGGCGGCTGCGCGGAGCTGGCGGCGGCGGCTGGGCCGCTCGGGCTGGCCTGCTGGCCGGCCGTGGAGATGGACTGCGAGGACGAGGGGCTCGGCTATAGGAGCGAGCTGCTCGCGTACTTCCCCGGCGGCTCGTACGGGCGCTGCGCGGCGATGCTGGCCGCCTCCCGCGCGGAGCGGGCCGTCCGCGTCGAGGCTATGTTCTCCCGCGCGTCCAAGCTGTTCTCCGCGCCGGGGCTGTCGTTCGGGCGCTGGGTCGAGGAGCGGCTCGCCGGCCGCGGCCCCGGTTCGCCCGCCGTCGACGCCGGGGCCCTGCGCTTCGCCAAGACGGACCTCTTCCTGGCGCTCAAGCGGGCCGGCCGCGTATCGGCGAGCGTCGACTACCGCGAATTCAAGAAGGCGTACTTCGATACCGGGCTGTTCTCCGACCTGCGCTTCGCCAAGCCGAGCCTCGAGGCGGTGGCCGAGGCGGTATCGGCCGACGGCGGCGTCCTCGTCGTCCCGCACGTCGGGCACGAGTTCGACGACTCGCTCGCCGCGATGCGCGCCGGGACGAAGAGGCTCGACGCGCTGCTGTCGCGCTTTAAGGACCTAGGAGCGGGCGGCGTCGAGCTGTACTACTATCGCAATAAGGATCGCGACGCCATCAACGCGCTGGTGGCCGAGCGCTGCCGGCGCTTCGGTTTCTTCCATACGTACGGCTCCGATTGCCACGGGCCGGACTCGAACAAGAACGGCCTCGGCTCGTTCTACGGCGATTTCCCCGGATTCTAGGCCCGAGGGCCGCGGTTCCCCCGAAAGGATAGAAGCATGGCGCACTGCATCGTCGACGAGGCGGAGAGGATACTCGACGCCGAGTTCAAGGTACACGACAAGGGCTTCGTGAGGCTGGTGGACTATCTGGGCGGCGACGCGAGGATAGTCCAGTCGGCCCGCGTCTCGTACGGCGAGGGCACGAAGACCGTGCGCGAGGACGCCGGCCTGATCGACTACCTGCTGCGTAACGAGCATACCTCGCCGTTCGAGCAGGTCGTGCTGACCTTCCATATCAAGATGCCTATCTTCGTCGCGCGCCAGTGGATACGCCACCGCACCGCGCGCGTCAACGAGATATCCGGCCGCTACTCCGTGATGAAGGACGAATTCTGGCTGCCCTCCCCGGACGCGGTCGCCGGGCAGAGCGCCGACAACAAGCAGGGCCGGGAATCCGAGCCCCTCTCACCGGACGAGGCCGCCCGCGTCATCTCGCTGCTCGAGGAGGGACAGAGGTCGGCCTACGCGTCGTACAAGGCGATGGTCGACTCGGGCCTGGCCCGCGAGCTGGCCCGCGTCAACCTGCCCCTGTCGCTGTATACGGAGTGGTACTGGCAGATAGACCTGCATAAC
>QKAK01000176.1 GCA_003247225.1 Spirochaetota bacterium | reverse complement strand
CGGCGTCGGCTCCGGCGTCCTGCTATCCGCGGCGCTGGATTCGGGCGACGGCCTGGTCATCGGCGTCGATACCGGCTATCCGTACGTCGAGGTCGGCCAAGCGCGGCTGCGCGCCGACTCGACGCTCGGCCCGAGCCTGAGCCGACTCGCGGTGGACGTCTCGCCGGCCGAGGGCGGCGCCGTCGTACGCTTCTATATCGACGATAAGCCGGCCGGCGGCGGCCTCCTCGCGGCCGAGCCGTTCTCGTCGGTTCCCGGCGCCTGCTCCGTGGCCGGCCCGGGCGGCTTCGCGGCCGTATACGACGAGCTGCGCGTGCTGCGCGGCGCCTACCCGGCGTTCCTCCTCTCGGAGGCCGCCGCCCGCGGCGACTCGCTCATTGCGGCGACCGGCTTCGAGGGCGCGGAGCTCGACGCGGGCTTCAGCGTCGAGGGGGCCGCGACGCCCGGGGAGGGAAAGCTCGTCCTGGCCGTCGGCTCGAGCCTCGCGGTCGCCGGCTCGCCGCCGCCGTCGAAAGGCTCCGCGCTTCGCGTCGACCTGGAATCGGGAGCGTTCGTGGCGTCGCTGGCCCTCGAGGGCGGCGGCGAGCTGTCCGTATCGTCGGACGGCGCCGTAACGCTGCGCGGCTCCGACGCCGGCCTGTCCGTCGCGACCCGGTCCGCCGAGTCGCCGTTCCGCGCCGGCCGCGGCGCCGCGCGCTACCAGGTATCGGTCGCCCGCACCGCCGACGGGCTCGAGGTCTTCGGCTCAGACGGCGTTTCGGCGTCGCTCGACGCGCGGCCGGCGGAGGGCGCCGGCTGGCTCCTTCGGCCGGCCTCGGACGTACCGGCGACGCTCGCCGCCGTGTCGGTCTCGGCCTTCGACCCGGCCATGGTCTCGGCCGCCGGCCGCCGCGACGAGGCGGCCCCGAAGGACGGGCTGTCCCTCGTCGTCGATGCCTCGCCGCTCCTGGCGAGCCTGTAACCCTTTTTCGTCCTCGAACCTTGATAAATTATCGTAATAGGCTACCATTGGTATGGTGCTGTTTTCGCGCGACCGTCGCGCTATAGTAATTCTGCCGTCTATGTGGAAGGGCCGTATGAGAACAACGTGTATCGCCATCGTCTGCGCCGCCATAGCCATGTCGTGCGTCAGCGCTCCGGAGCCGGCCGAGGGGGCCGCCCCGTCGACCGCGCCGGCCCAGCAGGGCTCGTCCGACGGGAGCTCGTCGCAGGCTTATAAGGATAGGGCCGTAGAGCTCGTGCAAGGCGGGTCGGCCGGCAGCGCGGCGGGGTCTTCCGCGTCCGCGACGACGGGAGCCTCCTCGAGCGACGCCGTCGACGCGCCGCCTCCCGCCCCCGGCGTGATGACCCCCGAGGAAGAGGCTTTCCTGAATAATTACCTGGCGCGCCTCCAGTATATGGTCTACTACGACGAGGCGGCCGGTATCGACGAGCGCAACGCCAAGGTCGCGGTCAACCAGGCGAACCGCTACCTGCTCGAGAAGCTCGGGCTGTCGGTCGTCGATTTCGACCAGATCGAGAAGAACAAGAAGGACCAGCAGGCCGCCTACCAGTCCGAGACCGGAGGCTCGATCGACCTGATCCAGTACCTGGCCCAGAAGTACAACGCCGACGTCTACGTCGAGGTGTCGTTCACGTCCACGCCTTCGTCGTCCGGCGGCAAGTTCTACGCCACGGCCCAGGGCTCGATGAAGATCTACGACACCTCGACGGCCCAGCTGCTCGGCTCGGTGGCGTTCCAGAGCCCGCAGGTAATGAGCACCGTGTCGTCCGACGCGGCGGTGGCCAACGCGGTGGCCGCGTCCGTCTGGTCCGCGATGCCCAAGATGACGGAGCAGACCAAGGTCCTGGTCAAGAACTCGATGTCCAGGGGCATCCGGTACGAGGTCGTGATCCAGAACACCCCCGATTCGCGGCAGATCAGCACGCTGCGCAGGTCGCTGGCGCGCGTCGTGCGCGAGGTGGAGCAGATCTCGTACTCGCCGTCCGAGACCAAGCTGGCCCTGTATAGTTTCAAGTCGCGCGATAAGATAGAGGACGCCATGTACGACGCCGCCGATAAGGCCGGGCTGCTCGACCTGTACCTGCTGTACAGCCGGGGGAAGGCGTTCACGTTCAATAGCGGCCTCTGAGAGCGGTCATCGGGGACTCGTCCCCCTGGCATAGGATCCATGGAGCCGATCCGTATCAGCCTCGGCTCCTCATCATTGAAAGACCTTTAAGGAGGTTATCGTGAAGAAGATTTGTATCGCGTTGCTGGTAGCGGCGGCCCTGTTCACCGTCGCGTCCTGCGCCAGCCAGCCGGCGGTAGAGGAGCCCAAGGTCGACGAGAAGGTCCTGACCCCGGATATCCTCGAGCACAAGGGCACCGCGCTCGGCGCCAGCGTACCGTCCTGGACGATGGCCTATATCGAGAGCGGAGCCAGCGGCGTCGAGAAGCTCGCCGAGTACAAGGGCAAGTACGTCATCGTGCTCGACGCCGAGGGCGCGAGCAAGCAGGGCGTGCTGACCGCGATGGACAACATGGACGCGCCGGTGCAGATCGCCCGCTACCTGTCCACCCGCGTGCAGCAGAAGTTCGCCGGCGCCCAGGTCGGCGACCGCGACCAGCTCGAGGAGTACTTCGAGAACGTCGTCAAGCTCGTCTCCGAGGCCAGGTTCTCAGGCCTGATGGCCGGCCCCGACTGGTGGGTGTACCTCCAGTACTACAAGCCCGGCGCCAAGAGCAAGAGTGAGGTCGATCGCCGCATCTACCGCGTGATCAAGATCTACTCGATCGACCAGAAGGTGCTGCAGGATCAGCTGGACAAGTACCTCAACGACGCCGAGGCGGCCGTCGCCAAGACCCCCGAGAAGCAGCGGGCCATCGACGCCGTGCAGAGCGCCTTCTACGAAGGGTTCTGATCCCCGCGTCCGATCGGAGGCATCCTCGGCCTAGGCTGGGGATGCCTTTTTTCATCGCCGCCGCGACGGGAGGCCGCAGCCCCGATCGGGCGGCTATCCGCCCAGGCGGGGCGTCGAGCTACCGTAACGGGCCCATTTCATCTATACTGAATAAAAGTTAAGCAGGAGGATTCAATGCAGAGAGGATTACGAGCATGCCAGGCGACGATAGCGATGGCGGCCCTGTTAGCCATTTCGTGCGTCTCGTCGCCTAAGGCCGGGCCGGCTCCCGACTGGACGCTGACGACTCCGCAGCCCGACTCTACCTATACGTATTTCGTCGCGTCGTCCTCCGACGCCGCGGGCGATACCGCCCTCGCCACCGAAGACGCGGCGGTGGGCCTGATCTCGCAGATAACCCGGTACATGGGCGTCGATATCAGCGTCGAGACCACCGGCGAGGCCAAGGGCACGCTCGATTCCTATTCGGCCGAGGTCCGCAGCGTCGTCAAGCAGAGCGGCCAGGGCAAGGTCGCGGGCTTCTCGATCAAGGACCGCTACGTCGTCCGGGACGGCTCGATGGTCACCGTCTACGTGCTCGCCCAGTACGTTACCGCCGACCTGAACAAGGAGAAGGCCCGCATCGCGGCCCTGTTCAAGGAGAAGGTCGACGCGGTGGCCAAGCCCGAGGCGGCCGGAGACTCCGCCGCCGCGGCCGGGCGCTATTTCGACGCCATCAAGAGCTACGTCGAGGCCGTCGTCGCGGCCTCCGGCTCCGATATCGATAACGCCGCGATCAAGCTGGAACGCAACGCCAACAAGGCGCGCGCGGTGCTCGCCAAGCTGCGCTTCGTCGCTATCGACGCGCCTGCCGCCGCCGGCCTCGGCAAGGACTACGCGAAGCCGTTCAAGGCCAGGCTGGTCTTCGGCGAGGGCGACGCGGCGCCGGGCGTCCCGGGCGCGGAGGTGTACGCGACCTACCAGCGCAGGCAGAGCTCCGGGCGCGTCGTGACCAGGACCGAGCGCGCGATGACCGACGCCGACGGCGTCGTATCCTTCGCGCCGCCGCCGCCCGACTTCGTCGGCAAGGCCGTCCTGCGCTTCTCCCTGAACCTGGACTCGACCGGCGAGCTGCTCGAGCGCGTACCCGCGGCCTACGACGCATACGTCGCGGCCATCGAGGACGAAATGGCGCGGCGCTCGGTAGGCTTCGAGTACGTCGTGTCGTCCGCCGCCAAGACGGTGCCCACCGGCGTCGTGATCGTCGACCTCGGCGACGACGGCCAGCCCGCCTCGACGACCGTGGCCCAGGGCGCCCTCTTCGAGACGCTCGCCAAGGAGAAATTCAAGGCCGGCCTGGCTCCGCTCAGCCCCGCGATGATAGCCTCGTTCGACGACGCGGCCATCCTCAAGGCGGCCAAGGCCGCGTACGGCGCCGGGCTCGCGAGGCTGATCTACGGCTCGGCCAGGATAGAGCGCTCCGAGAAGGACGGGTCGATGTGGCAGGCCACCGCGAGGATGACGGTGCGCTGCGTCGAATTCGCTACCGGAACGATCCTCTATAGCGCCGAGAAGACCGCGGTCTCCGTCGCCGGCGACGAGGCGAGCGCCAAGCGCTCCGCCCTGCTCCAGGTGGCCAGGGACGCGGTCGCCAAGGACTTGATGGCCAACCTGCCGTAAACGATGGATCTATACGCCTAAGGCGGGGAAGAGGATACGAGTTTAAGAGGAAGGGAAGGGAACGCGCTTATAGGTCGAAAGGCCTTGAAGCTCGTTCTTAAGCCTTCCTCTTTTCTCGTATCCTCTTTTGCTCTTCATCGCCTTAGTTAATTCGGTGTATCAGTCCGCCGGCAGCTTGACCCAGCCCCAGGGCTCGAGCGTCGCGCCGTAGGCCCGCCTGCGCCTGGGGGAGTGGTTGAGCACCAGGCGCCAGGCCTTGCCGTCGGCGTCGCGGCGCTCGACCGCCTCGACGTCGGCGCCGGCGAAGCGCGGACGCAGGCCGGCGGCCTTTAGGATGCGGCGGTATAGGGCCAGCATCGCGATCGGGCTCGGGCTGGTGCCGACGTACCAGACGCGGCCCTCGCCGACCCGGTTGACGGTGACGGCCGGGCTGCCCCGGTAGAATTTGCCGCGATCGGTCCAGACCGCTACGGTCTCGGCGCCGTCCGGCTCTATGACGTCGGCCCAGACGCCGCCTCGGCCGGGCACGGCGCCGACGCGCAACGCGGCGCTCGTCTCGTTGAGCGACTCGAAGCGCGGCACCCTGACCCCGGCGAGCTCCGCGAACAGCCCCGGCAGGGGCGCCTCGACGTTACGGTCGAGCAGGTCCCTAGCGCCGGCGCGATAGCCGAGCACCAGGCTGCCGCCGGCCTCGACCCAGCGGCCGAGCCGGTCGACCACGGCGGGGTCGGCCATCTGGTACAGCGGCAGCGACACGACGCGGTAGGCGTCCGGGTCGAGCGATCCGACGGACCGTATGTCGGCCCCGACGCCGAGCGTCGCGAACGGCGCGTACCATGAGGCGGCTTCCTTGTCGTAGCCGGCCTGGACCGTCGGGGAGACGCGCATCAGCAGCCCCTTGGACAGGTACTGCTCGCGGAGGACCCTCGCGTCGTCCTTGGAGTACGCGACGCAGACGGGGCTCTCGACCGGAACCGACGCGAGAGACGACAGCTCGGCCTTGGCGCGGCGTATGGTCTCGGCGACGACCCTCAGCCTCTCCGTCTCCTCGTCGTCGCCGTCTACGAGGCCGTAGCACAGCTGCTCCTGCCCGTACGGCGCGGTCCGCCAGCGGAAGAACACGACGCGGTTCGCGCCGCGCGCGACGGCCTGGACGGCCCAGAGCGCCACGCGCCGCTCCGGCGGCAGGTAGCCGAGGCAGACGTGGCCCTGGAAGCCCGACATCTCCTCCATCACGGTGAACGGGACGCCTCCGCGGAGGCCGCGCACGTACGACTGGGCGGTCGCGTTGAACTGCCACGGCAGCGGCTCGTCCTGGTCGCCCCAGACCGGGTAGTTGTCCCATGAGGCGAAGTCCATGCCATCGGTCAGCGCCTCCATGTCTATCGCGTTGGACAGGGGCGGCGGGAATAGGTTGGTCGTTATCCACTGGCCGGGCGACGAGGCGGCCCGCAGCGCGTCGGTCTGCTCCCGGGCGAACGCTACCGCCGAGTCGGAGCAGAATCGGTCGTAGTCGAGGACCAGGGCCGGGTTCTGGATCGTCGAAGGCTGGATGGCCGCTACGGGCACCTGGTCGAAGCTCGCGTAGCTCGTGTTCCAGAACGCGGCGCCCCAGGCGTCGTTCAGGCGGCCGACGTCGCCGTAGCGCCGCTCGAGCCATCGCGGCCATTCGCGGCGGCAGTGCGCGCAGACGCATCGGTCCGAGGCCTCGTGGCCTATCTCGTTGTCGACCTGGAAGCCGGCGACGCGTCCGTCGCCGCCGTAGCGCTCGGCTATCGCCGCGACGACGCGCCGAGACGCCTCCCGGTACTCCGGCGCGTTGTAGCACAGGTTGCGCCTGGTGCCGTACGAGTGGGCCGCGCCTGTCGGCGACGTCCGGAAGACCGGCCTGTCAGACAGCCAATGGGGAGGGGTCGCGGTAGGCGTGCCGACGATCGCCTCGAGCCCGGCCTCCGCCAGCAGCCCTATGGCCCGGTCGAACGTCGAGAAGTCGAAGCGCCCCGGCTCCGGCTCGACGACGGTCCACGCGAATTCCATCAGCCGGACGCAGGTGAAGCCGTAGCCGGCCATGCGCTCGACGTCGTGCCTCCAGCGGCCCTCGTCCCACTGCTCCGGATACCAGTCGACGCCGAACTCGAGGCCGGTAGCCTTCATCCTATCCTCCGTCATATCTCGGCCGACTTGGGAGACATCGCCTTGCGCAGGCAGGTCTCCAGGTAGAAGCGCGAGGCGCCGTCGTCCGGTACCGACTCGAGGGCGCGCTTGAAGTAGAAGACGCCCTGGGAGTAGTCCTTCTGGTAGTACGCCATCATGCCCTGCTCGAAGAAGGTGTTCGACTTCATCTTGCGCTCGAACAGCTCCTCGGGCAGCCCGTCGAAGATCTCGAAGACCGAGACGGGGGCGTCCTTGCCCTTGACGCGCACCTTGCCGATGAAGCGGTACTTATAGCGGCCCGGGTCGTCGAGCTGCATGAAGGTGCGCTCGCTGATGACGAGCGGTATATTGAAGGCCTTGGCTATGCTCTGGAGGCGCGACGACAGGTTGACCGCGTCGGAGATGACGGTGCCCTCCATCCGGTCGGAGACGCCGACGACGCCGAGCATCAGCGGGCCGGTATGGATGCCTATGCCCATCGATATCGGCCGGTACGACATCTTGGCCCGGTGGCCGTTGTACTCGACCATCTTGACCTGCATCTCGACCGCGCACTCGACCGCCTGGTCGGCGCCGCCGTTCATGGCGAACAGCGCCATGATGCCGTCGCCCATGTACTTGTCTATGAAGCCCTCGTGCTCGTCGATGATGGGCACCACGCGGGACAGGTACGAGTTGATGAAGGCGAAGCTCTCCTCCGGCGTCAGCTGTTCCGACAGCTCGGTGAACGCTCGTATATCGGAGAAGAATATGGTCATGTCCTTGCGCACGTGGTCGCCGAGCCTCAGGTCGAAGAAGTCGGTCTTCTCGAGGTGCTCGAGGAATTCCATGGGGATGAAACGCTTGATCGACGCGTCGACCCTGGCGGCGTACTCGTCGAGGGCGGTGTCCTCGGGCGCCGGCTTGGCCAGCTCCATCATCGCCGCCAGCATCAGGGCCGCGCCGACCAAGCCGTCGGCGGCGGCTAGCGCGACCGGGGCGTAGCCGTCGAGCGAGCCGCCGAGGTCCAGGCCCGCGGCGCGCGCGACGGCGAGGGCGGCGGCGGACAGCCAGGCGATGGCCCAGGGCACGGCCCCGCCGAGCAGCCTGACGGCGGCCGGCGACGTCTTGGCCGCCGCCGCTATGAAGGGGACGGTAAGCGCGGCGTGGGCGGCCAGCGCCGCGGCGATGCCTGCCTGGAAGGCCGAGGCGGACGATGGGCCGAGCAGGGCGGCGGCCGCGGCGGCCGCGATGACCAGCCCGGCCGCCGCGTACGACGCGATACGCCAGGCGCGGCGCGTCAGGCCGTCGCAGGCTTTGTCCGCGGCGTAGGCTAGGGCGGCCCTCGACGCGCCGAGCATCGCTACCGGGAGCGCTCGCGCCGCGGCGGCCATCGCGTCCCCTAGCCCGGGCGAGAATACGCCGAGCTGGGACGAGGCCATCGCCGCGAAGAACAGGGCGGCGGGGAGGTAGACGGGCGATCGGGTCCTGTAGGCGCGTAGCGCCAACGCGAACGCGAGCAGCGCCGCCCAGAACGCCAGTAACCACGGCGACGCGGCCGGAAGGAATTCGCCGGCGTAAGCGCTTAGACTTTTTGCGATCATGCTCTTATAATAACAGTAGCTCCCATTCTTTTCCATCCGGAGACGACGAGCGGTCGGCATTATATCGCCGGCGCCTCGTTACGGACCCGCCTGTTTCCCGCCTTCTGTTGTTTCTATAAGTGAAATTAAACGATTGAATAGTGAAATTATATGGCCATTTCAGGCCTGTTTTAGGCTATACCCGATTGATGTTTATTCTCCGACCGGGTACAATTGCTTGCTGTTACTATCGATATATATATATCGATCAACAAGGGGGGAATATAATGGCTGTGGCTCAAATCGAGTTCTCGAAAGAACTCCAGAGCTTCGTGGAAGAGTGGAAGGACAAGCCCGGTAACTTGATCATGATCCTCCACCGCGTCCAGCAGGAGTTCAGCTACATTCCGCGCGAGGCCGCGGAACGGCTGTCGAGGGACCTGAGCATGCCGCTGGCGAAGATCTACGGCGTGATCACGTTCTACCACTACTTCAAGACGACCAAGCCCGGCAAGTACCGCATGTCCGTCTGCCTCGGCACCGCCTGCTACCTCAAGGGCGGCCAGGGCCTCATCGACGAGGCGGAGAGCATCCTCGGCATCAAGGGCCACGAGGTCACCGACGACGGGCTCTTCTCGATCGACGCGGTCAGGTGCGTCGGCTGCTGCGGCCTCGCGCCGGTGCTGATGGTCGGCGACGAAGTCTACGGCAAGCTGACCAAGGACCAGGTCCCCGAGATCATCGCCAAGTACAAGAGCCTCGGTTAATCGCCCGTGCACTTCGCCGTCTGCGACTTCCTGCTCGACCTCGTGCAGAATTCCGTGGAGGCCGGCGCGACGAACGTCGGGATAGACGTGGTCGAGTCCGGCGGCTCCATCGAGGCGGCGGTCGAGGACGACGGCAAGGGCATGGACGAGCGCGAGCTCGAGCGCGCCAAGGACCCGTTCTATACGGACGGGACCAAGCACGCCAGGAGGAAGGTCGGCCTAGGGCTGCCGTTCCTCATCCAGGCGGCGGAGCAGGCCGGGGGCGACTTCCGGATCTCCTCCCGCAAGGGCGTCGGCACGCGCGTCTCGTTCGGCTTCCCGGCGGACGGCGTCGATACGCCGCCCATGGGGGACCTGCCCGGGCTGTTCCTGTCGGCGATGTGCTTCGAAGGCGACTACGAGCTGGTGATACGGCGACGGGCCCCGGCCCGCGGCGTCGACTACGAGATCAGGCGGTCCGAGATACTCGAGGCCGTCGGTCCGCTGGACGACGCGAGCGCGCTGGTATCGGTCCGAGAATTCCTGGCCTCGCAAGAGGCCCCGTGACGAAAGGAAGCATTCATATGGCAAAGATGACCCTTGAACAGCTCCGGAAGCTCCGCGAGGAGAAGAAGGGCGATATGGTCAAGCGCGACGTCGAAGGCAAGAGCGTCCAGATAATAGTCGGCATGGGCACCTGCGGCATCGCCGCCGGCGCGAAGCAGAGCTTCGACGAGATCGTCAAGGCGGTCGACGAGTACAAGCTGTCCGGCGACGTGATCATCAGGCAGACGGGCTGCATGGGCCTCTGCCACGTCGAGCCGACCGTCGAGGTCGTGATGCCCGGCATGCCGGCCACGATCTACGGCAGGGTCGACGCGGCCACCGCCCGCGACATAGTCGTCAAGCACGTCGTCGGCAAGACGCTCGTCGAGAACCACATCTACGACCGGCCCGCGGTCGATATCGTCAAGAAATAGGGCGGAGGCCGAAATCATGGCGTACAAGAACTTCATACTGGTCTGCGGCGGCACCGGATGCGAATCCAGCCGCGCCGACGATATCTACAAGGAACTCATCGCCAGCGCCGAGGCGCTGGGCGTCAAGGACGACGTCCAGATCGTCAAGACCGGCTGCTTCGGCTTCTGCGAGAAGGGCCCGATCGTCAAGGTCCTGCCCTCCGAGTCGTTCTACGTCGAGGTCAAGCCCGAGGACGCGCGCGAGATCATCGCCGAGCAGGTCGTCAAGGGCCGCGAGGTGACCAGGCTCCTCTACAAGGACGACCGGCAGAAGGACCGCATCAAGGTCGAGGACATCCAGTTCTACCAGAAGCAGTTCCGCATCGTGCTGCGCAACTGCGGCGTGATCAACCCGGAGAACATCGACGAGTACATCGCCCGCGACGGCTACGCCGCCCTCGAGAAGGTGCTGTCGTCGATGAAGCCGGACGACGTGATCGAGCAGCTGAAGGTCTCCGGCCTCCGCGGCCGCGGCGGCGCCGGCTTCCCGACCTGGCGCAAGTGGATGTTCTCCAAGGGCGTCCAGTCCGACCAGAAGTACGTCGTCTGCAACGCCGACGAGGGCGACCCGGGCGCGTACATGGACCGCTCGACGATCGAGGGCGACCCCCACTCGGTCATCGAGGCGATGACGATCTGCGGCTACACCGTCGGCTCGACCAAGGGCTTCGTGTACATCCGCGCCGAGTACCCGCTCGCGATCGAGCGCCTCAAGATAGCGCTGAAGCAGGCCCGCGAGTACGGCCTCCTCGGCGACGACATCCTCGGCACCGGCTTCTCGTTCGACATCGAGATCCGCCTCGGCGCCGGCGCCTTCGTCTGCGGCGAGGAGACGGCCCTGCTGCAGTCGATCGAGGGCAACCGCGGCATGCCGATCCCGCGCCCGCCGTTCCCGGCGGTCAAGGGCCTCTGGGGCAAGCCGACGATCATCAACAACGTCGAGACCTGGGCCAACATCCCGGTGATCATCACGAAGGGCGCCGACTGGTTCGCCAAGATCGGCACCGAGACCAGCAAGGGCACCAAGGTGTTCGCGCTGACCGGCAAGGTGAACAACTCCGGCCTCGTCGAGGTCCCGATGGGCACGACGCTCCGCGAGATCATCTTCGACATCGGCGGCGGCATCAAGGGCGGCAAGAAGTTCAAGGGCGCCCAGACCGGCGGCCCGTCCGGCGGCATCATCACCGAGGAGTTCCTCGACACCCCGATCGACTACGAGAGCCTTACCGCCCTCGGGTCGATGATGGGCTCCGGCGGCCTCATCGTCATGGACGAGGACGACTGCATGGTCGACGTGTCCAGGTTCTACATGGAGTTCTGCGTCGACGAGTCCTGCGGCAAGTGCTCGCCCTGCCGCATCGGCACGAACCAGATGCACGCCCTGCTCGTCAAGATAACGAAGGGCCAGGGCACGCTCGAGGACCTCGAGAAGCTCGAGAAGATCGGCCTGGCTATGAAGAAGGCCGCCCTCTGCGGACTCGGCCAGACCGCGCCGAACCCGACCCTCGCGACGATCAAGCGCTTCAGGGACGAGTACGTCGAGCACATCGTCGACAGGAAGTGCCGCGCCGGGAAGTGCAAGGACCTCGTCGTCTACAGCATCGACAAGGACAAGTGCATCGGCTGCGGGCTCTGCGCCCGCAAGTGCCCGGTCAACTGCATCTCCGGCGACAAGACGCAGAAATTCACCATCGACGCATCGAAGTGCATCAAGTGCGGCGAGTGCTTCAAGGCCTGCAAGTTCAGCGCCGTCGTGAAGAAATAAGGAGTAGGCCCCATGGTCAACGCCAAGATAAACGGAATACCGGTACAGGTCGCCGAGGGCACCACGATCCTCGACGCGGCCAAGAAAGTCAACGTACGCATCCCCACGCTCTGCTATAACGACGACCTTCCCCCGTGGGCGGCCTGCGGCATCTGCATCGTCAAGGTCGAGAGGAACCCGAAGATGCTCCGCGCGTGCTGCACCCCGATCGAGGAGGGCATGAGCGTAATCACCCACGACCCGGAGATCGTCCAGGTGCGCAAGACGGTGATCGAGCTGATCCTGTCCACCCACCCCGACGACTGCCTCCAGTGCCCGCGCAACGGCTCCTGCGAGCTGCAGACGCTGGCCGCCGAATTCGGCGTCCGCGAGCAGCCCTTCGAGAAGCGCCTGCGCGACCTGCCGATCGACGCCTCGACCGGCTCGCTGATCCTGAACCCCGATAAGTGCGTGCGCTGCGGCCGCTGCGTGCTGGTCTGCCAGCAGATGCAGAACGTCTGGGCCATCGAGTTCCTCGGGCGCGGAGAGAGCACGCGCATCGCCCCCGCGGCCGACGTCAAGCTGGCCGACGGCCCGTGCATCAAGTGCGGCCAGTGCTCCGCGCACTGCCCGGTCGGCGCCATCTACGAGAACGACCAGACCAAGGAAGTCTGGGACGCGCTGATGAAGGGCGGCGACGACGCCAAGACCTGCGTGGTCCAGATCGCCCCGGCCGTCCGCGTCGCGCTCGGCGAGGAATTCGGCCTCGAGCCCGGCGCCCTGGTCACGAAGAAGATCTACGCGGCGCTGCGCCGCCTCGGCTTCGACAGGGTGTTCGACACGAACTTCTCCGCCGACCTGACCATCATGGAGGAAGGCACCGAGTTCGTTAAGCGCTTCGTCGACTACGCCGAGGGCAAGAACAAGGACCTGCTGCCCCTGATCACCTCTTGCTGCCCGGCCTGGGTGGACTATATGGAGAAGTACTACGACGACATGATCCCGAACTTCTCCACCGCCAAGAGCCCGCAGCAGATGATGGGCGCGATGATCAAGACCTTCTGGGCAGAGCAGGCCAAGGTCGACCCGAAGAAGGTCTACTCGGTGTCCGTCATGCCCTGTACCGCCAAGAAGTGGGAGTGCGGCCGCAACGACGACATGTGGAGCTCCGGCGAGAAGGACGTGGACGTCGTGCTGACGACCCGCGAGCTGGCCCGGATGATCAAGCAGGCCGGCATCGACCTCGTCAACCTCCCCGAGGAGGAGGCCGACAGCCCGCTCGGGCCGTACACCGGCGCCGGCACTATCTTCGGCACCACCGGCGGCGTGATGGAGGCGGCGCTCCGCTCCGCCTACTACCTCGTCACCAAGGAAGACCTCAAGGACGTCAACTTCACCGGCGTCCGCGGCATCTCCGGCATCAAGGAGGCCCGCGTCCACATCAAGGGCATCGAGGTGCGCGTGGCCGTCGCCCACCAGATGGGCAACATCGCCGCGGTGCTCGAGGAGGTCCGCAGGGCCAAGGCCGAGGGCAAGGAAGTACGAGGTGATGGCCTGCCGCGGCGGCTGCATCGGCGGCGGCGGACAGCCCTACGGCGCGACCGACGAGGTCAGGCAGAAGCGCATGGCCGGCCTGTACACCGACGACGAGAAGAGCACGCTGCGCTGCTCGCACCACAACCCGGCTATCCACCACGTGTATAAGGAGTTCCTCGGCGAGCCCAACGGGCACAAGGCGCACGAGCTGCTGCACACGCATTACAAGAAGCTGGAATTGTACAAGTAATTGCCGGATGTTGAAGCCGATAAAAACCGCTACGCGGTTTTTACGGCTTAACATCCTTTTGCGAGTTGTCGCGCCCGGGCCGCTTGGCCCGGGCGTTTGAATTTATAGGCGGAACGATACGCCGGCTCGGACCGCTGTCGCGGTCTCGCGGCGTATCGTTCCGAGCTGGTTTACGGCCCGGTATGTTGGGCGGCCGGCGTCGGCGGGGCGTTTAGATAGGACGATACGCCGGCTCGGACCGCTGTCGCGGTCTCGCGGCGTATCATTCCGAGCTGGTTTACGGCCCGGTATGCTGGACGGCCGGCGTCGGCGGGGCGTGTAGATAGGACGATACGCCGGCTCGGACCGCTGTCGCGGTCTCGCGGCGTATCGTTCCGGGCGGGTTTACGGCCCGGTATGTTGGGCGGCCGGCGTCGGCGGGGGCGTTTAGATAGGACGATACGCCGGCTCGGACCGCTGTCGCGGTCTCGCGGCGTATCGTTCCGAGCTGGTTTACGGCCCGGTATGTTGGGCGGCCGGTGTCGGCGGGGGCGTCTAGATAGGACGATACGCCGGCTCGGGCCGCTTCGCGGTCTCGCGGCGTATCGTTCCGTTCCAGTCGTTTAGGGTGTACTATAGCGGCGGAGGCAGGATATGAACGGGCATGGTCGTAAGATGGTGGCGCCGCTGGTGATCGTGATATGCCTCGCGTCGTACTATATCGCGGTGGCGTTGTTGATGCTCAGGCTCGAGCTCCCGAGGCTCGCGAGCGTCGGGATCATAGTATTCTCGGCGCTGGTATCGGGTATACTGGTCTGGACGCTGGTCGACAGGATCAAGGAGATCCGGAAAGGGGAAGAGGATGACCTTAGTAAATACTGATTACGTTTCCGGCAAGGAGCTCGAGACGCTGGGGCTCGTCAAGGGAAGCACCATCCAGTCGAAGAACATCGGCAAG
>QKAK01000110.1 GCA_003247225.1 Spirochaetota bacterium | reverse complement strand
CTCCGCCGCTACGCTGGCGGCGATCCAGACGGCACGGGAGCGGCACGGACCATGCGCAGATTCGACACGATCGTAACGGCTAACAGGCCGGTGGCCGACGGCTACCGCGAGCTGCGTTTCGCGTGGCCGCCCGACGACGGCCGCCGCGCGGACGACGGCCGCGAAGCGGACGATCCGGCCCCAGGCCGCTTCTTCACGCTGCGGGCCGGCGGCCGCTACGACCCCGCGCTGCGCCGGCCCTTCGCGTTCTCGGACTGGCGTCCGTCGGGCCGGCGTCCGTCGGGCGGCGAGGACGGCGGCGCGATCGCCGGCGAGGCGGCCTGCGTCTTCCAGCTCCGCGGCCGCGGCACCGCCCACCTGGCGACGCTCCGCCCCGGCGATAGCCTCGACGTGCTCGGCCCGCTCGGACGCGGCTTCGCTAAGCCGCCGCGCGGCGCGAGGCCGCTGCTGATAGCCGGCGGCATAGGCGTCGGGCCGATGCTGTACCTAGCCGCGGCGCTGGCGGCCGACGCGGCGGCCGGGCTCTGCGAGGCGCCCATCCTGGCCGTCGGAGCCAGGACCGCGGCGCTCGTGCCGGTCGGCCTCCTGCCGGCCGGAACCGCCGTCTGCACCGACGACGGCTCCGCCGGCTTCCGCGGCACCGTCGCCGACTGGCTCGCCTCCTTCGACCCCGGCCTGCCGCCGGCCTTCTACGCCTGCGGCCCGGCCCCGATGATGGCCGCGGTCGCGGCGGTCGCCGCGTCGAGGCGCGCGCCCTACGAGGCGGCCGTCGAGCAGTGGATGGCCTGCGGCGTCGGCGCCTGCGCCGGCTGCGCGGTCAGGCTGCGCTCCGGGGACTACGTCAAGGCCTGCTCCGACGGCCCCGTGCTCGACGGCGGCCTGGTAGACTGGGAGGCGATGGCATGACCGACGATAGGAACCTGGGCGTGACGATACGCGGCATGACGATGCCCAACCCGGTCGGCGTCGCGAGCGGCGCCTTCGGCTACGGCGAGGAGTACGAGGCGCTCGTCGACCTGGACGCCCTCGGCGCGATCTACACGAAGGCGGTGACGCCGGAACCGCGGCCGGGCAACCCCGCCCCGCGCCTGGCCGATACGCCGGCCGGCATGCTGAACTCGATAGGCCTCGCTAATCCCGGCCTGGACGCCTTCGTCGCCGACAAGCTGCCGTTCCTGCGCGGCCGGCGCTGCTCCGTCGTCGTCAACGTCGCCGGCAAGACCGAGGACGACTACCTGCGCGTCGTCGAGCGGCTCGACGGCGAGGCGGGCGTCGACGGCTACGAGATCAACGTGTCCTGCCCGAACGTGGCCCACGGCGGCCTGGCCTTCGGCACCGACCCGGCCCAGGTCGAGCGCCTGACCAGGCGCCTCGCCGACGCCCGGTCGAAGGCGCCCGGCCGGCCCATCATCGTCAAGCTGTCGCCGAACGTCACCGACATTACGGCCGTGGCCAAGGCCGCCGAGGCGGGCGGCGCCGACGCGCTGTCCTGCGTCAACACCCTCGTCGGCATGGTGATAGACGTGAAGGCCAGGCGGACGGTCCTCGCGATGGGCACCGGCGGCCTGTCCGGGCCGGCTATCCGCCCGGTCGGGGTCGCCTGCGTCTATAAGGCCAGCCGCGCGGTATCCATACCGGTCATAGGGCTCGGCGGCATAGCCAGCGCCGACGACGCCCTCCAGTACCTCCTCGCCGGCGCGGTCGCGGTGCAGGTCGGTACCGCCCTGTTCTCGAGGCCCGAGGCCCCGCTCGAGGTCCTGGACGGCGTCCGCGCCTTCATGGAGCGCGAGGGCGTCGGGAGCGTCGCGGATATCAGGAAGCTGCTGCGCTAACGGCGCCGCCTCGGCGCTCGCGGGCACCAGGCGCCGCTCACGGCCCGACGGCCTCGAGGCTGACGCTCGCGCCGTCGTAGCGGCCGACGTAGCGGCGCGTCGGGTCGCCCTCGTAGTCGTAGGCCAGGTAGCGGAAGTCGCCGTCCGAGCCTGCGCCGAGCGGCAGGTAGACCCCCTTGGCCCCGCGCGCGAGGCTCGCGACCTCGAAGTACGATCCCCTGTCGACGAGGGCCGCGAGGCCGAGGTCGCCGCCCTCGAGCGCGACCGGAACGACGAGCCGGCCGCCGCGCTCGAAGCCGTAGCCGTACAGGCAGAGCGCGTCGCCGGGCAGCCCGACGACGGGCGCGTCGACGGCTTCGCCGGCTTCCTTCCCGACGACTCGTATGAAGCACGGCAGCCGTTCCCTGACCCGTTGGCTCTCGAAGGCCAGGAGCCGCCCGCCCGTCGGTACGACGCGCATGAAATCCGACCGCTTCGGCCGCGAGTAGCGCAGCTCAGCGCCGCCTTCGGACAGCTCCCAGAGGTTCAGCTCGGCGTCGGCGCGGTCGCCGCCGGCCAGGTAGGCGCGCCCGCCCGCGAACGCCGCGTCCGACGGGAAGCAATCGAGCTCGCCGCCCCAGAGGCGCTCGGGGCCGGCTTCAGTGACGCGGTAGAGCGCGAAGCCGAAGCCGCGAGCCTCGGCGTACGCGGCGGAGCGGGTCAGGACGAGGCCGTCGGAGACCCAGGCCTCGGCGGCCTCGAGCGGCCAGGACCGGACGGCCCGGCCGCGCGCGTCGAGCGACAGGAGCCGCCCCGCGTCCGCGTCGAAGGCGAGCGCGAAGCCGCTTCCGGACGGGGCGACGGCCCGGGGCCTGACGCCGCCGGGCAGGGAGAACAGCGGGGGGAGCCCGGGCGCGGCGCTCCGCAGCTCGCCGCCGAGCGCGAAGAACGGGTAGCCGGGCTCGCCGGGGGCCGCCGCGCAGCCGATCGAGACCGCGGCCGCGAGCGCGGCCGCGACGATGGGCATGGAGCGAGTCGCCGCGGCCCTAAGGCCGCGGCGCGGCGGGCGGACGCCCGCCGACCCCGCTATGCCTATCGTCGTCCTCAAGCCCCTATCACTCGGCCCTGATGGCCTCGTATACCTTCGTGAGGTACGGCGACAGCATGATCTCCTCGGCCATCACGATGGTCTCGCGGGCGTCGGCGATATAGGCGGCGATGGCGGCCTTGGCCTTGCTCGAGCTGTAGAAGTAGCGGGCGTTGTAGTAGGCCTTGACCAGGCTATAGAGGCCCGAGGCGGTGAAGTCGACGGCGGGGGAGTCGGAGTCGACGTCGACGCCGTACTGGTCGTACATGCGCCAGACGGTCTTCGTGCAGTACCACCAGTCGTTCGACTCCTTCTCGACGAGGTTGAAGATGTTCACGTAGCCCTCGAAGAAGCCGTACGACATATCGGTGTTGTCCGGGTCGCAGTAGTAGTCGATGACGGACTGGGCGGCGTTCAGCCGGGTCCGGTTGACGGTGAAGGCCGGGTTCAGCACGCAGGCGTTGACCTGGCGCTGCCAGTCGTAGGCGCTCTCGTAGCCGGCGCCCTTGGAGATGGCGGTCTGGAGGCTCGCGGCCTCGAGGTTGTTCGGGTCGAACTTGTCGAGGTCGAGCGCGGCGCCGTGGAAGTAGCCGCCCGGCAGGCTCTTCGGGGCCACCCAGCCTATCACGGAGCTGACGAGGCCCTCGCCGCCGCCGGACAGGTAGACGGCGCCGTCGACCGCGAAGGGCATGTCGAGGAGCTCGGGGTAGTCCGAGCCGCCGGAGCTGAAGCGCGGAGCGGC
>QKAK01000066.1 GCA_003247225.1 Spirochaetota bacterium | reverse complement strand
CACCCGCTCCGGGTCGGGGAAATGGCAATACATGAAATCCGCCTCGGCGAGCGACGCGCGGAGCGCCGCCTCGTCCGAGCCGCCGCGCAGCGCCGAGGCTACCGCCTCGGCCAGCTCGAGCTCGCCGCGCAGGAAGGCCAGCGCCCGTCGCCGGCAGTCCTCGGGCGACGCCTCGCCGCCTATGGTCCCGGCGCGGCCGCCCGGCGCCCGGGAGCGGGACGATCGTACCGCCTCGTCGATGATAGCGTCGGCGGACGATAGCGCGCCGGCGGACGCGGCGAGGGCGGGCAGGGGGGCTCCGAGGCCGCCGCGCAGGTCGTAGGCCTCGAGGCCGCCCAGCTCGGAGGCCGCGAGCTCGGCGTACATCGACAGGGCGGGGTCGGTCAGGCCGCTACCGTTCCGGCCGAGAGGCCGGACGCCGTCGCGGAAGCTGGCGGCCCAGGCGGCGGCCGCCTTGCGGAGGCGGCTCTCGAGCCGCCTCGAGCGCAGGTCGGACGGGCTGCCGGCGCAATGCGTCCTGCCGGGCTCGAACGCGAAGTCGAGGCCGGCGAGCAGGACGGGGCCGCCGAGGATCGCGGCCAGCCTGAGCGCGAGCACGCCTACCGAGCCGAGCGGCGGCACCGCCGTGATAGGCAGGCCGGCCCTGGCCAGGCGCGAGAGGAATCGGGTCTCGGCGTACTCGCTGAGGACGAGGCTGGCGCCGCCGGTGGCCGCGCGGAAGGTGGACGGGTGGGCGCTCAGGTCGACGGCCAGGCGCGGCCTGCGGCCGCCGAGCGGCAGGAAGTCCTCCAGGTTGTATATCTGGCCCTCGAGGCAGGCCACGGCGTCGGGCGTCACGCCGGACAGCTCGAGCGCGCCGGAGGCCGTGTCGCAGGCCAGCACGAACAGCTCGCCGCGCCGGGCGCGTATCGCCGGCGCCGCCCGGTCGAGCGACGGGCCGGCGCCGCAGACGACGACCGGCCGGCCGTCGCCTCGCAGCGGCCCGACGCCGGTCCAGTCCATCGAGCCGAGATTGGCTATGACGTTCCTCGTCCATAGTCGGCCCATCCTGATCAGCGACAGGCGGTTGCGGAAGCGCAGCGATATATCGCCCTCGACCGCAGCGAACGCCGCGCGGTAGGCCGCCTCGTCGAGCTGGGCCCCCGCGGACAGCCGCGCGACGACGACGCGCCTGAACCGCAGCCCGAGCGCGGCCTCCATGCCGCGGTACGCCGCGACCGCGCCGGAGCAGCGGGCCAGGGCGACCCTGCCGCCCGACGCGGCGTCGAGGCCGCTCTCGGACAGCCTGGCGGCGGCCAGCTCGAGCAGCCCGGGTACGGCCTCGACGCCGAGCAGCGCGCTCGACGGCGGCAGCCTCCCGAGCAGCTCGGCGGCCCCGTGCCATAGGCACGGCGACGGGATCAGGTACAGCGTCTCGGGCAGCGCGCTCGCGGCCCTGGCCGCCGCTACCGGGGCGGCCTCGGGCGCCCTGCTCGAGTAGAGCCAGCGATCGCCTGCGCGTATAGAAAAACCCCTGCCCGTATCGACGAGCAGGGGTTCGGTATC
Organism: Spirochaetota bacterium; assembly: GCA_003247225.1. Taxonomy (GTDB): domain Bacteria; phylum Spirochaetota; class Spirochaetia; order Treponematales; family UBA12059; genus SZUA-370. The sequence continues at coordinate 12,063 of QKAK01000066.1, read as the reverse complement.
GGGCATGGACGGCCTTAGTCGGCCTGGGCGAAGGCCCTCGAGAACGCCGCGATGAAGTCGTCCTTGAGGAGCGGGTCCGCCAGGATCGCCGAGGCCAGCTCGGACGAGGCGTCCTGCTGGACGACCATCGGGTAGTAGGCCTCGAGGAGGTCCAGCTCGCCGTCGCCGGCGGCGTTGATCTCCTTGACCCTGACGACGATGGCGTTGTCGTTATGGACCACCGGATCGGACACCTCGCCGGCGTCGAGCGAGAACACGGCCTCGAGGAAGCGCTCGTTCGAGTCGGCGCCGCGCAGCTCGGGCAGGGCCTCGGCGTCGAGCGAGCCGAGCAGGGAGAAGTAGCCGATATCGAGGGCGTCGCCGTAGTTGAGCGGGAACGGCGACGTCGACTTGACCTGGTATCCGGCGGCGGCCGCCGCGGAGGCGAAATCGGCCTTGGCGGCCGCGGCGAACGAGGCGGCCTTGGCGATGGCCCAGTCCTCTATCCGGCCCTTCTCGTTACGCCCCATGTAGTCGCCGACCGACTTGAGCAGGTCGGCCGACGCGAAGTCGGGCGCGGCCGGCGCCTCCTCGACGCGGTAGAAGGACCAGGCGCCGGCTATCGTCTCGACGACGTCGGATATCGAGCCGGCGGGCAGCGCCAGCACGGGCCCGATGGCGGCGGCGTCCTTGAGGTCGCCGGACAGCTCCCACGCGTAGCGGAAGCCCATGTCGCCGCCCTTGGCCGCGTACGGGTCCTTCGAGTGGTTCTTCGCGGCGTCCTCGAAGGACAGCGCCCCGGAGCGTACCTGGGACAGGATCTGCTCGGCGTCCTTGCGGGACGAGGAGATGGTCACCTTCGAGAGCCTGGCGCGCCTGAATTTATCGGCGTTCGCCTCGGCGTACGCGGCGCGCTCCTCGTTCGGGTACGAGTCGAACGGGACGGCCACGAATTCGATCGAGCGCCTCGACTGGGCCATGGCCTTCAGGAATGCCGTCTCGGCCTGGCTCGTCACGTAGCCGACCGAGTCGGAGACGTAGCGGGACTTGACGGCCGACGAGGCGAGGTCCTTGCGCAGCGACAGCTTGTACGTGTCGCTGGCCTCGCGGTACTTGCGCTTGGAGAAGGATCCGCCCTCCTGGAACGACGGATGCTTGACCATCTGGGAATCTATATAGGATTCGCTGGCCGCGATGCCGGCCTTGTCCGCGTAGTCGAGCAGGGCGAGGTGGACGGCCGTGTTCTCGAAGGCCCTGCGCCATACCTGGTACGCGAAGAACTGGTCGCCGGTGTCCTTGTAGCCCTGGCTCTCGTACTGGGCCTTGACCTGCTGGACCTGGGACGCGAAGTATCCGCCCTGGGCGAACGCGATCGGCTTCCCGTTCCAGGAGCCGAAGTTGAGCTCTCCGCCGGAGCCGCCCATGCCGCCCATCGCCGGGACGAACACGAACGCCACGACCGTTATCACGAGGAGGACGACGGTACCGATATAGACGAATGAATTGCCTCGAGGCCGACGGTCGCTCGATTCGGGCCTGACGTGCTTGTCGTTGTTAGATGCCATCGAAACCTTCCTGGAACTTATGATGGATGGACGGTCGCTCGGCCGATATTGACGGTACTATGGAAGCAACAATCCCTCGACGTAAAGCGCGGAAAAACATAGCACGGGGGTCTGGCAGTGTCAATCGAGTCCGTTCGGGGATCGGACGGCGTCTCCCCAGAACGAGTAGGCGTTCTTGCTCATGTGCTTGACCCGGTACATCGCGGAGTCGGCCCGGTTGACGAGGTCGTCTATGACCTCCCCGTCGTCCGGGAAGAGCGCTATGCCTATCGATACGCCGACCTTCCAGGACGCGCCGGAGAAGGTCAGCGGCTTCTCGCACTCCTCTATCACCTTGCGGGCGACCCGTTCTACGTCGTCGCGGTTCCGGATGTTCGTTATGACGGCCAGGAACTCGTCGCCGCCGATGCGCGCGACGATGTCGGAGGCGCGCACGAGGCCGCGGATGCGGTCGGCCATCGCGACGAGGGCGCTGTCGCCGGCCGTATGGCCGAACTGGTCGTTGATCGGCTTGAAGTCGTCCAGGTCCATGAACACGACGCCGATCTTGCCTCCGGTCCGCTTGGCGGTCTCGACGCTCTTGTCCATCAGCTCGACGAGGAGGCGCCTGTTCGGCAGGCCGGTCAGCGTGTCGTGGTTGGCAAGGTGGCTGATCTTGAGCGTCGCGCGCTCGAGCCGCCGCTTCTCGTCGGACAGGGCGCGGTTCAGGACCTCCAGGCGGTCGTGGATCAGGGCGTTCTCGACCGCGATGCTCACGTACGGCGACAGGGCCTTGAGGAAGGACAGGTCGCGCGGGGAGTAGGCGCGCGGCTCGTAGTTCTGGATGGTCATCACGCCGAGCGCCTTATCCTCGATGGACAGCGGCATGCAGACGATGGACTGGGAAGGCCGCCCCCGGCTGACCGGCCGCCTCGGCAGGTATTGCCCGTACTCGAGCTCCTTGTCGGTGATCAGCACGGGCTTGTTGTTCTTGAAGGCCCATACGGTGAAGCTGGAGTCGGTCGTCAGGCTGATCCTCCAGTCGTTCTTGCGCACGCCGTCCTCGTAGTAGCGCTTGTAGACGAGCTGGCCCCGATCGGGGTCGGCCAGGGCGACGCCGAACATGTCTATGGCTATCAGCGGCTTGAGGCAATCGTAGAGGGTCCGCACGACCGTGCCGTAGTCGAGGCTCGCGGTGATGCGCTGGCCTATCCGGGATATCGAGGTGATCTGGCGATTGATGTCCTCGAGCGCCTCGGTCTTCTCCTTGAGGTCGATGTTGCGGAGGCGATAGATCTCCGCCTCCTGCTGGGCCCGCTCTATGTCGACCTGGACCTGGAAGCCGCGGATCTTGTTCGCGGTGTCCTCGTGCTGGACCAGCTGCCTGAAGTCGGAATACTTCTTATAGTACTCGAGCGCCCGCTCGTAGTCGCCTAGGGCGCGGTAGGCCTCCGACATGAGCTCGTGGGCCTTGAACAGCCGGCTCTTGAGGCTGAGCGACTCGCTCAGGGCCTCGGCCCTCCCCAGAGGCGCGAGCGCGTCGCTGGGGCGGCCCATGGCGTTGAGCAGCGCGCCCTCGACGATGAGCAGGCCGACGCGCTGATTGGCGTTGCCTGTCGCGGCGACCAGCTCGCGGCCCTCCGTGACCAGGCGCTCGGCCTCGCCGTACTCGCCGCACCGGATGGCCACGTCCGCCAGGGTCTCGAGGCTCTCGGTCGCCATGATGGACTCGCCGACGTCCTTGGCTATCGCGTAGGAGCGGCGCGTGTACTCGGCCGCCAGGGAGGGGTTGTCGAGCTGGAGGAAGGCCTTGCCGATGTTGCGCAGGCAGTCGGCGACGTTGCTCGGCGGCAGCACCCCGGCCATCCGGGTATAGGCCGGCATCAGGTACTCGAGCGCGTCCTGCGGGTTGCCGAGCACCAGGCACAGCTCGCCTATGTTTATCCTGACGATGAGCTCGCGATCCTCGATGCCGTTCGCCTTGGCCACCTCGAGGCTCTGCGTGAAGTAGTCGACGGCTTTCTCGAGCCTGAAAATGGAATAATGATAGACGCCGAGCGCGTTGAGCGACTTGCAGACGCCGAGCACGTCGCCCAGCTCCCGGTACTCGCGGTAGACGTCCAGGAACGCCCTGTAGGCCTCCGGCAGCCGCGTCAGGTAGTAGTTCGACCAGCCGATGTTGAGACGGGCGTCAGCGACGCCCTTCGCGTAGCCTGCCTCGGTCGCCGCCGCGAGCGCCTTCTCGGCCTCCTCGAGGGCCGACTGGGGCTGGGCGCTCAGGACGTCCCAGGCGCGCTCGTTAGCGGAGTCGACCGATTGAATGCGGGTATCGTTCGTGGTCAATGCATGTACCTATATCGATATTATACTATGAATCGCTAGACCGTATCCAGGCGCATTATAGCACGCCTAGGCGTCGCGGAGCGAGAAATCATGCTAGTATGGCCTCGCTACCGGATGTAGCGCGACGAATACGGATCGAGGAGCGTCCATGAGCATCGTTACGAGGACCGGGGACGAGGGAATGACCGGATTGTGGTCCGGCGAGCGGGTCCGCAAGGAGGATCCGCGCGTCGAGGCCTACGGCACCGTGGACGAGCTGGACTCGGTCATCGGGGAGGCCAAGCACTGGCTGAAGCGCGTCGACTGCAGGCGTATCGCGGACGAGCTGCAGCGTGACCTCTATAGGGTCGCGGGGCAGCTGGCCACCCGTACCGGCTCGTTCTCCAAACCGATGACCGACGCGGACGAGGCCAGGCTGGCTTCCTACGTCGCGGCCTTCGAGGACGAGATACCGCTGACCGGCTTCGTCGTGCCCGGCTCGACGCTCCAGTCGGCCAAGCTCGACGTGGCCAGGACCGTCTGCAGGCGGGCGGAGCGGCGCATCGTCGCGCTGTCGCGCGACGCCGACGTGCCCGGACAGGTCGTCCGCTACGTGAACCGGCTGTCGGACCTGCTGTTCATGATGGCCAGGGCCGAGGAGGCCTCGGACGGCGGCGTCAGGTACGTCCGAGACTGAGGCCCGGGCCGCTCAGTCGATCAGGTCGTCGTCGCCCTCGAGGACCAGGTCGCCGTCCTCCCACTTGCGCTTGTAGAAGGCGATGAAGGCCTTCGTCGCCTTCTCGGCCTCGTCGCGCCGGACCGTGCCCATGATCTCGTACTCCTCGAGCACCATCGTCCGCTTGCCCTGGGATACGTTCGACAGGACCTTGTCCCTGAAGGCCTGGCTCTTGCCCTTGAGCACGAGGGCTATATCGCGCTCGGACAGGTCGCGCAGTCCCTTCTGCACTTCGCGGTCGGGCACGCGCAGGATGTCGTCGGCGGTGAACAGGCGATCGCGGATGTCCTTGGACAGGTCGGGGTTCTCCTCCTCTATCCCGGAGAGTATGCTGTCCTCGAGGCCGCCTTCGACGTGCTTGAGGATGCCGGCGAGCACCGCGGCCCCGTCGATGCGCTCGCCGGAGTCGACGCGGCCGAGCCTGGCCGCCCTGTCCCGCAGCACCGACTCGACGCGCTCTACCACCTCGGGCGCGCTGCGGTCGAGCCTGGCGATGCGCTGGATCACGTCGGCGCGTACGGCCGCCGGCAGCGCGGATATCACCCCGCTGGCTATCTTCGGGTCGAGGTAGGGCAGTATCATCGCCACCATCTGGGGCGACTCGTCCTTAAAGAGGGCCATCAGCTGCGGCGCGTCGAAGTCGTTCAGGAAGTCGAACGGCTTCTTGGCCTCGGGCACCGCCTTGCGGATGACCTCCTTGGCCCTGTCGGCGCCGAACGCGGCGGCGAGCATGCTCTCGGCTATCTCCGGGCCGCCCTCGAGCGAGGCGCCCTGGGTCTTGGCCAGCCAGCCGAACTCGGTGAGTATCTCGTTGGCCTCGGAGGTGTCGATGCGGTCTATCCTGGCTATCTCCCGGGAGACCTTCTCTATCTCGGCCGGCTTGAGGTGGCGTATGACGTTCGCAGCCTCGTCGCGCCCGAGCAGCAGCAGGAATTTCGCCGCCTTCTCGATGCCGGGCCGGCCGGTCTTGATGTAGCTCTCGGAGGCCGCGACCGCTTTATCCTCGGTCGGCCGCCTGCTTCCGCTCGGCCGGGCGGCCTGCTTGCCGGGGGCGCCCGACGGCCGCGGCGACGCGCGGTTCGAGCCCGGGGGCGCTATGGGCCTGCCCTCCGACGGCTTATCGCCGCTCGCGTCGCTCTTCGCGACGCCGTAGGCCTGGCCGATTCTACGCTTTATGTCCATAGCGGATCATCCTACCCGGCAATCGGGCAGCGGTCAATGCGATTGGGCGTTGGCGATTCGGCTCCGGACTTGTATATTCTAGCGTAGCCCCGGGCCGAGCGGCCCGGCATCATGGAGGACGCAGGTGCGACTATACTCACGCAGACAGCTGATCGTTTCGATAACGGCCACCGCGGCCGTCGTACTGCTCGCGGCCTTCGGCGTCGGCCTATTCTCGCGCGGATCCGCTGCCGATACGCCGCTCGACGCCGCCGCCCTGGAGGCGGACGCCGCCGCGCCGGCCGCGGTCCCGATCGCGGAGCCGTCGGTCGAGGCGACCCCGGTGCTGTCGGAGGCCGACGGCGGCTACTCGCAGGACGAGCGCGAGAATATCACCGTCTACGAGCGGCTCAACGCCGGCGTCGTCAACATCACCACCGAGGTGGTCGCGATCAACTGGTTCCTCGAGCCCGTGCCCCAGGCCGGCGGCTCCGGATCGGGCTCGATCATCGACCGGCGCGGCTACGTCCTGACCAACTACCACGTGGTCAAGGACGCGTACAAGGTCTTCGTCAACCTGGCCGACGGCACCCGCCTCGAGGGCAAGGTCATAGGCTCGGACTCCGAGAACGACCTGTCGGTGGTCAAATTCGAGCCGCCCAAGGACATGACGCTGACTGTCGTGCCGTACGGAACCTCGAGCGGCCTCAGGGTCGGCCAGAAGGTGCTCGCGATCGGCAACCCCTTCGGCCTCGAGCGGACCCTGACCCGCGGCATCGTCTCCGGCCTCGGGCGCCCGGTGCAGCAGGACTCCAAGACCATCATCCGCGACATGATCCAGACCGACGCGTCGATCAACCCGGGTAATTCCGGCGGGCCGCTCCTGAACGCGCGCGGCGAGCTGATCGGCGTCAACACGATGATATACTCCCCGTCCGGCGGCTCCGTGGGCGTCGGCTTCGCGGTGCCGGTCGATACGGCCAAGCGCATCGTACCCGACCTGATCAAGTACGGCATGGTCAAGCGCGGCTGGATAGACGCCGAGTACGTGCAGCTGTTCCCGGCGCTCATCGAGTACATGAAGGAGAAGGGCGACGCCCTGCCGATAGAGAAGGGGCTGCTCGTATCGTCGGCCAAGCGCGGCGGCAACGCCGACCGCTCGGGCCTGCGCGGCGGATCGACGCCGGTGCGCTACTACCAGAGCGTGTTCAACGTCGGCGGCGACGTGATCGTCGCGGTCGACGGCATGGAGGTCAGCTCGCTGGCCGACCTGTACTCCGCGCTCGAGGACAACAAGCCCGGCGACCCGGTCAAGGTAGAGTACTACCGCGGATCGAAGCGCCTGAGCGCGACGGTGACGCTCTCGGACAGGGCCGAGTACCTGGGCGACAAGTAGCCGCCCGATGGACGCGGGCTTCCAGCTGTTCAAGGACGACGAGACGCCTCTGTATATCCAGGCCGCGCGCGCCGTGCGCGCCCGTATCCTGGACGGCGAGCTTCGCCCCGGCGACCGCCTGCCGTCGGTACGCGGCCTGTCCGACGAGCTCGGCGTCAACCCGGCCACCGTCGTCGCCGCCTACCGCATCCTGACCCGCGAGGGCTACATACTGGCCAAGGCCGGCTCCGGCGCCTACGTGGCCAGGGACGCGCCTGTCGAGGGCCGGGCCGACGAGCCCGATCCCGCGGCCCCCGCCTCCGAGCGTCCCCTCGCCGACGGGGCGAGCGGCACGATAGACCTGGCCGCCAACGCGCCGCCGCTCGACATGTTCCCGCTCGAGGACATGAAGCGCTTCATCGTCGAGGCCATCGACGCCGACGGCGGCAAGGCCTTCGAGTACCAGGACACCGGCGGTTACCGCCCGCTACGCGTCGCCATGGCAGAGCGCCTGTCCGCAGGGCGCCGCCCGGCCGGCGTCGACCCGTCCGACGTGCATATCGTCTCGGGCGCCCAGCAGGGCATCGACCTGGCGGCGCGCATACTGCTGCGCCCCGGCGACGTGGCGGCCGTCGAGAACCCCGGCTACCGGGGCGCCCGCGACGCCTTCGTCGCGGCCGGCGCCAGGGTCGAGCCGGTGCCCGTCGACTCGGGCGGCCTCGACCTGGACGCGCTCGAGGAGCTGGCCAGGAGCCGGCCCCTGCGCCTCGTCCACGTCAACCCGGGCTTCCAGAACCCGACCTGCGCGGTCTACTCGGCCGAGCGCCGCGAGGCCCTGGCCTCGATGGCCGAGCGCTACGGCTTCTACGTGATCGAGGACGACCAGCTGGCCGAGCTGGCGTGGGACGGCTCGATGCCGCCGGCCGTGCGCGACTTCGACGCCGCCGGCAGGGTCATACTCGTCAAGAGCACCTCGAAGTGCCTGATGCCCGGCCTGCGCATCGCCTTCCTCGAGGCGCCGACGGCGCTGCGGGCCAGGTTCGAGGGGGTCAAGCGCTCCATCGACATATCGTCGAACGGCCTCATGCAGCGGGCCCTCGAGCGCTTCATCGCCGGCGGCCGCTTCGACGAGCACATCGTCGCAGCGAGGGACCGTTACCGCGCCGCCTACGCCGCCTTCGACGCCGCACTCGGGCCGTGCCGGTCCCTCGGGCTGTCATGGGCTCCACCGGGCGGCGGGCTCAACCTCTGGCTGGCCCTGCCCGAGGGCGCCTCCGCCCGCGCCTTCGCCTCGTCCTGCCTCGCGGCAGGATGCGCCCTGGCGCCCGAGGCGTCGTTCAGGTACGAGGCCGCCGAGCACGACAGGCCGGACGGCCACCTGAGGGTCAGCTTCGGCTCGGCCCCGATGGACTCGCTGGCCGGCGCCGCGGCGGCGATCGAGTCGGCGGCCAGGCGGCTATAGAATCGTTTTATAGCTTTTCGCGTGCGCGGGCAGGCGCTATACTGGCAGGCGTGAAACCGTTCAAAGTAGTAGCGCCGTTCGAACCGGCGGGCGACCAGCCCGAGGCCATAGCCGCCCTGGCGGCCGGGGTCAACGCCGGCGACCGTTTCCAGACCCTCAAGGGCGTGACCGGCTCCGGCAAGACCTTCACGATGGCCAAGGTCATCGAGGCCGTCCAGAAGCCGACGCTGATCATCAGCCACAATAAGACGCTCTCGGCCCAGCTGTTCAGGGAGTTCAAGGACTTCTTCCCCGACAACGCCGTCGAGTACTTCGTATCGTACTACGACTACTACCAGCCCGAGGCCTACGTTCCGACGCGCGACCTCTACATAGAGAAGGACGCGGACATCAACGCCGAGATCGAGCGGCACCGGCTCTCGGCCACCCGGAGCCTGATGGAGCGGCGCGACGTCATCATCGTCGCGACCGTCTCCTGCATCTACGGCCTGGCGACGCCCGAGGTCTACCGCGAGATGAAGGTCGAGGCGGCCGTCGGCGAGGAGCTCGACCCGGTCGCCTTCAAGCGCGAGCTCGTGTCGCTGCAGTACGAGCGCAACGACTCGGTGCTGGAGCGCGGCCGCTTCAGGGTGCGCGGCGACGTGATCGAGGTGTACCCCGCCTACGCCAACGAGGCGTACCGCGTCGAGCTCGACTTCGACCGCGTGGAGCGCATACGCCGCTTCGACCCGGTATCGGGCCAGGTGGTCGAGGAGCTGGACGCCGCGGTGATCTACCCGGCCAAGCAGTTCGTCATGCCTGAGACGATGGTCCAGCGCGCCCTGTCGACCATCAAGGAGGAGCTCGCGGAGCGCTACGAGGAGCTGATGTCGAAGCGCCGCCTCGTCGAGGCCCAGCGGCTCAAGACCAGGGTCGAGTACGACATCGAGCTGCTCGAGGAGATGGGCTACTGCCCGGGCATCGAGAACTACTCCGGGCCGCTGTCGGGCCGGGCCCGGGGGCAGCGCCCGTCGGTCCTGCTCGACTACTTCCCCGACGACTTCCTGACCTTCATAGACGAGTCGCACGTGACCCTGCCGCAGGTCGGCGCCATGTACGCGGGCGACCGCTCGCGCAAGCAGAACCTCGTCGACTACGGCTTCAGGCTGCCCTGCGCCCTCGACAACCGGCCGCTCAAGTTCGACGAATTCGAGGGGCTGACCAGGCGCGTCATCTACGTGTCGGCCACGCCGGGCGCCGCCGAGGCCGGCAAGTCGGCCCGCGTCGTCGAGCAGATGATACGCCCGACGGGCCTCGTCGACCCGGAGATACTCGTACGGCCGAGCGAGGGGCAGATGGAGGACATCTACGCCGAGGTCAAGCGCCGCATCGCGCTCGGGGAGCGCAGCCTGATCCTGACGCTGACCAAGCGCATGGCCGAGGAGCTGTCCGAGTACCTCGCCTCGCTGTCGCTCAAGGTGCGCTATATCCACAGCGAGGTCGAGACGATAGAGCGCGTCGAGATACTCACCCAGCTGCGTACCGGCGAGTACGACGTGCTCGTCGGCATCAACCTGCTCAGGGAGGGCATCGACCTGCCCGAGGTGTCGTTCATAGCGATACTCGACGCCGACAAGATAGGCTTCCTGCGCTCGGCCACCAGCCTCGTGCAGATCATCGGCCGCGCCGCCCGCAACGCCGCCGGCGTCGTCGTCATGTACGCCGACAAGATGTCCGACGCCATGCGCGTCGCCATCGACGAGACGAACCGGCGCCGGGCGGTCCAGCAGGCCTACAACGAGGCCCACGGCATCACCCCGACCACCGTCAAGAAGGCCATCCACGACATCCTCCAGCGCCACAAGGAGGAGAAGGAGGAGGCGCTCGGCGCCGAGCTCGAGACGGTCAAGGGCGCGTACAACCTGCTCGTGCCCGAGCAGAAGGCCGCCCTGGTCAAGCGGCTCGAGCGCGACATGCTCGAGCGGGCCAAGAACCTCGAGTTCGAGGCCGCCGCTATACTCCGCGACGAGATCGAGCGCATCAAGGCGGGCGAGTCGTGAACATCTGCCTGCCGGTACGATTCGAGCATAGGACGGAGCTGACGCGGGACGATAGGGCCGCGGTCGAGGCGCTCGCCCGAGAATGCCGGGAGGGCGACGGCTTCGACCCGTGCCTGCACTACGATACGCACCTGAACGCCGACGGCGACTTGCGGCCGTGGCGCCTCGCCTGGGCCTGCGCGGCGACGTGCCGCGGCGAACCGTGCCGCGCCGACGCGGCCGTCGACGACGGGCGCCCGCGGCCGGCCAAGCTCGTCGCGGCGGCGTCCGCCTTCGCGCCGCTGCGCTCAGAGGGCGAGATCAGCGCCTGCGTCTCGCCGCTGTTCAGGCGCCAGGGGCTGTTCAAAGCGCTATACGGCGGCCTCGAGGATGCCCTGCGCGCGTCGGGAGCCGGTTCGGTGCTGCTCGTCTGCGACTCCAGGTCCCCGACGTCCGGTTCGATAGCCCGCGACCTCGACGCGCGCCTCGACCATGCCGAGCTGCTGATGGGCCTGGAACCGGATGGCCTCGACCGCGTCGCGCCGCCAGCGAACCTGCGTCTCGTACCAGTCGGCGCCGACGGGGCAGACGGCTGCGCGAGGCTGTCCGCGGCGGTCTTCGGCGACGGCGTCGACGACGAGCGGTCCTTCGTCGGCGCGATCCTGCGCGACGGCGCCCGCGAGCTGTTCGTCGCCCACGGGGCTGCCGGCGCGGTCGGCCTGGCCACCATCACCCGGAGCGGCTCCGGGTACGAGCTCAACGGCGTCGGCGTACTGCCCGAGCATCGCGGCAAGGGCTACGGGGCGGCAATAATCGACGCGTGCCTCGTCGTCCTGCGTAACCGCGGCGTCCGCGACGTCTCCCTCGAGGTGGACGCGGAGAACGGGCCGGCCCTCGCGCTCTACCGTTCGCGCGGCTTCGTCGAGACGGCTAAGGTGGATTACTGGCGCTTGCCCGCCCGCCGCGAGTAACGGCATGGACGGCGGCGATCGTTTCGAAGAGGCGATGTACCTCAAGTCCTGCGGCGCCGAGTTCAGGCGCGCCAGGCTTGAGCGCGGCCTATCGCGCGAGGCGCTGTCCGAGCTGTCGGGCGTACACCTGAACACCATCGGCGCGGTCGAGCGCGGCGACCACGACGTCAACGGCTCGACCAAGTGCCGCCTGCTCGCGGCCCTCGGCTGCCGCAGCCTCAATATGGCCGACGGCTTCGACGAGATCGTGCTGCACGGCGACCCCGCGGCCTTCCCCCGCGCCGACATCCAGGCCATGCCCGAGTCCCAGGTCGTGCGCATCATAGGCCAGGCGATGCGCGAGCGCCGCGAACGCGCCGGCCTGACCCTGGAGCAGGTTGCGGCGGCGGCCGGACTCCACCTGAACACGCTCTGGAACATCGAGCGCGGGCTCGTCAGCCCGATGGGCGTCCATATACACCGCGTGTACCGCGCCTTGGGAGTCAGCGTCGTCAC
>QKAK01000034.1 GCA_003247225.1 Spirochaetota bacterium | reverse complement strand
GTATCGCGGCTCGGCGTCCGCCAGGTCGGCCCGGCGGCTATGGCGGGACGACGAGGCCCTCGCCCTCGCGCTCGAGGCGCTCGGCCGCGCCAGGACCAGGCGGGTCCGCGTGCGCTCGATGGCGCTGACGCTGTCCGGCCTCGGGGCCGCGGGGCCGGAGCTGGACCTGTTCGAGCCCGCCGAGTCGCGGCTTTCGAGGCTGCAAGCGGCGCTCGACTCGATACGCGGGCGATACGGTTCAGGCGCGATAGAGCCGTGCGCCCTGGCCGCGCTCGGCCCGTCCGGGGCGGTCCGATGCTAGCGCCGCTCCTGGTCGCGTCGGGCTATTCCTTCCATTACGGCTGCGCCATGCCGGTCGCCCTGGCCAGGCGCGCCAAGGCCCTCGGCTACGGGGCGCTCGCGCTGGCCGACCGCGACGGGCTCTATGGCGCGCCGGACTTCGTCGAGGCCTGCGAGTCCGAGGGGCTCAAGCCTGTCGTCGGGACCGAGCTGTCGCTCGACGGCCGCCCCGGCGGCGGCCGGGCCCTGCTGATCGCGATGGACCGGCCGGGCTTCTCGCGCGTCTGCCGCCTCCTCAGCGCCCGGGCCGAGCCGGGCTTCGACGCGCGCGCGGAGCTGCTGCGCGACTCGTGCGGCCTCGCGGTGGCCTCCGACGACGAGCGGCTTCTCGGCGCGCCCGGTTCGGGCGGCTTCTACGCGCTCCTGTCGCCGTGCCGACGCGGCTCGTGGCGACGCCTCCTCGCCTCGGGCCGGCGGCCGCTCGCTACCGGCGCCTCCAGCGCCTGCTCGTCGCGATAGGCTCGGGGCGGACGGTCTACGAGGTCCGCGACGACGAGCTGTCGCCTCCCGGGGCGACGCTCGTCGACCCGACCGCGTTCGGGGCGGCGTACGCCGGCGTTCCGGACGCGCTCGCCGCCAACGAGGAGCTCGTCGGCGCCGTCTCGTTCGGATCGCCGTTCGACGGCTTCGTCTTCCCGCGCCACGGCGGCTCGCCCGGCCGGGGCGACGGCCTGGACGACGACTCGGCCGCGGCGCTGCGCCGCCTGACGCTCGAGGGCGCCGCCGGACGCTACGGCGTCGGCCCCGACGGCTCCCTGCCCGAGCGCGTGGCCTCGCGGATAGACTACGAGCTGGCCATCATCGCCGAGAAGGGCTTCTCCGACTATTTCCTCGTCGTCCGCGACATCGTCCGCAGGGCCTCGCGCAGCTGCGGCCGCGGTAGCGCCGCCGCCAGCGTCGTCTCGTACGCCCTCGGCATCACCGACGTCGACCCGATACGGCACGGCCTGTACTTCGAGCGCTTCCTCAACCCGGGCAGGGCGGACCCGCCGGACATCGACGTCGACTTCGCGTGGGACGAGCGCGACGGCCTGCTCGAGTCGGTGCTCGCCGAGTACGGCGAGGCGAGGGCGGCCAGGGTCTCGAACCACGTCCGCTTCCAGGCTCGCTCAGCCCTGCGCGAGGCGGCCCGCGCCTACGGCATGCCCGACGGCGAGATATCGTCCCGTGAGCGGCGCTCGGCCGGCGGAAGCCCCGGCGAGCCAGGCGCCGCCCCGCCCGACGGCGAGTGGGCCGAGATCGCCCGGCTCGCCGCCAGGTTGCCGGGCCTGCCGCGCCATCTCGGCGTCCATTCGGGCGGCGTGATCCTGGTGCCGGACGAGCTCGCCTCGCGCGTGCCGGTCGAGCGCTCGGGCTCGGGCATACGCGTGACCGCCTGGGACAAGGACGGCGTCGAGGCGGCCGGCCTCGTCAAGATAGACCTGCTCGGTAACCGCTCGCTCGCCGTCGTGCGGGACGCCCTCGTCAACCTGGAGGAGAACGGCGAGCCTATCGACGAGCCCGCGTGGCGCCCGATCGACGATCCCGGCACGATAGCCATGCTCGCCCGCGGCGACACGATGGGCGTCTTCTACGTCGAGTCGCCGGCGATGCGCCTCCTCCAGAAGAAGACCGGCCGCGGCGACTTCGAGCACCTGGTCATCCATTCGTCGATCATACGCCCGGCGGCCAACCGCTATATATCCGAGTACATCGACCGGCTGAACGGCGAGCCGTATAGCCCGCTCCACCCGCTGATCGGCGACCTGCTCGCCGAGAGCTACGGCATCATGTGCTACCAGGAGGACGTCTGCAAGGTCGCGGTGGCCTTGGCCGGCTTCTCGCCGGCGGAGGCCGACAAGGTGCGCAAGGCGCTGTCCAAGAAGGACGCGCCCGAGCGCCTCGCCGCCTACGCCGGGCGCTTCCGCGACGGGGCGCTGGCCCGCGGGGTCGACGAGCGGACGATAGCCGAGACCTGGGCGATGATAGAGTCGTTCTCCGGCTATTCGTTCGTCAAGGCGCACTCGGCCAGCTACGCCATGCTGTCGTTCCGATCGGCCTACCTGCGCCGTCACTACCCGGCGGAGTTCATGGCCGCGGTCATCTCGAACCGCGGCGGCTACTACTCGACGCTCGCCTACGTCAGCGAGGCGAGGCGCATGGGCCTGCGCGTATTGCCGCCGGACGTCGAGTCGAGCCTCGTTCGCTGCAGGGGCCGGGGCTCGGAGCTGCGGCTCGGCCTCGGGATGGTCTCGACGCTATCGTCGGCGTGCTCCGAGGCCGTAGTCGGCGCGCGGCTCTCGGGCGGGCCGTTCCGCTCGGTCGACGCGCTGGCGCGCAGGGTCCGCGTCGGGCGGTCGGACGCCGAGGCCCTGGCGGGATCCGGCGCGCTCGACTCCCTGTCCCCGGGCATGACGCGGGCGGACAAGCTGATGCGGCTGCTATCGCTGTGCGACGACGGCGGGCCGGAGAGCGGCCAGGGCGAGCTGTTCGCCGCCGAGCCGTTAGGCCTGGGCCCCGCGCGGCCGGCTGGGCCGGGAGCGCGAAGGCGGCTCGAGTCGGAGATGCTCTACCTCGGCACGACCCTGTCGACCCATCCCCTGGCCCTGTGGCCGAGGGCGCTCGCGATGCCGCGCTCGCTGGGACGCGACCTGCCGAGCCTGGTCGGCCGGCGCGTCGCGCTGATAGGCTGGCCTATTACCGCCAAGCCCGTCGTCACCTCGGGCGGCGAGGCTATGGAATTCGTGTCGTTCGAGGACGAGACGGCGCTGTACGAGACGGTGCTGTTCCCCGGGGCGTTCGGCCGTTATCGTCACCTGCTCTACGACGAACGGCCCCTCGTAGTCCGGGGCGTCGTCGAGGAGGACAGGACGGCCGTGACCGTGAACGTGGATAGCCTGGAGCGCTTAGGATAGGCGGGGACGGGCGCCGCGGGAGCGGCTCAGGCGACGTTGACGCGGGCGCGCTTAGCGGCGGCCGCTGCCTTGAAGTCGGTAGGCATCGCCTGAGCGGTCGCCTCGAGCCCGGGCGCCTTGATCAGCGCGGTGCTGACGGTCCCGTGGTCGGTACGCATCGTCAGCGTGCCGTCGAACTGCTCGAGCAGCATCGATATGAGCGACAGCCCGAGGCCGCTCGACTCGGCTATATCGAAGCGATCGGGCAGGCCCTTGCCGTCGTCGCGCATGGTCATGATGACCGACTCGTCGTATACGCAGACGTCGAGGCGAACCGAGCCGTCGCGGCGGCCGTCGAAGGCGTACTTGAGCGCGTTCGTCAGCAGCTCGTTGACGATGATGCCGAGCGTGAAGGTCCGTTTCGGGTCGAGCACGAAATCGTCGACGCGGCAATCGACCTTGATCCTCGAGCCGCCGGGGAAGATCGGCATGATCGCGGCTATGAGGTTCTCGAGGTAGGAGCGTACCTCGATATCACCGCCCGAGTCGTGCACGGTGAGCATCTCGTAGAGCACGCCGACGCTCTCGACGCGTCCGAGCGCGCCGCGCAGGGCGACGATGGTCTCGGGATGCTCGGCCTCGCCGAGCTGCAGCGACAGGATCGACGAAATCGCCGCTATGTCGTTGCGGATACGGTGATGGGATTCCCTGAGCCGCGTATCGCTCCGCTCGAGGCGCCGCTCGTACTCGGCGGCCAGGCGTTGCGCCGCCGTGCGCTCGGCCGCGGCGCGCCTTATAGCCATAGATACGGCGGCGAGCAGGACGGCGTTGCTGAACGGCTTCGGTATGAAGCCGTACGCGTCGACGCGGGCGAGGCGGCTCATCGTCGCCTGGTCGTCGTGGGAGGACATGAACACGATAGGCAGCGGGTACGAGCGTAGGATCGTCGCGGCGGCTTCGATGCCGTCAAGCCTCCCGTCGAGGCGTATATCCATCAGGACGAGGTCGACGGAAGACTCCGCGACGAGGCGCGCGGCGCCTTCGCCGGTACCGGTCGAGAGCGTGGCGTATCCCGCGGCCTCGAGCGTCTCCCGCGCGTTCAGCGCGCTCAGGGCGTCGTTCTCGACGACGAGGATGGTCGTTCGCGCCTTCTGCCTCATTACGGTCTCTCCGTCGGACGGAATCGACGCTTGGAACGCGATCGGCCTAGCGACGCTACGCCGATCGCGTTCTTCCGCGCTACGTTTGTATAAATTCTTTTGAAATGGTTTTTAAAATTTTCTTATTGATTGGATCGTATCCCCGTAAAAAAGGCGTCGCAAGCGGTTTTTCGGGGATCGTGTGTAGACAATTGTCTACAAAGCCGGGAATGGTATCGAAAGAGTATAATATCTCCAATATGAAATCGTTTTTTGGCTATATTAGGGTTTTTAAGCGATTGCTTGAATGCGCTACAGGTCGCGGCTCAGGATATCCAACACCTTCATGACCCGCAGGGAATGCTCGAGCAGGCCGTAGCACTCGTCGAGCCGGCCTTCGCGGATCATCCGCTCGAAGGCCATCCATTCGTGGGTCAAGCGAGGCAGGCCGGACTCGTCGCGCAGCTCGACGACGCCCCCGCCCGGCGTAGCGATCTCCGCCCGGGCGAGCGAGTTCGGCGAGCCGTCGGCGCGTATCCACCCCGACTCGCCGACGATCAGGCTGAAACCCGGACCGTCGGCGTCCTTGGCGGCCGCGCAGGATGCGCTCGCGCCGTCGTAGCCGAGCAGGGCCGAGCCGGAGGTATCGACGCCGTTCCAGCCGCGCCTCGCGGCGTAGTACGCCGTCCGCGGAAGGCCGAGCAGGCGGACGGCCAAGTGTATATTGTAGACGTTGAGGTCGCGGAGCGCGCCGCCGGCATGGGCCGGATCGAAGGCCGGCGCTACGTCTCCCGAAAGATATCGGTCGTAGCGGCTCGATCGCTGGCAATAGGAACACTGGACGAGGCCGATGCGGCCTATCCCGGCGGCCCGCTCGACGACGGAGCGGAAGAGCGGCATATGGAGCGTCGGCGCGGCCTCGAAGAGGAATAGCCCGCGCGAGCGGGCGATGGAGGCGAGCTCCTCCGCCTCGGCCAGGGTCGCCGTGAAGGGCTTCTCGACGATGGCGTGCTTGCCGGCCTCGAGGGCCCGCTTGGCGTAGTCGTAGTGCAGGTCGTTGACCAGGCCGACGTATACCGCGTCCACGTCGCGCCGGCCGAGCAGCTCGTCGTAGTCGTATACCGTCGAGCCGACGCCGTGGCGGGCGGCCAGGGCCTCGGCCCTGTCGCGGCTCTTCTCGCGCGCGCAGATCGCGACGGGCGTTACCCCGTCCGCCTCGGCGACGGCGCCCAGGCAGTCCTCGACGATCATGCCGCTGCCGGCGATGCCCAGCCTCATGGCCGCCTCCTCAAAGGTCGACGATCCTGCCGCCGGTGGCTGCCTCGAGCTGGGCGAGGCTGGCCGGGACGCCGGTGGCGTCGGTGCCGGCGGCCGGGTACACGGTGCCGTAGCGGCCCAGCTCGCTATCGAGCAGTATCTCGACGCCGGTCAGGGCGAAGGGGCATACGCCGCCGGGCCTATAGCCGGTGACGCGCTCGGTCTCCTCGGCGTCGGTCATCGACAGCTTTGAGCCGGTCAGGCGCTTGAGGGCGCCGGACTGTACCCGCTTGTCGCCGGGGCAGACGAGCATGACGTATCGCTCGTCCTTAGCCTTGAACAGCAGGGACTTGGCTATCCGGGCCGGCTCGACCCCGATGCGCGCCGCGGCCAGCTCCACGGTCGGGGTGGAGCCGGGCTCGAACTCGAGCGCCTCGAGGCCGTGGGCCTCGAGGGCGTTCCGTACCTTGTCCGGTATCATGCGGGTCATTGTATCGGCTCGGTCCAGGACAGGCAAGCGCGCCAAGCGCCGAGCGGGAGACTCGGCGCTTTCCCCTTGACCCGGGGAGTATCGCGGGTTAAGGTTAACCAAGTTAACTTTATAGCACGGCGGTACGCATGGATCGACTGCTTCACATGGCGCAGAGCGTCGCGGTGTTCCGGAGCATCTACATAAAGCACTCGCGCGGCGAACCCGGAGGAGGGGGCAGCTGGCGCTTCCTGATCCTAATCGACAACTACGACGCCGGCCGGGGCATCAGGCCAGCCGATATAGCGCGGTATGTCCGCTGCTCGAGGGCCTACGTCAGCAGGATGATCGGGGAACTGTCGGCTGACGGGCTCGTCGAGGCTAGGCCCGACGATCGGGACCTCCGCAGCCACTTCATCGTCTGCACCGAGAAGGGCCGGCGCCTGGCCCAGGATATCATGGACGACTACGTGGCCGTCACGAGGCGGCTCCATGACGGACTCGGCGCCCGCAAGAGCGAGCAGCTCGTGTCTCTCCTGGACGAGGCCATAGCGATACTCGAGCGAGCCAACGAAGACGACGAATACGGGCTCTGAATGATGACCCGAGGCAGCGTACGCTTCGTGATATGCCGCCCCGAAACGATCGATCGAGTACGGCCGAGTGATATACGGCATCTATAGAAGGAGGCGCTCCGTGTCCAGCTTCAAGAACCTTCGCATCGTCGATAATTTCTATCAGACCTCGCTGTTCTATCCCATGCCGACCATGCTCATCGCGACGCTGTCGCCGTCCGGCGCTACCTCGCTCGGCGCGTATTCCCTGTGCTTCCCGTACTACATCGCGGGCAAGGGCTACTACGCCATGCTCCTCGAGTGCCGCAACAGTTCCAATACCGCGCAGAACATCCTTCGCACCGGCGTCTGCGCCATTAACTTCCTCGAGGACGACAAGAAGCTGTTCAAGGAGACGGTCCGGCTCGGCTTCCCCGGGGAGCGCTGCGAGGAGAAGATGGACGATTGCTTCCTCGAGATGGAGGACGGGCAGGCGGGCGCGGCAGACGCCGAGAAGAAGGCGCGCCCGCGCGTACTCAAGGACGCGTTCCAGGTATTGGAATGCAGCTGGGACGATACGCTCGAGGACGCCTTCGAGGACCGCTCTCGCGTAGGCCAGCTCGAGGGCGTCGAGCCCCCGTACAGGAATTTCAACGGCATCACGAGCAAGTTCGGGGCTCATTTCATACTGCGGATCGACGCCATACTCATGAAGGAGCGTCAGTACGGCGCCATCGTGAACGGCGTCCGGGCCGGGGACTTCCCGCGGATACCCGTCGATTACGGCTATAGGGACTCGAAGAGCTTCTGGTACACCAAGTTCAGGCGGCCGCTCGGCGTGTCGGTGCCCGCCAAGCCGGGCATGGACCTATCCGCGGTACGGTACGCGGCGGAAAGGATCGACCCCGAGGTGCTGTTTACCGACGAGGCCTGCGAGGCGCTCCGGAAAATTCCCCGCGTCTTCCTGAAGACCGCGCTCGCGGGCATAGCCGAGCAGGCCAAGGCGATGGGCCTCCCGAGGGTCGACGGGAAGGTCGTCGTCGACGCCGCCGTCCTCGCCGTCGTGAACGATAAGCGCAACGCCGAGAAGAAGCGCGGCTAGGAACGCGGCCCGCTCCTCCGGGCGCCGTCCCGCCGCTATTCTTCCGGAGCTTTCATGGATGCCGTCGCGGGACGGACCGAGCCGGGCATCGGCTTGCGATAGCGGGGGAAGTCCTTGTAGCGGCTGAAGCCGAGCGATCGGTATAGCATGATCGCCCTGGTCTGGAACTGCTCGATCGTATAGATCCGTATATCCTTGCAGCCGGACGCTATCGCGGCGTCGATGGTCTCCGTCATCAAGGCGCGGGCGATGCCCTTGCGTCTCCATGACGGGGAGACGGCCAGCTCGACGACCTCGGCCATGGCCTCGGTACGCCGGTCGCAGAGCGCGACCGCGACGATCTCGTCGCCGCGCCTGACGACCCGCCACAGGGATGGATCGCGGTCATCGTCGGCCAGCTCCTCCTCGTACTCGTCCGGATCGACCGGCTCGTCGAACCTGCCTTCCTCGTACTCCTTGGCGAAGGCCGCTACCACGGTTTCGGTGAGCTTGCGATACTCGTCCCGACTGGGCTTGCCGATGGCGAGGCCGTCCGGAAGGGCCGCGTCGGCAGGCCGCTCCTCCGCGTAGCGGGCGGGGTCGAGGCGCAGTTCCGCTACCGTGTAAGCGGCGGCGTATCCCGCGTTCGCAAGGAGTTCGGAGGCGCTCG
Source organism: Spirochaetota bacterium (assembly GCA_003247225.1). Classification (GTDB taxonomy): domain Bacteria; phylum Spirochaetota; class Spirochaetia; order Treponematales; family UBA12059; genus SZUA-370. The sequence continues at coordinate 5,998 of QKAK01000034.1, read as the reverse complement.
TCTCGGTCGAGGACGCGTTGGCCGCGAATTCGCATGGTTCGCCGGCGTGATCGCGCGCGGCGAACGCCGACGACTCGCGCTCGAGCCAGGAGAGGAGGGCCGAACCGATGCCGCGTCCCCGGGCCTTCGGGTGGACCCAGCCTTGGAGCAGGTAGACGGTCGTGCCGTCGCCTTCCTTCCAATCCTCCAGCTTCCCGTAGGCGACGATCTCCCCGCCCGCCTCGACGACCGGCCGCAGACAGAGCGTGCCGCTCTCCCGCTGCTCCGCGAGGGCTTCCTCGAATTCGCGGGCGGTGCCGACCATCTCGTATGAATCGCTTGGATCGACCCCGTCGATTTCCTGGCGGGCTTGATGTATCGCCTCGAACGCCGACCCGTCTTCCGGGCCGCGCGCGAACCTGAAATGGGCTCCATCTATCTTCGGTAGCGGCGTCAAGTTTGCCATGGGGCCAGTATCGAGGATCCCGGCCGTCATCGCCAGGGGCTAGCGCGTAGAGTCGGGGCGTCGCCTCATGCCTTCTCCCCGATGAAGACGATCGACGGCGCGGACCTGAAACCGACGTCCCGTACTCGGGCCTCGAGGGCCTCGCAGGCGGCCAGTAGCGGCGGCCTCCTGGACTCATCGAGGGCGTCGATCTTGGCTCGATAGGCGACGAAGGTCCGCGCCAGCTCCTCCATCAGCGCGGGATCCTTGGGATCTGACTCCTCGTCCCGCTCCTCGTCCCAGTCGGACCGGACGAACGCGTCCCCGCCGAGCAATTCTCGGAATCGATCCTTGGCGAAGGTCTCCGCGTGGTACGTCCCGCCGGCCGTGTCGATCGCGGCCCACCAATGGTGGAGGAGCACGTGGCTCATCTCAGCGTCGGTCCCGGCCTCACGATGCATCTCGTAGACGACGAGGCGGCCTCCGCGCGCGAGCACGCGCGTCGCCTCGGCAACGACGCGGGCCGGATCCTCGAAATGGTGCAGCGAGTTGGCGACGCCGACGATGTCGAAGCTGCCGTCGGGGTAGGGCAGGGCTGCCGCGTCGGCCAGCTCCGCGCGCGCGCCGCGTAGCGCCGCGAGGTTCCTCGTCGCGGCGTCAACCGCCCGCTGCGCCGAGTCGACTGCGACGAGCTCTCCGTATGAAGCGACGCTTTCGGCGAGCCTGATGGCGAAACCGCCGCCGCCCGTCGCCAGGTCGAGTATGCGCTTCGGTTCCAGCGTAGCCAGGCGAGTCCGTAGTACATCCATCACGTATCCTTTTCTCCGTTCGCAGGAACTGGCTGAATCATGGCGAGCCGCTACGCCGAGGGCTGAGAGGATATGCCCTACAGGCTCCGGCATCCTGCCTTCGCCTTCCGGGCCGGGGTTGGCGCTTCCGGCGCCATCCCTGGCGCCTCATCCTCCCGTTGGTCGGCGCGCCAACCCTTCAAATCCTCTCAGCCCAAAAATAGAAGACCCTGATCGGAGGAACCGATCAGGGTCTTCTAAAGTCGGGCTGAGAGGATTTGAACCTCCGACATCTTGGTCCCGAACCAAGCGCGCTAGCCAGCTGCGCTACAGCCCGTGAAAAAAAATCCCGCCGCGAGGCGGGATACGGGAGCGACGGGCATTGAACCCGCGATCTCCGGCTTGACAGGCCGGCGCGATAACCAGCTTCGCTACGCCCCCACGTCATCGCTGACAGGACGGCATATTACCGACGGCGCGTATTTGTGTCAAGAGGAGCGCTTCGGCTTTCGCTGATTCCTATTTTTTTTGGAGCGAGCGTACGGGGATCGTTCGGCTAGGGGCTGAGGCCCGTTGCCGCTCGGGCGGCCGTAGCGCCCTCCGTCGTCCCTCGCGGCCTTGCGAGGCTGAATGGGCGGCTTCCTCGCCGAACCCGGACGACGATCCGCCGCCTTGCCGTCGTGGCCTTTCGTCGCGCCGTCCGCTGTCCGGGGGCCTGGGCGGTCGGATCGAGGCGGCTTATACGGCAACTGCGTCGGGGCTATCAGGTCGGAATGGGCCCGGACGATGACGGCGTTCGACTTCGGGTCACGTTCGGTGGACGACGACGGCACGGGGGCGTCGAGTACGGCTAAGGTGCCAGACGGCAGGTCGGCCAGGGAGTCCTTGGCGAGCGTATAGCCGGTCCGAGTACAGGCGTAGCGGCCCAAGCCGCCTTCGGCCAACCTGAAGGCGTCCGAGACGAGGCGGACCGAACGCGACGGAGTGTTCGCGTCCTTCTCGTCGGCGTCCGGCCTGAGCAGGAGCCACGAGGCTATCAGCCTGTCCTTTGGGAGGCCCGCGGTCTCGGAGAACGCGACGAGCCGCTCGGGCGCGGCGCCCGGATCGATGACGAAGTGGCACCACGGGGCCTTGGACCGGCCCTTTGCGGTGACAGCCTTGGCCAGCCGCTTGCCCGCGTCGCGGCCGTCCTCGTCCGAATCGCGGAAGGCCGAGCTCAGGAACGCGCCGGCCATCGGGCAGGCCGCCCGGTGCGGGCAGGGCGCGATGGGCTCGCCGCCGCGCAGGATGACCGATTCGCGGAGGGCCGAGAGCATCGCGCCGGAGCGGGGATCGCCCGGTTCGACGATGAAGATACGCCCGCCCGCGGCCGCTCGGGCGCCGAGCGACGAGGCGAGCATGTCGGCGCGGTCGGATAGCGAGCCCTTGATCCGCCAGAAGCTCTCGTTGAAGACGTTGGCGGCGGTGACGAGGGCGAAGTCGCCCCTCGGCGCGGCGTCGGTGATCGAGAAGCTTTCCTTCCGTATCGACAGCTTCCATGAAAGGGCTTGCCCCGAGCGGAGCGCCAGCCCCTCGAGGAGCCCTATCCCGATCTCCATGGCGCGCCTGACCCTATCCATGCACTCGACGCGAAGCTCCATGGCGCGTAGGTCGGGCCTGGCTATCCAGAGCGCTATCGGTACGGTCAGCGGCCCCGAACCGATGTCGAGCACCGCGTCGCCGGGCTTAAGGCCGAGGTCGAGTCCGGCGAGCAGGGGGACGAGCCTGGCCACGTTCCAGGGCAGGAAGTAGCGAAGGTAGGCCGCGAGCTTGGCCGGCTCTCCGATGTAATCGGGCTGCCTCGTCGATTTCTCGCTGGTCAGCTCGCGCCAAAGCTCGAGCACGTCGCGACGGATGTCCTTGCGCCGTCCGCCGGGGAGCGGGGCGACCTCCTCGACGATGTCGAGGAGGGTGGACACGAGGTGCGCCGCCTCTTTCGGGGCGCTCGGCGTCGCGTACGATTCGATGCCGAGCAGCTTGGACGGTTCGTAGACCGTTCGCGGAGGCGCTACGTACTTAGCCCGGCGAGCCTGTTCCGGTTGCTTGCGTTCTTCGGGCCGCCCTGCGCGCGACGGGTCACGGCGCCGGCCTGCGCCGTTTCGTTCTTCGTTCATACGCCGAACTATCGCACGTCCCGGGCCCGCTTGCAATATCGGCGCGCGATGGTACGGGCGTCGTTCGCGGGGCTTGACTGGTTGTGTTGTTTGTATTACTGTATTAACAACCTAGTACACTCAAGGAGTAGGTAATGGTGCGTATGGAATCCATGACCTTCGGGTATGGGAAGAGGCCGCTCTTCGAGGGCCTCGACCTGCGGCTGGAACCGGGGGCCATCCACGGCCTCCTGGGGCTCAACGGGGCCGGTAAGACGAGTCTGCTGAAGATCGCCGCCGGCGCCCTCAGGCCGGAGCGCGGGATCGTCGAGGTCTACGGCAGGGCTCCCGGCAGGCGGGAGGCTGCCTCGCTGGCCGACGTCTGCTTCGTGCCGGAGGACCCGTTCTTCCCGGCCCTGAAGCCGGCCGTCTGGGTGGAGCGCTACGCCGCGTTCCGGCCCGCCTTCGAGCGCGGGCGCTTCGACGAGCTGTTCGCGGAGCTAGGCCTGGACGCCGATAAGCCGATATCCAAATTCTCGTACGGCCAGCGCAAGAAGTTCGCGCTGGCCGCAGCCGTCGCGAGCGGCGCCAGGCTGCTCCTGCTGGACGAACCGACGAACGGGCTCGATATACCGTCCAAGGCGCAGCTGCGGCGCGTGCTCGCCGCCGCCTCGGGGCCGGACCGGGTGGTCGTCGTATCGACGCACCAGATCCGCGACCTCGAGCTCCTGCTCGATCCCATCATCGTGATAGACCGGGGCAAGGTGGCGTTCACGGTGACGATGGCCGAGCTGTCCGATCGGCTCGGGACCGCCAGGCTGCCGTCGCTGGACGGCCTTCCCGTCGTCTACGCCGAGCGCGACGCCGTCGGCTGGACCGCGCTCCTGGCGACCTCGGGCGCGGAAGAGGCGGCGCCGCCTGACCTGGAGCTCGTGTTCGACGCCGCCGTCGCGGCGCCCGCGAGGCTCGCGGCCGCGCTGCGCGGCGACGCGCTGCCCGAGTACCGGCCCGACGAAGCGGCGCTCGCCGCGGGAGGCCGAGCATGAACCGCGATAGCCTGTCGAAGCGCTTCAGCGCGTCCCGGGTAATGCTCCTGGCGCGGAACAGGGCCTATGACGACGCGCCCGCCCTGGGCATCGGGCTGGCCATAGTCGCAGGCCTGAACCTCCTGTCGATCATGATCGGGGATCGCGCGTTCATGAACGGCGACGGCGACCTTACCTATATGGGGCTGATCGTCTTCGCCGGGTTCATGCTGTCGTCGCAGGCCTTTAAGGGTATGCACGGTCGGACCGGCGCCGATTGGATACTGCTGCCGGCGACGCCGCTCGAGAAGTACGCGGCCGCCTTCGTCTCGTACCTGGTCGCCTTCCCGATCGCCGCGGCGGCCGGGGCTACCGCCCTGTCGTTCGTCCTGGCCATGATCGAGCGGGCGGCCGGCGGCCCCGGCTCGGGGATATGGCACCCCTTCACGGTCGCGGCGCTCAAGGCCTACGGCGAGTACGCGGCGGTCGCCGCGGCGTTCCTGGCCGGCTCGGCCGCGTTCCGTAAGCGGGCCTTCCTGAAGACGGCCGGCCTGTCCGTCGGTTTCGTGCTCGCGTGCTCGCTGCTCGCGTACCTGGGCCTGTCCATCGTCTACGGGACGACGGGCTTCCGCGGCCTATCCATATCGTACGATACCGGGATAGTGACGGTCGGCGGGACCGAGCTTACCGGCGCGGACGCGGTCGAGCGCGTGCTGCGATGGCTCGTCACGGTCGTCCGGCTCGTGTTCGTGCCGGCGTTCTCCGTAGCGTTCGGTTACCTCAAGGTCGCCGAGAAGGAAGCCCGCGATGAGGTTCAGTAGCGAGCGCCCGATCTTCACCCAGATCGCCGAGCTGCTGGCCGAGGACGTCCTGGCCGGCAGGCTGGCGACGGGAGCGCGGCTACCGTCGGCGCGGGACCTGGCGGCCTCGCTCGGCGTCAATCCGAACACCGCGGCCAGGGCCCTGCAGGCCCTGGCCGACGACGGCATCGCGCGGAGCGAGCGGGGCACCGGCTACTTCGTCGCGGAGGGAGGCAGGGACCTGGCGCTCGGCGGCAGGCGGAGGCGCTTCCTCGAGGAGGAGCTGCCGCGCCTGTGGAAGGGCATGGACGAGCTGGGGCTCGGCATCGACGACCTGGCCGGGTACTGGGCCGAGCGTACGGCCGGCGCCGCCGGCGAAAGGAAGGGATCATGAAGGCGAGCGATAAGGCGCTGATTACGTTCCTGGCGGCCACGGCCGTCGCGATCGTCGCGGCCGTGGCGATCATAGCGTTCCTGGCCCGATAGCGTAGCGCGAGGGATAGGAGCGGAAAGCCCGGAACCGGCGGCCTCTCGAGGCCGCCGGCGAGGACTTGCAGCGGATAGCCCGACCCCGCCGTACGGCGGGGTCGCGCCCATCTAGGTCAGTCGAAGCTCAGGACGACCTTGCCGGACTGCCCGGAAAGCATCGCGTACGTCGCTTCGCGCCGTTCGCCGAGCGGAAGGTATTGACGTGCGCGCTGAAAGCGCGCGACGGCGTCGAATCCTCTAGAAGCTCAGGACGACCTTGCCGGACTGCCCGGAAAGCATCGCGTCGAATCCGGCTTGGAAGTCGTCGAAGGCGAAGCGGTGGGTGATGACCGGGGCGATG
>QKAK01000143.1 GCA_003247225.1 Spirochaetota bacterium | reverse complement strand
TCGTTTCGAAACAAAACGGACCCGGGTAGAGGACTATGTATCGTTTCTAGTCACGTTCGGCTTCGTACGGAAGCCGGACGCGGCCGCAGCACCTGCCGTAGGGCAGGCCGGAGCCGCAGGTGCAGCGGTCGTCGGCCCGCAGGGCCTTGCCGCGGAAGAAGTCGACCGCGATGACGCGGGCCTCGGCGCCGACGCCGCGCTCGCGCAGGGTCGGGTACTCGATGCTGACGTCCCTGAAGGCGCGCAGCTTGTCCTCGCAGCCGGCGTCGGCGAAGGGCCTCTCCTCGCCGAGGCGGACCCAGGCGCCCGCTATGATCGAGAGCACCGCGTCGATCTCGTCCTGGCTGTCGAAGCGGCCGCCGGGCGCGCCGGAGAGGTACTTGCGCAGCTGGATGGAGCAGAAGGCGCGGTAATCGTCGTGCTCGGCGCAGGAGGCCTTGGGCATGCCGTACTGGTTGGCCACGCGGGCGTAGAGGTCGCGCGAACGGCCGCGCGGCTCGAGGCGCTGGGCGTTGGCGAGCGCCTTGATGGCGAGCCCGTCCTTGCCGAGCCTGCGCAGGGCCACCGATAGCCAGTAGAGGTCGCGCGCTAGCTCGCGGCGCTCGGCCGCGGGGCAGGACGCCACGGCCGCGCGGAACAGCTTGACGGCCGCCGCCGCGTCGTGGGCGGCCAGGGCCCGTTTCCCCCGTCGGTATGATAATTCTCGTCGCGCGCTAGCTAAGCAAGCCATGGTAAGAAAATACGAATAATCGGCGCCGCGATCAAGTCGGGCGGCGCCGCCGGCGGGCGCTACGGGGCCGGCGGCTTGGCCATCAGCAGGGCCATGCTCTTGGGGCCGAGGCGATAGGGCTCCCGGTGGTCGACCGGCGGCTCGAGCCCGGGCTCCGCGGCGTCGTCCGGCGACGGCAGGTTCGTGTCGACTGCCCGGTACCAGGCCCAGCCGGGCTGCGGCGCGCCGACCGCGAAGCCGACGGCCGCGTCGGTCGCGTTCAGGAGGAGCAGGAAGTCGTCGTCGTCGCGGTCGGCGACGATGTCCGCCTTGGAGCCGTCGAGCCGGGCCGCGAGGGCCGACGGCATCGAGCCCCAGTCGGGCGCGGAGCCGTCCGGCGCGAACCAGGCGATGTCGGGCAGGGCGTTGAAGTTGGCGTCCTTGCCGGTGAAGAACTCGGGCCGCCTGAACGCGGGGTGGGACAGCCTGAGCGCTATCAGCCTGGAGCAGAAGCGCAGCAGCTCCGCGCGCTTGACGGCCAGGCCCCAGTCGTACCAGCTCGTCTCGTTGTCCTGGCAGTAGGCGTTGTTGTTCCCGCGCTGGGTACGGCCGAACTCGTCGCCGCCGAGCAGCATCGGGGTGCCGATCGACAGGAGCAGCGTGGCCAGGAAGTTCTTCTGCTGGCGCTCGCGCAGGGCCTCGACGGCCGGGTCGCGGCTCGGGCCCTCGTGGCCGTGGTTGTAGCTGAAGTTGGAGTCGTGGCCGTCGAGGCCCCGCTCGCCGTTGCGCTCGTTACGCTTGCCGTTGTAGCTGACCAGGTCGCGCAGCGTGAAGCCGTCGTGGCTGGTGACGTAGTTGATCGAGTGGAACGGCTTGCGGCCGTCGCGCAGGTAGAGGTCGCTCGAGCCGGTCAGCCGGGTGGCTATCGCGGCGACGGACCCGGCGTCGCCGCGCCAGAAGCGCCGGACGTCGTCGCGGTAGCGGTCGTTCCACTCGGCCCAGCGCCCGCCGGGGAAGCCGCCTACCTGGTAGGCGCCGCCGGCGTCCCAGGCCTCGGCGATGATCTTGGTCTGCCTGAGCAGCGGGTCCTCGGCTATCTGCTCGATGACCGGCGGGTTCTCGAGCAGGCGGCCCTTCTGGTCGCGCCCGAGTATCGAGCCGAGGTCGAAGCGGAAGCCGTCGACGTGCATGTCGGCTACCCAGTAGTGGAGGCAGTCGACGATGAAGCCGCGGACCACCGGGTGGTTGCAGTTCAGCGTGTTGCCGCAGCCGGAGTAGTTCTTGTAGCGGCGCGGGTCGTCGTCGAGCATGTACCAGATCGGGTTGTCCAGCCCGCGGAACGATACGGTCGGGCCGAGCTCGCTGCCCTCGCCGGTATGGTTGAACACCACGTCGAGTATCACCTCGATGCCGGCGCGGTGCAGCTCCTTGACCATGGCCTTGAACTCGGCGACCTGCTGGCCGGAGCGGCTCGAGGAGGCGTAGCGGCCCTTCGGCGCGAAGAAGGCGAGGGTGCTGTAGCCCCAGTACTGGGCCAGGCGCTTGCCGGTGCGCGGGTCCTTGCGCTGGTTCTCGCGGTGGTCGAATTCCTGGACCGGCAGCAGCTCGAGGCTCGTCACGCCGAGGCGCTTGAAGTACGGGATGGCCTCGACGAGGCCGCGGTAGGTGCCCGGGTGGCTCGACCCGGCGCTCGCGTGGGCCGACAGCCCGCGCACGTGGGTCTCGTAGATCACGCAGTGGCGCAGCGGCAGGTTGAGCGGCTTGTCGCCCTCCCAGTCGAACGCGTCGTCGTCGACCACGACGCACTTGGGCATCGCCGCGGCGTCGTCGACCCTGGAGAAGGACAGGTCGGCGCGCGGGTCGGCCGGGTCGTAGCCGAGGGCGGCGCCCATGTCCCACTCGAAGTCTCCGGACAGCGCCTTGGCGTAGGGGTCGACGAGCAGCTTGTTCGGGTTGAAGCGGTAGCCCCGCTCGGGCATGAAGGGGCCGTCGACCCGCCACGCGTACAGGGCGCCGGGCTCGAGGCCGTCGACGTGGACGTGCCAGATGTCGCCGGTGCGGTTCTGTACCGGGTCGAGGCGCCGGTCGAGCAGCGCCTCCCCGTCGCCCGCCTCGGCGTAGAGGCACAGCCGCACGCTCGTCGCGTGGCGCGAGAACAGCGCGAAGTTGACGCCGCCCGGGACCGGGGTGGCCCCGAAGGGGCGCGGGTGCCCGGGACGTACGATGTATTCGGCTGTGCCCACGCTATCCTCCGGCTCGTCGGATCAGGTAATCAGTATAATCCGACGAGGGCAGAATAGCACGCCGCCCCTAGTGTTACGAATCTTAAGTAATCCTTAGTCGCGCGCCCTACATCGCCATGCCGCCGTCGATCCGTATCACCTCGCCGGTCACGTACGACGCCAGGTCCGACGCCAGGAACAGCGCGACCGAGGCGACCTCCGCCGGCGACCCGGTCCGGCCGAGCGGTATGCGCTCGCGCAGGGCGGCCTTGGCCGCCTCGGGTATCGCCTCGGTCATCGCGGTGTCGATGTAGCCGGGCGCTATCGCGTTGACCCGGACCCCGCGTCCGGCCACCTCGCGCGCCAGGCTCTTGGTAAGGCCTATCAGTCCGGCCTTGCTCGCCGCGTAGTTGGCCTGGCCGCCGTTGCCGACGAGGCCGACGACGCTCGCCACGTTGATCACGCTGCCGGAGCGGCGCTTGATCATCGCCCTGGCGGCCACCCGCGAGACGACGAAGGCGCTCGTCAGGTTCGTGTCGATCACGGCGCGCCAGTCGTCGAGGCTCATCCTGAACGATAGCCCGTCGCGGGTGACGCCGGCGTTGTTGACGACCACGTCGTACGGCGCGGCCTTGACCGCCCCCTCGACGACCGCCTCGAGGGCGGCCGCCGGCCGCGAGCGCGTCGTGGTCGTCGGCCCTGGACCTCGACAGGTAGTCGACCGCCGCGCCCTCTCGCAGGAAGGCCTCGACGATCGCCCGGCCTATGCCCTTGGAGCCGCCGGTCACGAGGCAGCGCCTGCCGCTCAGCATCTTGGTTTCCATGAGCGCCCTCCTACGGCTCCAGCGCCGCTATCTGGTCGGTCGTGAACGCCGGGGTCACGAGCGGCTCGAGCCCGGCGG
>QKAK01000011.1 GCA_003247225.1 Spirochaetota bacterium | reverse complement strand
GGCCAGGCGCACCGTGCTGCAGCTGCTGTCGGGCGCCGTGGCTATCAAGGTCGACCGGCTGGCCACGGGATCCTTCAACGTCGCGACCGACTCGGCCGTGCTCGGCGTACGCGGCACCGTTTTCATCGTCGACACCGTGCCGGACGGCTCCATGCTCGTGTCCTGCGACTCGGGCGCCGTGTCGGTGCGTGCCGACGGCTCGACGACCACCGCCAAGCCCGGCGGCGTCGTCGAGCTGACCGACGCGGGCGGCCTCAGGCTGCTCGCGGTCAAGCCCGAGGACCTCGCAACCTACCGAGGCGGCTGGCGCGACGAGGCCTACGAAGGCTTCGCCAAGCGCGCCCTGACGTACACCGGCGCCTACGCCAAGGCCGTGGACTCAGGCGCGCCGGCCCTGGACGCGGCGCTCGCCGGGCTACGGAAACAGGAACCGGCCCTGAACGCGTGGCGCGCCGCCCGCGCCGCCGGCCGCGCGCCGCGCTTCACCGACTGGACCGCCGAGAAGAAGGCCGTCGGCGCGGCCCTCTTCGACTGCCTCAAGGCCGCCTTCGCGGTCGAGCGCCCCTACTACCGCCTGCTCGAGCTCGAGGCCCTCCACGAGGCGGGCGTCGGCGTCGGGAAGCTCTCCGACGGCCGCTCGAGCGCCGCCTTCTTCGGCGCCTTCGAGCGCGACTACGCCGGCCTCGCGCTTGGCCTGGCCGAGGTCCGCGAGGCCCTGGCCCTGTTCTCGTGGGCCTCGGCGGGCAGCCCGCTCGGCGACTTCCTCGGCTCCAAGGCCGAGGCCCTGGGCACCGGCGCCGCCCTGTTCGAGGACGAGGACTGGTAGGCCGGCCGCCGAAGCTCGGCGCTGCCCGCCCGATAGCGGCCCCGGCCGGCCGTCGCCGAACGGAACGGCGTCCCGGCCCCGCCGGGACGGGCGCCGGACGGCGCCTTGCATACCGGTATATCGTCGCGCGGCCCGGGGGGCCGCGCTTTTTTTATGAAAAGCCTCGAAGCGAACTGTCCGACGCCTCGCCCGGGACTGTATCTTTGAAGCCGGTCCACGTGACCGATAAGGAGCAATGATGGAATACCGCAGGCTCGGCAACGCCGGCGTCAAGGTCTCGGCGCTGTCGCTCGGATCGTGGGTAACCTACGGCTCGCAGGTGGACGTAGCCGCCGCGGCCGATATGATGGCGGCGGCCTACGACCGCGGCGTCAACTTCTTCGACAACGCGGAGAACTACGCCGCGGGCAGGTCCGAGGAGATCATGGGCGCCGCGCTCAAGCGGCTCGGCTGGCGGCGCGCGAGCTACCTCGTGTCGACCAAGTTCTACTGGGGCCTCGCCGACGGCCCGAACGAGAAGAACACGCTGAACCGCAAGTACCTGATGCAGGCCATCGACGGCTCGCTCGCCAGGCTCGGCCTCGACTACGTCGACCTGGTCTACTGCCACCGCCCCGACCCCGACACGCCGATGGAGGAGACCGTCTGGGCGATGAGCGACATCGTCGCGTCCGGACGCGCCCTGTACTGGGGCACCTCCGAGTGGAGCGCGGAGCAGATACGCCAGGCCTGGGAGATAGCGGACAGGCGCAACCTGCGTAAGCCGCAGATGGAGCAGCCGCAGTACAGCCTGCTGTTCCGCGACAAGGTGGAGAAGGAGTTCGGGCGGCTGTACGGCGACATAGGCCTCGGCCTGACCACCTGGTCGCCTCTGGCCTCCGGCGTGCTGTCCGGCAAGTACGCGAACGGCATCCCCGACGGCTCGCGCCTGGCCCTGCCCGGCTACGGCTGGCTCAAGGAGCGCTACCCCGAGCCCGTGCTGCGGGCCGCCGCCGCGCTCGGGCCGATCGCGCGCGAGCTCGGCGGCACCCCGGCCCAGCTGGCGATAGCCTGGTGCGCCCGCAACCCGAACGTCAGCACGGTGATCACCGGCGCTAGCCGCCCGGCGCAGCTCGAGGAGAACCTCGGGGCGCTCGAGCTGGTGCCCAAGCTGACCGGCGAGGTCATGGCCATCATCGACGAGGCGATGGCGCCGGCCGCCGCCGCGATGCGGGACTGACGCGCGGCGGGCCCGTCCGAGGGCGATACCCGGCCCGTCCGGCGCGGCGATTCGTCCCCGCCCCGGACGGGATACGGGAACGCCGTCGGCTCCGGCGACGGACGGCGCGGCCCGCCAGCGATCAGCCTTGCGTCCCGCACTCAACGCTGGTATAGTGTCGCCGCGCATAGCAAATCGCTCGTAAAGGGTCGTCTTTGAATCATCTGATCATCGCGGGCATCGGCGTCGTAGCCGGGGCCCTTACCGGTCTCATCGGGGCCAGCGGCGTCATGCTCGTCGTCCCCGCCTTCGTCATGCTCGGCATAGCCGCCTCGGACGCCATCGGCGCCAGCCTATTCATAGACGCCGTCGCCTCGCTCGTGGTCGCCTGGACCTACTATCAGAATAAGAACCTCGTGCTGCGCGACGGCATCTGGATATCCGTAGGCGCGGTCGTCGGCGCCCAGGTCGGCAGCCTCCTATCGCCGCTCGTACCCGAGGTCGGCCTGAGCAGCTCGTTCAGCGTTTTCCTGCTCGTCTCGGGCGTCGCGTTCTGGTTCAAAGGCTCGCATAGCCTGATCAAGCTCGACGGCCGCGACGAGGACGCGGAGCAGGGCGACGACGGGGACCCGGCGTTCCTGGTGAGGCTGCGGGCCCATCCGGCGGCGTCCGGCCTGTGCCTGGGCCTGCTGGTCGGCGTCATCAGCGGGCTGCTCGGGGCCGGCGGCGGCATCATGATCCTGCTGATACTGCTCTTCGTCATGCGCTTCACGCTGCACGAGGGCATCGGCACCTCGACGCTGATCATGGCCTTCACCGCGGCGTCCGGCGCCGCGGGGCACGCGCTGTCGTCGAACCTGCCGATGCGGCCGGCCCTGTTCGGCGCCGCCGGCACCGTCGTAGGCGGAAGGCTGGCGGCCCGCTACGCCAATCGGGTCGACGAGAGGGTACTGTCCAAGGTAGTCGCCGTACTATTCGTAGCGCTCGGCGTCGCCATGCTGCTCATAGAGAGACGGACCGGGGCGTAGCGGCTCCCGATCCGCGGCCTCGGCTCGAACCGACAATTTACGACGACGCTTTCGTCGATTATAACCATTCTTCTTTCCATTCCTGAGAATCCATGGTATACGTGGTTCGTACGCTTGAATTAATAATGTAAAAACACGATCTTGGAGGATACTCATGAAGAAGCCGCTGGCAACCCTGGGGCTCGTCATCAGCTCGATAGTCGCCGTCGTAGGCGTCGTGGGCCTATTCGCGCCGAGGCTGCCGGGCCTTCCGCTCATCCTGTTCGCGGCGATAGGCTTCATGCATACCTCGCCCGACTTCGTATCGCGCTTCAACCGCGCGCCTAAGGAGTCGTCGTACATCGACGACCTCCTGCGCGAGCGGTCGATGACCCGGCGCAACAAGATCCGCACGCTGACCGTCACATCGTTGCTCTTGATAGCGCTGTTCGTCATAACCGACTCGATCGTCGCCAGGATACTCTACGCCGTCTTCGCCGTAGGGAAGTACTGGTTCTTCTATTTCTATATCTGGACCAAGGTCGAGGACGGGCACGGCTGCCCGGACGGCGTCGATTGCCCGGATGACGAAGGCTCGAACGGCGATAAGCCCTGAAGCCCCGGCGGCTAGCCCCGCCCGTCCTTGCCACGCTCCGCTATCGTCGATAGAATCGGGACTATGAACGATCTTCGCGCGCCGCTCATCCAGGCTCGCCTCATCCTACCGGCGCCGGGCTCCTGGTCCTGGCGATAGGCGGGCGCGCGCGCTCCTCGTCGAGGGGCGCCGGGGCTTCGCGGAGCCCCGCGAGGCGGCCCGCCTGATCCATCGTTTCCGCTTCGGCCCCCGGGCCGCCCCAACGACACCATTCGGAGCATCACCATGGAACGCAAACGCATACTGACGGGCGATAGGCCCACCGGAAAACTGCACCTCGGCCACTACGTCGGCAGCCTGGCCAACCGCGTCAGGCTACAGGACGAGTACGAGTGCTTCTTCATCATCGCCGACCTGCACACCCTGACGACCAAGCCGGAGAAGGCTAACATCGAGGCGCTGGCAGACAACGTGCGCTCCGCCGCGCTCGACTACCTGGCCTGCGGCATCGACCCGGCCAGGAGCGTGATCTACCTGCAGTCGGCCGTGCCGGAGGTGGTCGAGCTGTCGCTGTTCTTCCAGAACCTGATCACCGTGCCGCGCCTGTCCCGCGTGCCGAGCCTCAAGGAGATGGCCCAGGGCGCCGGCATCGAGGAGATGCCGTTCGGCCTGCTCGGCTACCCCGTGCTCCAGGCCGCCGACATCCTCCTGCCGCGCGCCCACCTGGTGCCCGTGGGCAAGGACAACGTGGCCCACGTCGAGGTGACCCGCGAGATAGCGCGCCGCTTCAACTACCTCTACGGCGACACCTTCCCGGTGCCGGACGCGATGGTATCCGAGTACGGCTCGCTCGTCGGCACGGACGGCAACGCCAAGATGTCCAAGAGCCTCAACAACGCCATCTTCCTGTCCGACGACGCCAAGACGGTCGAGAAGCGCGTCATGTCGATGTACACCGACCCGAACCGCGTCAGCGCCGACGTGCCCGGAACCGTCGAGGGAAACCCCGTGTTCCAGTACCATGACGCCTTCAACCCGGACAAGGCCGAGGTCGAGGACCTGAAGGCCCGTTACAGGGCCGGCAAGGTCGGCGACGTCGAGGTCAAGCAGAAGCTCGCGAAGGCGTTGAACGCGTTCCTCGACCCTATACGCGAGCGCCGCGCCCATTACGAGTCGCAGTCGGGCCTGGCCGACGAGGTGGTCTACGACGGCACGATGCGCATGCGCGAGGAGGCCCGCGCGACGCTGTCGGCGGCCAAGAAGGCCATGGGCATGGCCGCGGTCTGGAACCGCGTATCCCGCAAGGCCGAGGACGCCAAGAAGAAGCGCGCAAAAGGCGAATAAGGCGGCGTATTAAACAAGGCGGCAAAGAGGATACGAGAAGAAGAGGCAGGAAAGAGAAGAAACTACCAAAGGGATACTGAGGAATAGAGTGAAGACGGAACATGATGATCAGGATTAGGACAGGATGAACAAGATGAAGGCTATGGTGTAGAAACTTCCCATATAAGCCCTCTCATCCTGTCCATCTTCTTCAATCTTGTAACATCATGTTCTCGTCTTCGCCTAAGAGGCATTCTCCGTGCCTCCCTATGGAATCTTCTTAGGCAAGGCCTCACACGAAGTCGCCAAGACACTAAGAAGAACGCCAAGAAATCAGAACATGATGACCACGATGGCGCAGGATGACCATGATGAGCTTCTGGATTTTGTGTTCATCCCCCTCATCCCATCTTGTCCATCCTGGTACATCCTGATCATCATGTTCCGCCTTCGTTCGTACGGCCCTCTTCCTCCGTGCCTTCGTGCCTTTGTGTGGGATTCCCTATCAACGCCCTCTCATCCTGTCCATCTTCCTCCATCCTACAACATCATGTTCTCGTCTTCGCCTAGGAATAGGGTAAAGACGGAACAGGATGATCAAGATGAGTACAGGATGATCAGGATAAGCCTTTTAGCTTAGGCTTCTCTTCATCCTGTCCATCTTCTTCCATCCTGTAGCATCATGTTCTCGTCTTCGCCTATACCGCCTCTCTGCGACTCCACGCCGTTGCCTTGGCGACGGCGGAGGCGGTATCGTATGGCGCATGGATATCGAACGACTGAGGCGGGCCGAGGCCGCCTTCATGGAGCGCTACCCGGGCGGCTTCGAGCACCCCGAGATGATAGAGCGCGGCCGCGGGCACCGGATAGGCAGGCTGGTCGAACGGGCCAGGACGGTCCTGGCCCCCGAGCGCTTCGACGACAGCGAACGCATGGCCGAGGACATCATCAAGACGGTCACCTCGTCGTCGATGGTATCGATCTACGAGAAGCCCGCGTTCCGGGACCTGGTGAGGAGCCTGACGGCCAAGGAACGGGCCAGGCTGTGCTCCCACGTGTTCCAGCTGCTCCACGGAGACGCCGAGAGCGGCTTCGACGACTTGAGCGCGTTCCTCGCGGCCGGCAAGATGGCAAAGTGGACGGTCATGACGGTCTTCCCGTTCTACACGAAACCCAAGGAGGAGCCGTTCATCAAGCCGACGACGGCCAAGGAGATCATCGCCTTCTACAAGCTCGAAGGCCTCTCCTACCGGCCGCGGCCGTACTGGGAATTCTACTCGGGCTACCGCGGCGAGCTCAAGGCGATGATGGAGCAAGTCAGCCCGCTCGTAGCCCCGGATATGGGCTCGTTCTCGGCCTTCCTGATGATAAGCGCCGGCGCCTGGTAGCCTTTCAGGGCCGCGGCAGCCAGTAGCGACGGCCGTCAGGCGTCCGCTCGACGAGGCCGCGGTCGTACAGCTCGCGGCGCAGCAGGGCGTGGTCGCCGAATAGGTGCCAGGCGTCGAGGACGGCGTTCGCCTCGCCCTCGGAGTACTCGACGCCGACGGTGAACTTGCCGCTCAGGTACTCGAGGACGAGGCGCTTCTGATCCTGTTTCTTCGGCCATCGCCTGACCCGCCCGTCATCGTCGAGCAGGTTCGCTATTTCGGCGGTATCCATGGTCGGCCTCCTTTCTACTAGCGCCCGAAGACGACCCGAGCGACGAAGGCGGCCCAGTCCGTCGCGCCGAGGCCGGCGTCCCGCGCGTAGGCCAGGAGGCCGGCGTCGTCGGTGACCAGCAGGTCGCAGCGGGCCGCGGCCGCGGCGGCTATCAGGCGGTCCGAGCCGTGCTTATCGGCCGCCGGCGGCCGTTGCGCCTCGCCCGCCGTGGCCGCCGCAGACACCGTCACGCACAGGCGGCTGGCCAGATCGAGGTAACGGCCGCGCCGCGTTTCGTCGGGCACGGCCGCGAGCTCGGCCAACTGGACCTCGGAGACGAACAGCCGCAGGTCCCGCCGGTTCTCGAGCTCGGACGCGGCCTCGCCGTCGGCGTCGAGCCGATCGAAGACGTTGGTATCGAGCATGACCCGCATCGATCGCCTCCGGCCCACGGAACGCCCCGCGCCTAGGCGCCGCCGGGCCCGAGCTCGTACAGGAGCACGGCCGCGGCCTGGGAAACGTTGAGGCTCTCGACGGCGCCCGAGCCGTCGATCCGGACGAGGCTCGAGCAGGCAGCGCGTACCGGGGCGGACAGGCCGGTCTCCTCGTTGCCGAGGACCACGGCCAGGCCTCGCGCGGAGCCGCCCGAGCCCGCGGGAGTTCCGACGCCGACCAACGCCGCTCGGGCTTCCCGGACGCCGATAGTCCCGCGATGGTCCGCGCCGACCACGGCGAGCGAGCCGCGGCATCGCGATACGAAGCGGGCTATCGACTCGTCTAGGTAGACGGGGATGCGCTCGAGGGCGCCGCGAGCCACGCGGTACGCGCTCGTCGACAATCGGGCCGCCCCGTCGTCGCGGCCGAGCACGATGGCCGTCCAGCCGAAGAAGGCGGCCGAGCGGGCTATCGAGCCGAGGTTGTGGTCGTCGCCGACCCGGTCGAGGGCCGCGATCCTGGCGCCCGAGGCGGCCCACGAGGCGACGAGCGCGTCGTCTACGGGCCTCGGCGGAGCGTCGTCGACCATCGCGACGACGCCCTGGTGGTGGGCGGTGCCGGACAGCTTGGCCAGCTCGTCCGGGCCGACGAGGCGATAGGGCCGGCGCAGCGAGGCGAGGCGCTTACATAGCCCGCCGAACTCCCTGGCCCGCTCCTCAGTATAGAAGAAGCGCTTGACCGCGTCCGGCCTGACGGCGGCGAGGGCGCGGACCGACTCGAGGCCGCAGACTGCCAGCTCCTGGCGTTGGGTATTCTTCACGGCGACAGGATAGCCGCCGGGCGCTCGCTTAGCAAGCGCCGCTCCCTGGGCGGGAGACGACGGGTCAAACGACGACGACCTCGCGGACGCCCTCGGCCCTGGCCAGGGCGGCAAGGGCCGCCATCGTATCGTCATCGGGAACTGGCAGGCCGCGCCAGCGCGCGCGCACGCCCTGCGGCCTGAAGCGTATCAGCTTGTAGCGAGCCGCCGAGCCGCTATCGACCAGCGCCCGGGATACCTCGCGCACGGTCCGTTCGGCATCGAAGCTCCCCGGGACGACGACTGTGCGGACCTCGTACAGCTTGCCGGCGGCGGCCAGGAAGCGCAGGTTGGCTATCACCGCCCGGTTCGACGCGCCGGTCAGCGCGCGGTGCTCGTCCTCGTCCCAGGCCTTCACGTCGAGCATGAAGCCCTCCGCCGCCTCGACGAGCGCGGGCAGCGCCGCGTAGTCGGTCGAGCCGTTCGTGTCGACGAGGCCGGGCAGGCCGGCGGCCCGCGACGCGACGAGTAGCGACTCGAGGAAGGCCGGCTGCAGTCCGCACTCGCCGCCGGACACCGTGATGCCCGACAGGAAGGCGCGCTGCCGCCCGAGCGACGCGACGACCTCCTCGGCGCTCATCGCCACGGCCTTCGGCGACGAGTCGCGCCGGCAGGCGGCGACGCAGGCGCCGCAGTCGACGCAGCGGGTCGCGTCCCACGCCACCTCGAGCCCGAACGGCCGCTCCGGACCGGCGGCGGGCCTCGCGGTCAGCGCGCCGGACGGGCAGGCGGGCGCGCACTCGCCGCAGTGGACGCACAGGGCGCGCGTCTCGGGGTTGTGGCAGTACAGGCAGTCGAAATCGCAGCCCTGCAAGAACACGACGGCGCGGTTGCCCGGCCCGTCGACCGCGCTGCGCGGCAGTATGCGCGCGACGACGCCGCGCGCGGGGGCGGGCGCGGCCCGAGCCGTCACGAGCGGAGCCGGCGCTCGAGCACGCCGAGGTTGTTGACCGCGTTGCGGCCGAGCGCGGTCGTGTCCTGGAGCGATTGGCCGCCTGAGTTCAGCCTGGCGATCTCCGAGCGCTTCACGAGGTAGCCGGTGATCCTGACCACGTCCGCGTCGGCGGCGTAGGCGCTCAGGTAGCGCAGCCCGTGCGTGAAGCCGCCGCGGACGATATCCAGGAGCTGGCGCGGGTTGGACTTGGCCGTCGGCTCGAACGCGAAGACGTCGCCGATGCCGCTCGGGAAGTAGCGGTGGAAGGGCGCCGACTGGATGATGTGCTCCACCAGCTCCGGCTCCTCGCCTATAGGCACGCGGCAGCCCGGGCTGACGCCGCGGTCGCTGTCTATGCCCACCTGCGCGTGCATGAGGTAGCGGCCGCCGTTGGCCTCGAGGCGCCCGACCCGGTGCGAGCCGACGATGGAGGCGATGCGGTCGACGATGGACAGCGCGAGCGCGTCGGTGTCGGCGTCATGGCCGAAGCGGCCGGCGCCCGATGAGCCTCGCGAGGCCAGGTCGTTGGCGCACTCGGCCAGCCCGACGAGGCCGAACATCGCGCTGAATCGCTCCTTGCGGATCAGGCCCTCGGCGACGAGGAAGCTCGACTCGAAGAAGCCCGACTCGTCGACCAGGAAGCGCACCCGCTCGTCCATGTACGACAGCTGCCGCTCGACGGCGTCGGGCAGTACGCGGCCCATGAAGTCGTCCAGGCCCTTCGAGCGCGGCGACAGGGCCGCGAGGTTCATCCTGACGAGCGTGCACGAGCCGCCGCCCTTGGCAAGGCCGTTGTAGCACGAGGCTATCGCGTAGTCGCCCAGGCCCATCGCCTCGAACTCGGAGGCGAACAGGCGGTGGTTCGCGAAGCTCGGCTTGGCCACCTCGAGCGCCGTCGCCGCGGCGAGGATCGCGAAGTCGTCCGGCGTGCGATCGGGATCGTACTTGAGGCTGAGGTTCGGTACCGCGTTCTTCTGCTCCCGCGACAGCTCGAGTATCAGCCGCCCGGCCGTCGTCGCGTCCGGCCCGATGTCGGCGTGGCAGAACGAGTCGTTCAGCGTACGGTCGATCGACAGGAGGAACAGCCCGATGGCCTTGCGGGCCTCGGCCTCGTCACGCACGAAGGGCTCGAGCAGGGCGTCGAGGTCGCCGAGGTAGACGGGGAAGGTGGTGATGCTCGGCACGTGCCGGTACAGGACGAGGAGGGCCGTCGTCGCCTCCCAGATGTCGCGCGGCGGCTCGAGCCCGAGGAACGCGGATCCCCGCCGCATGAAGCGCTCGTAGTCGGGCACCACGTAGCGCGGCCGGTACGGCGCCGAGCCCTCGAAGAGGTCGCAGACGACGCCGGCGTCGCGCAGGGCCTGGGTCTCGGGATCGATCGAAAGGGGGCGGACGGTCTCCTCGCCGACCTTGGCGAGGGCCGCGACCTTCTGCTGATAGGTAAGGCTGCGATCGGTAATGACCGATAATGACGCGCTCATGGCTATACTCCCGTGTAGAGTCGTTGAAGCTCTGGAAGTTTAACCGCGCCGGTTTTGACGGCCCGCGTACGGGGCCGCTCCGCTGGGTGCGCGCCGCCCGACCTGACGCGCGTGCTAACCGGGGTTCTTTATCGCGTCGACGCGCGATGTTGACAGAATTATACCCCGTCGCCGATTCAACAGCAAGTACCGCGGGTTCCCGAGCGCTCCGTTATGCACAGAGGCGGGTGTCCGATCGAGTCGAATGCGGACAGGATTTACATGATAGAACAAGGCTATCGGCATCTATAATCGCTTCCACCGAATGGCGAGCCGGATACTGAGCGCTGCCCGCTAACCGGCACGACGCGCCGCCCCGCCGGTTTGAAATCTGTCGTCCGACACCCTACCCATGCACGGCACGACGCGCCGCCCCGAGATCCTTGCTCGTACCTAGGCCTCGCACGCACGCGGAGGCGGGTGAAACGAGAATAGGTACGACAGGATCCAAAAGACAAAGCGCGCCTATCGGCATCCATAACGGCTACCACCAAATGGCGGCCCGGATTCTGAGCACTACCCGCTAACCGCCACGACGCGCCGCCCCGAGAAGGCTGCTCGTAACCAAGCCTCGCATTACCAGGGAGGAGGGTGACCAAGAGACGGCGGCCCTCGCGTGAGCGAGGGTCCCGCCTCTTGGGCAGGACCCTCCGAGATGATATACGAGGCCTAGCTACAATCCCGAGCCTCAGGGCGGCGCGTCGTAGACAGGCCCTGCCGAGTTGATCGCGATCGAGCCCCGGATCGATCGGCGCCTTTGACACGCCGTCCGTCTGGGAATAGATTGAGCCGATATATGGCGGAACGTAAAGAATCATTGTTCAGGACCCTGACGGGACTGAAGGGCAACGCCCGGGCCTGCGTCTACACGGAACCGATGTGGGGCTTCTCGATGATGCTCTGCCTTCCGTACGCGTCGGTCTATATGCTGGCCCTCGGCATCGAGGACGCCCAGATCGGCCTCCTGACCACCATCGGCATGCTATCGCAGGTAGTCTTCGGCCTCCTCGGAGGCGTGATCACCGATAAGCTGGGCCGGCGGAAGACCACCGCCGTCTTCGACTTCATCGCGTGGAGCGTTCCCTGCCTCATCTGGATGTTCGCGCGGAATTTCTGGTTCTTCCTGGGAGCCCAGCTCATCAACGGCGCGTGGAAGGTAACGCAGAACTCGTGGGACTGCCTCCTCGTCGAGGACGTCGAGAAGGATAAGATCACCAAGGTCTACTCCCTCGTGATCGGGGCCGGCCAGCTATCGGCCCTCTTCGCGCCTATCGCGAGCGTCCTCGTCGCGCGCTACTCGCTCGTACCGGCGGTGCGTATCCTATACCTGAACGCCTTCGTCGTGATGACCGCCAAGCTCGTCATACTCTACGCCGCCTCGCGGGAGACGGCGACGGGCGTGATCAGGATGCGCGAGACCAAGGGCAAGAGCATACTGTCCCTGATGAGCGGCTACGGCGAGGTCGTCAAGATCATCGCCCGTTCACGCGGAACCGTTTTCTCGCTGGTCATAGCCGCCGTCGTGGGCGCCGTCGGCATGGTGAACAATACGTTCTGGCAGGTGATCGCGAGCAAGAAGCTCTTGGTACCGGACGCCGCGCTGCCATTCTTCCCGATGCTGCGCTCGGTCCTCGCGATGCTCTTCCTCTTCACGGCTATCCCTAGGGTGATGGAGTCGTCGAGCCTTCGGAAACCCCTGATACTCGGCTTCGCCTCGTACTTCGTCGGGCAGGGCGTCCTGGCACTCATTCCCGCGCCCCTAGGGAGCCTCGGGTTCCCGGGCTACGCCTTCCTCTGCCTCTCCCTGGCCTTCGACGGCTTCGGCGCGGCCATCCTCGCGATGCTCGCCGAATCGCTCGTCGCGCTCCACGTCGACAAGGACGAGCGCGCCCGGGTGATGGCCATCCAGCACATGATCATCATGCTGGCGACCGCTCCCTTCGGGTGGATAAGCGGCCTCCTGTCGAGCGTCTCCCGCACGCTCCCCTTCGTCCTCACCCTGGCGCTGCTCCTGACGGGGATAGCCTGCACGCTGCGGTACTATCGCCCGAGCGTCGAGAAACCGCTGCCGATCGCGCGAAACTAGCTTCGACCGAATGGCGAGCAGGATACTGAGCACTGCCCGCTACCCGGCACGACGCGCCGCCCCGCCGGTTTGAAATCTGTCGTCCGATACCCTACCCATGCACAGTACGACGCGCCGCCCCGAAATCCTTGCTCGTACCTAGGCCTCGCATTACCAGGGAGGAGGGTGACCAAGAGACGGCGGCCCTCGCGTGAGCGAGGGTCCCGCCTCTTGGGCAGGACCCTCCGAGATGATATACGAGGCCTAGCTACAATCCCGAGCCTCAGGGCGGCGCGTCGTGTAGCAGCCCTAGAGCCCGCGCGGCGTTCTCGGCGCAGCGGCGCTTGAGCTCGGCTATCGAGCGCGTCGAGCGATAGGCGGAATGGTCGGTCAGCACGCAGTTCGGAGCGGAAAGGAGCGGATGTCCCGGCGGGGGGGGCTCGACGTCGTACACGTCGACGGCGGCGCCGGCCAGGCGGCCCGATCCTAAGGCGCGGGCCAGGGCCGACGAATCGACTATACCGCCGCGGGCCGCGTTGACGAGGCGCGCGCCGGGCTTCATGCGCGAGAACGCGCGGTCGTCGAAGAGCCCGGCCGTCTCCGGCGTCAGGCGCAGGTGCAGCGACAGTACATCCGATCCGGAGAGGAGCTCGTCGAAGGACGCGGCGCGCAGCTCGACGCCGAGGGCCGCGGCTACAGGCCCGAGGGCTGCGTCGAGCCGCTCCCGGGTCAGGTTCGGGCTCCAGGCGGCGAGCCGCGACGGGCGGAGGCCCATGACCGCGGCCGCGAAGGCCCGTCCGGAGCCGCCGAACCCCGCCACCCCGACCACGGAGCCGCTCACGGCGGCCTGGGGCCTCGACAGGTTCCACCCGCCGCCGCGCACGGCCGCGTCGCGCTCCGGTACGCCGCGGGTCAGCGACAGGAGCAGGGCCAGGGCGTGCTCGGCCACCTCGGCGTCGCAGTAGCCGGGCACGTTGGCCACGGCTATGCCGCGGGCGGCGCAGGCGTCCAGGTCGACGTTGTCGAGGCCGACGCCGTAGCGCGACACGACGCGGCAGCGCCGCATCGACGCGACCGCGGCGGCGTCTATCGGCGCCAGGTTCGCGAGCACGGCGTCGGCGTCGGCGCAGGCGGCGGCCACGTCGGCCGAGCTCGAGCACGACGCGACGCGCAGCTCTACGCCGAGCGGCCCGAATACGGCCTCCTCCTCGGCCACGCCGCCGAAGCGGTCGTCGGTGACGACCGCGAGGAGCCGTCCGCCCCTGGCCCCGGACATCAGGGCTCCTTGTCCAGGAGCGTGTCCAGGAACTCGTGGCTGGAGCGCAGGCCGCCGAAGACCGCGTGCGTCTCCTTGACGCTGGAGCTGATCGCCTCGAGCGAATGGAGCCCGTCGCCGAGCGCGATGGTCTCCTCCCTGATGGCTCCCGAGATCTGCCGTAGGAAATCGCCGGCCTGCTGGAGGCTGGCGGCGTTCTCGTCGGAGTTGGCCCTGACCTCGGCGAACGAATCGCGGAAGCGGCTGAACAGCTCGACGAACTCGTCCATGCGCGCCGCGATGTCGCCGACGGCTCCGGTCAGCTCTCCGAGGCTCGCCTCTATCTGCCTGACGAAGTCGCCGGTCTGGCCCGCGAGGGTCCGCACCTCGTTGGCGATGATGCGGAAGCCCTTGCCGACCGAGCCGGCGCGGGCGGCCTCGATGGAGGCGTTGATCGCTAGTATGTTGGTGCGGTCGGAGACGTCCTGGATGGCGCCGGTTATGCCGGCGACGCCCTCGGTCTTGGCCTTGAGGCCGTCGAACCTGGCGCCGAGGTCCTTCGCGACGGCGGCGCCGCGCTCGACGTCGCCCATGCGCTCCGTGATGCCCGAGGCGAGGCCGGCGTTGCCCGCCAGCACGTCGGCCATCATCGAGTCGATGCGCTCGGCGTTCGCGGAGGTGGTGCCGCTCGTCGCCCTGATCTCCTCGAACGCGGCGACTACGGCCGACAGGCCCGCGTCGATGCGCTCCATCGACTCGTCGAGTATCTCGAGGGAGTGCCGGGTCACCGACGACAGGACGACGCCCTTGTTATATCCCGTGGTGAAGCGCCGTATCGCGTCGGCGTAGTTCGATTCGCTAGCGTCGCCCACGGCTACATCCTATACAGCGCGTCGAGCTCGTCGACGCCGCAGCGGAGCCCGGCCAGCCAGTCGAGGAAGGCCCCGACCGAGGCGCCGCGGTACACCGCGCCGTGCTGGGGGGCTATCATCTCGGGGCCGAGCCTCCGAGCGTTCTCGACCCAGCGCTTCGCCACCGAATTCGACGCCATCAGCCTCTTGTGGAAGCCGTCGATATAGCGGACGTGCCCGGCGAAGTCGTCGACGAAGGCGGTCTCCTCGCCGTCGGGGAAGACGGCGCCGCCTATATCCCCGGAGAACAGGATGCGGGCCCGCCGGTCGTACAGGGAGAAAGCCGCCGGCGAGTGCATATAGTGGGACGGCACGAAGGCCAGCTCGGCCCCCGAGGCCAGCCTGATGGCCTTACCGGCGCTCTCTATCGGCGCGATCCGCGCCTGGTCGACGATGCCGAAGTGCGGGATGAAGCGTATCCATAGGTCGGCTATGTATATCTTGGCCTTCGTAACGCCGAGCCATAGCGCGATGCCGCTCGAGACGTCGGGATCCTGGTGCGAGAAGAAGATAGCGTCGACGTCGTCGATCGATATATAGCGGCTGGCCGCCGCTACGACGCCGGGGAACAGGTGCACCCCGCCCGGGTCGAGCAGGACGCCGCGGCCCTTGTCGACGATCAGGTACTGCGTCGTCTGGACCACGCCCTTCGTGCCGCGCGAACCGGCGCCGAGCCTGATAAAACGGTGCTCGCCGTCGTCGAACAGGATGGCGTCGTCCGACGCCGTTCCGTCTGCCATGATTAACCTCCGTACGCGGGCCGTGGGCCCGGGAAACGACGATACTATACCATGAAGAAAAACGGGTAGTATACTCGAGCGTCGCGTCGCCGGGCTCCGCGGCGCGACGGGGAGGGCTGAAGGCGGATGGATAGAAACGGTACGGGGCGCGCAGCGGCGCGCCAGAAGGCGCTCGGACGGATCGCCCGAGTCGCGGCGACGGCGGCGGCGGGCGGAGCCGTCGGCTTCGCCGCCGCGACGATAGGCCCGGTCGCGCTGGCCGCCTCGGCCGCCATAACGATAGCGGCGATCGCCGTCGGCCTCTGGAACACGACGCCCATAGGCTTCAGGCCGAACCCGCGCTACGCGGCCCCGTCGCCCGCGCGCCTACGCTGGCCCGAGGCCGCGCCGATAGCGCCGTCGGGGCGTAACCGCCGCCTCGTCTACTGCGTCCACGGCTTCCCGTCGACGCCCGCCGACTTCCGCAAGGCGATAGCCGCCTCCGACGAGCGCGGCTGGGACCTGGCCGCGCCGCTGCTGCCCGGCTGCGGCGGCGACCCGCGCGACCTGCGCGGCACCGAATGGAGCCAGTACCTCGCGGCCGTACGCGACGGCTGGGCGGAGCTCAGGCCGCGCTACGACGCCGCCTGCCTGGTCGGCGTATCGATGGGCGGCTCGCTGGCGCTGGCCCTCGCCGAGGAGGCCTGCGCCGACCCGGCCCTCGCGCCGTCGGCGATAGCGACGATAGGAGCGCCGGCGACGCTCGCGGCCTGGCTCAGGCACGGCCTCGTCGTCCACCCGCTCGTCTACCTGTCCCGCACCATCGGCGCGTTCGTACCCTCGATCGGCGCGGGTCTGCCCGACCCTGATCGGGAGGGCGAGGACGGCGACGGCGACTGGAAGGGCTACCTGGGGCTCTACCCCAGGCAGACCTACACCCTGCAGCTCGGCCTGCGCGCGATGGAACGGCGGCTCGGCGAGGCGACCTGCCCCGCTATCGTCTGCCACGCCCGAGGCGACCGCATGGTCGACTTCAGGAACGCCGGCATCGTCGAGGCGGGCCTCGGCTCCGACGACATCGAGGCCTACGTGGCCAACATGGACGGCTTCGGCCACATGAGGCATAACCTGATGCTCTACGACAGCCAGCGCGACAGGGTCTGGTCGCGCATCCTGGATTTCTTCGAGCGGCATACGACGACGACGACGGGGAGGGACTGACATGGTACGAGGCGAGGACGGCTGGTTCGTCGACGAGGGCGGCAGGAGGCTGATCCTGCGCGGCTGCAACCTGGGGGGCGACTGCAAGACGCCGTACCGGGCGCGCAACGAGCTGCCGAGCCCGCGGGAGCTATACGACTACCGCGCGGCGAGCTTCGTAGGGCGGCCGCTGCCCGAGGCCGAGGCCGCGGGGCACCTGGACCGCCTGGCGCGCTGGGGCTTCAACGTCGCCCGGCTCCTCGTCACCTGGGAAGGCCTCGAGCCGACCGGTCCCGGCGAGTACGACGATGCCTATTACGAGTATATAGAGCGCGTCGTCGCGATGGCCGCCGAGCGCGGCGTCCGGCTGTTCGTCGACCCGCACCAGGACGCGTGGAGCCGCTGGACCGGCGGCGACGGGGCGCCGGCCTGGACGCTCGAGCGGGTCGGCTTCGATATATCGCGCCTCCATCGCTCCGGCGCCGCCTTCGTCCACGAGGAGGCAGGGGACCCGTATCCGCGGATGCGCTGGCCGTCGAACTATTCCCGCCTGGCCTGCCAGACGATGTTCACGCTGTTCTTCGCCGGCGACGACTACGCGCCGAGCCTGACCATCGACGGGCTCGATTCCAGGCGCTTCCTGCAGGGCTCCTACATAGCCGCCGTGGCCAGGCTGGCGGGCCGGCTCGCGCGCTACGACGCGGTCATAGGCGTCGACACGCTCAACGAGCCGTCCGACGGCTACATAGGCCTGACCGACCTGTCGCGGCTCCAGCGGGCGATGGCCAGGACCGGCCCGATGCCCTCTCCGTTCGAGGCCATGGCGACGGGATCGGGCTACCCGACCGAGGTGGACGTCTACGGCGTACGCGGCCTCGGCCAGAAGGTCGTCGGCCGCGAGACGCTCGGCGAGCACGGCGTCTCCGCCTGGAAGGACGGAGCGGAATGCCTCTGGCGGCGGGAGGGCGTCTGGGACGTCGCCTGCGGCAAGCCCGTCCTCAAGCGTCCGGACTACTTCGCCGGGGCGCGCGGCGCCGAGCCGGATTTCGCCGAGCGCTACCTGCGGCCCTTCGCGAGGCGGGTCGGCGAGGCGGCGTCGAAGGCCGCCGGCTCCGGCCGCTACATGCTGTTCATCGAGAGCGTGCCGAACGTCGCCGCGCCGAAGTGGGCCGACGGCGACGCGAAGGCGTCCGGGGTATCAGGCGCCGCGAACGCGGGCCACTGGTACGACGGCTTCACCCTGTTCATGAAGCGGCGCGTGCCCTTCGTCGCCTACGACCAGGAGGAGGAACGCGTCATCCTCGGCCGGAAGGCGGTCAGGCGCTACTACGCCGAGCACCTCGGCAGGATCAAGCGCCGCGGCCTCGTCGACATGGGCGGCGCGCCCACGCTGATAGGCGAGTTCGGCCTGCCCTACGACCTGAACGGCGCCGCGGCCTATCGCGACGGCGACTACCGCGTCCACGTCGAGGCCCTGTCGGCCTACTACGACGCGATGGACGAGAACCTGCTGTCGGCGACGATCTGGAACTATACGGCCAGCAACGCCCACGAGCGGGGCGACGGCTGGAACGGCGAGGACCTGTCGGTCTGGTGCCGCGACGACTACGAGGCCGGCCGGACCGAGTCAGGCGACCCGGCCGACGCCGGAGGCAGGGCGCTCGCCGGCTTCGTACGGCCCTACGCCCGCGCCACGGCCGGCCTGCCCGTCTCGATGCGCTTCGATCGGAAGAGCGGCCGCTTCGAATTCGTCTTCGAGCCCGCCCGCGCCGGCGGGCAGGCGCGAGGCGCCGGGGCCGAGCCCCAGGCGCTGATCACCGAGCTGTACGTGCCCGAGGCCCAATACCCGCGCGGCTTCTCGATACGGACGAGCGGCTGCTCCCACGCCGTCGAGGACCGCCCCGGGCACGCGCTCGTCCTCGTGCGGGCCGAGCCCGGCGCGGCGCGCTGCCGGGTCGTCGTCGAGCGCTCCCGTGCCTAGCCGCCGCCCCTAGCCGCCGCCCCTAGCCGCGCGGCTTGCGCGAGGGGCCGCGGGAGTCGCGGCCGGCGGGACGCGGGCCCGACCCGCCGGGCCGCTTGCCGGCGGAACCGCCGGACGGCTTCCTGGCGGGCGCGTTGGCGCTCGTCCGATCCGACTGCCTCGAATCGCGGCGCGGGCCGTCGCGGCGGTCGGACCTGCGTTCCTCCTGGCGCTCCCTGGCCAGGTTCACCTTCCATAGCGGGCCGCCGCGCCCCGGGCGATCGAGCCGTTGGCGCTTCGCCGGGGCGGCGGCGCCCGGCGCGTCGGCCTTGCCGTCGGCCTTGCCGGCCGTCGTCGGCCTGCCGGCCTTAGCCGCGGAGCGCGCGCCGCGGTCGCCCGAGTCGGCGGAGCGCGGCGCCCGCTCCTCCTCGGGGTTCCAGAAGCCGTCCTTCCAGTTGAAGCGCCCCGAGTCCGGCAGCACGAGCCCGTCGCGGGCCGCCGCGACGACGCGCTTGTACACCTGCTTGCGCAGCTCGATGAAGCTGAAGTCGAGCAGGAACTTCGTCGCGCCGTCCTTGCGGATGAAGGGGATGCGGTCGACCAGCGAGAAGGGCTTGAGCGGTATCACCACGGATCCGTCGGGGGAGGAGACGAGCTCGTACTCGTCGCCCTCGCGATCGCGGAAGAAGCGCAGGTCGAAGCGCTCGCCGAGGTCCGCCCGTATCGTGAACAGCTGCGGGTACGCGAAGACCACCGGGAACAGGCTCTTGCCCGGCACCGTCTCGGCGAGCAGCCCCATGGCCTGCTTGGATATCTCGAGCGGCGGCATGATGAAGTCGGCCCCGTTACCGAGCAGGTAGGCCGCGGCCCACGCGTTGAAGGCATAGAGCCAGGGGCCGGCGATCACGGTCACGTCACGGCCCTTGAGCATCGCCAGGTGGCCGAGGTTGTTAGCGACGAAGAGGCGCTGCCCCTTGCCTATCCAGTAGTCGAGCTCCTCGGCCAGCCAGGCGGCGTCGGCCTGGGGGAAGAACGGCTCCAGCCAGAGGACGAGCGAGTCGCGCTTGAACGGCGTCTCCTTCTCGTGCCGCCTGAGCAGCTCGGCGTTCTTGCGCGACAGCCTGAGCACGGCCTTCTCCGGCCGGTCGGTCAGTATCGTGTGCAGGTCCTGTACCCGGCTGACCATCGTGTAGAGGCCGTCGGGCAGGACGGCCAGGCGCTCCTTCGGGATGGCCGGGAACTCGGGCCGCGGGGCCTTGTCGAAGCTCGGGAAGCGGTGGTACTTGGCCAGCGCCGCGGGCAGGACGGGCTTGTAGCGCTTGACCATCGACTTGGTCTGCACCAGGTACACCTCGTCCTCGGGGCCGAACTCGCAGTCGACCTGCAGGAACAGCCCCTCGGGCTTGTCCATCACGCCGCGGACGCGGGCCGTCGTGCGGTTCAGGTCGCCGTGGGCGTGGACGCGCACCGAGTCGCCCTCGGCGATGCCCTCGAAGCCGCGCACCAGCATCCAGCGCTTCTCGTCGAACACGCGGACCACCTTGACCTTGCCGAGCGGGATGCCGGTGCCGCCCGCCTGGTCCGGCCGTATGAAGTCGGGCGCCGCCGTCCCGTCGAACCAGAACGTGGTCTTGCGCCTGGCGAAGTCGCCCTGCAGCATCGCCGCCGCCTTGGTCGCGGCGCGCTCCCGGTCGAAGCGCCAGTTGTCGAGCATGTAGCGGTAGGCCGCGACCACCTGGCCGACGTACTCGGCGCTCTTCATGCGGCCCTCGATCTTGAGCGACTCGACGCCGGCCTCGACCAGCTCGGGCACCCGCTCGACGAGCTGCAGGTCGTCGGGGCTGAAGAAGTAGCCGTCGCGGCTCTCGTCGGCGTAGAGGCGGCGGCAGGCCTGGGTGCAGGCGCCCCGGTTGGCCGAGCGGCCGCCGAGGTAGCTCGAGAACAGGCAGGCGCCCGACGCGCTGACGCAGAGCGCGCCGTGGACGAAGGTCTCGAGCTCGACGTTCGTCTCGGCGCGCACGCCCTTCAGCTCCTCGAGCGACAGCTCGCGCGACAGCACCACGCGCTTGAAGCCGGCGCGCGACAGGAAGTTCGCGCCGGCAGCGCTGCCGACGTTCATCTGCGTCGACGCGTGCAGCTTGAGCCCGGGGAAATTCTCAGAGGCCATCTTCACCACGCCCAGGTCCTGCACGATGATGCCGTCCGGCCCCACCTTTTCCAGGTACTGCAGGAACTGGTACATCCTATCGGCCTCGCGCTGCTCGAAGACCGTGTTGACCGTCACGTACAGCCTGCGGCCCTGCTTATGCAGCGACTCGACGGCCGCCTCGAACTGGCTGTAGGCGAAATTATTGGTGCGCATGCGCGCGTTGAAATTCTTGAGCCCTAGGTAGACGGCGTCGGCGCCCTCGCCTATCGCGGCGTCCAGGGCCTCGGGATTGCCCGCCGGGGCGAGCAGCTCGGCGGTGATATTCGGCATGGTATCCTCTCGGGGTATCGGCACTCGGCCCATGGGCGGCGTCGCCCCTTCGCCCCCGCTGCGGAGGGCGGCAGTACACGCGGGCCCCGCACGGGCGGGACGGGCCGAGCGTACAAGATACTACGATTCGGGCCCGAATGTATAGGAGGACGACGATATACATCGAGCCACGCGTCAGGCGCCGACGCGCGTCCGCCTCGGACCGGCCATCCGGCCGCCGGTCCGCCCCCTCGGGCGGCATGGCCGGCCCTACGGGCGCGAGCCGGAACCGGGAGCCCCGAACCGCCGGGCCTATTCGCCCTCGGCCGCCCGCCTGACTATCCTGAAGCCCATGCCCGGGTCGGCCTGGCCGGGCCGGTCGCAGCTCCGCGCCCAGACCGACGCGTGGACGGCGGCCTCGTGGTAGTTGCCGCCCCTCCGGACCCGCTTGGCGCCGTAGCCGCCGGACACCTCCTTGTACGCCGGCCCGACCGGGTCGGCGGACGGGCCGCGGGCGTACCAGTCCTCGCCGTACCAGTCGTTGCACCACTCCCAGACGTTGCCGCTCAGGTCGTAGAGCCCGAGCGCGTTCGGCTTCTTACCCTCGACCGGCCTCGGCGCCGGCAGGTTCCCGAACCAGGCCACCTCCTCGGGCGCGTCGGAGCCGGCGTACTCGAAGCCCTCGGAGCCGGCGCCCCGCGCCGCGTACTCCCATTCGGCCTCGGTCGGCAGGCGGTAGCCGTTCGCGCCGGGGTAGAAATCGAAGCCGGTCTGGCCGTAGCACGGCTCGAGGCCGGCCGCCTCGCTCAGGAAGTTGCAGAAGCGCGCCGCGTCGGCGTACGAGACGTTCACGACCGGCATCTGCCCCCTGCCGTTACCCGCGTCGCCGGGACGGACCGCGCCCGAGGCGGCGCAGTACGCGTCGTACTCGTCGAAGGTCACCTCGTGCCTGAGCATCGCGAACGGCGCCGTAATGGACACCGCGCGGCTCGGCGACGCGTCCGGCGGACCGCCGTCGCGGCCCATGACGAAGGTTCCGGCCGGCACGACCGCCATCGCCGCCTCGACGCGGTCGACCAGGTCGCGGGCAGGGTTCCCGCACGACGATAGCGCGCAGAGCGCCGCGGCGATACGCACGGCGCGCGACATTGATTCCATAGAACCTCCGGCGCTGCCCAAGCCGCCGTCGGGTTCCCCTCGGAGACGGCAGCCGGGCGCCCTTAGCACTTTAATCCCTAGAACTATAGTATTTCCAGACAGTAAGCTCGTTTTTAGTCGAAAAAAAACGGAAAAACCCTTGTTAGCGGCGATCCGCGGAATATTATTTATAGAAACAGGAGGGTACCATGACGCGCCTCTCCTCTCCGGCCGCCGTCGCGGCGGCCGTCATAGCGGCCGCTATAACGGCCGCGTCGTGCAGGGTCGAGCCGGGCGGCTCGACGGCCGTACTAACGCTCAGCCTCGCTCCGGCCGCGCCCCGATCGGCAAGTTCGACGCGGCTCCTACCCGACGAATACGACGGCGTCTACCTGCAGCTGGCGGACGGGACGGCCGTCCGATACTCCGCCTCGGTCCGCGCGAGCCCCGGAGAGGCCGTCACGATCACCGAATCGGTGCCGGCTGGTTCCTTCGACCTGCACGTCTTCGCCGTGTACGGCTCGAGGATCACGGGAGTCGCCGTCGAGCCGGGCCTGCTGCTCGTGGCCGACTCGACCACGGAGCTATCGCTGACGATGAGCCCGCTCGACTACCTAGCCCCGACGGTCGTCGCCGGCATCGGCCCCGGCGACGCCGAGGCCGAGGCGGTCGAGCGCGTCGTCGGGGGCTTCCCGCCGGCCTTCGACGGGTACCTGCTCTCCGGGACGGCCGAGGTCAGGGTCAAGCGCGACTCCCCGCCCGCGGACGCCGACGACGCGAGCCTCCGCTACGACGCTACGATCGGCCTCGACGGGGGGACGCTCACCCTGACCGCGTCGGTACCGGCCGGCGAGGCGGCCGGCAACGAGACGCTCTACTACTGGTTCTCGCTCGAATGGCCTGACTGCGGCGCGTCTATCGTCGACGTAGGCGTGGATTCGGCGAACAGGCTCGTCTACGACGGCGCGACCCTCTCCGGCGCCGTCGCCGCGAACCCCGGATCCGGCTACCGCGCCGAGGCGGACGCGACCGTCGACCTTGGCGTGAGCGGCTCCGTGCTCTACCAGGCGACCACGGACGCGTTCGGGGCGTACCGCTTCGGCTCCGTCGACGCGTCGACCTACGGCGTGAGGGTTATCCCGACCGATACCGCCACCTGGACCACGTATATCTACTCGGGCGAGTCGGACCTGAACGCGGCCGGCTACTCGACCGCCGGCACGACGGTACTCGGCTACGACGCCGCCTATCCCTGCGGCTACGCCGTCGTCTATTCGAGCCTGACGCTCGCCCCCGGCAGCGTAACGACGCTCGACTTCCGCTTCCAGGGCTACTAATGGCGCGGGCGCGGAGCGTTGCCCGCCGGGCGAAGGCCGCGGCCGCCTCGGCCTTCGCCTTCGCCGTCGCCGCCATTGCCGCGGCGGCGTTGGCGTACGCGCGGTTCGTCGCCGGCTTCGAATTCCAGCGAGCGCTGGGCTTCCAGGCGTTGCCGGGCGGGCGTTTCCTCGTCACCGACGGCGGCGGCGCGGACTTCACCGACTCCGGGAGCTCGGTGTTCATCGTCGACAGGAAGGGCCGCGTATCGTGGCGGGCCGAGGCGGGCCTCCGCTTCGCGCACTCGGCGGTACTGCTCTCGAACGGGAACGCGCTCGTCCCCGACACCAACGGCGACCGCCTCGTCGAGATAGCGCCGGACGGGTCGATCGCATGGACGAGCGAGTCGTGGGGCGGCGGAACCGGAACCCTCGCGAACGGCGTCAGGCTCGACTATCCGAACCACGCGACCGAGCTCGGGGGCGGCCGGTTCCTCGTCAGCTCCCGCTACGGCGACGCGGTGCTCGAGGTGGACCGGGCCGGCGAGGTCTATTGGGAGTACTACGGCGCGGCCAGGCAGCACGCCCCGAGGCGGCTCCCGGGGGGCACCACGCTGATCGCCGACTCGGACCGCGACCGCGTCATCGAGGTAGCGCCCGACGGCGAGATCGTCTGGTCCTACGGCAAGGGCCTCTCATGGCCGCGCTTCGCGCAGCGCCTCGCGAACGGCGACACCCTCGTCACCGACTCCGGCAACGATCGCGTCATCGAGGTCGCGCCCGACGGCGAGATCGTGTTCGAGTACGGCCGCGGCGTGCTGTCGGCGCCGTACCAGGCCGAGGAACTCGACGGCGGCACGATCATGATAGCGGACGCCCAGCACGGCCGGCTCGTCGAGATAGACCGGGAAGGGCGCGTCCTATGGACCTTCTCGCGGAAGCGCCCGCTCCGCCGCTGGCTGGCCATGCCGTCGAGGCTCGCGAACGGCGGGGCGGAGCGGGCCGACCGCTCCGGGCGCCCGGCCGGATGGCGGGCCTGCGACCTCCTCGCCCCGGACGGGGCCGATTGGTACCGCGACGCGTACGACGCCAGGAGCGGGACCGCGAGCCTCGCTATCCGCGCATCTCTCCCCGGCGACGACAACCGCTTCTGGGGCCAGTTCGTCAGGGCGCCGCGGAAGGGGACGGCGGTACTGCGGGCGTGGGCGAGCGCGGAGGGCGTCGCGGTCGGGGCCGGCGTCGGCCTGACCTTCGTCGACCGTCGCGGCGGCTTGATAGGCGGGACCTCGTCCAAGCCCATATCCGGCGACGCCGGCTGGACCGAGCTCGTCGCCATCGCCGAGATACCCGAGGGGACGGCGGCCGTCGGCGTGACGCTATCCCTGATCGGCCCCGGCCTCGCCCGCTGGGACGACGTTACGCTTCGGGTGCT
>QKAK01000061.1 GCA_003247225.1 Spirochaetota bacterium | reverse complement strand
TTACGCGCCGCGCTTCTTCTTGACCTCGTGGTACGACCCCATCATGATCGATACGGCCTCGAGCCCGGGTACGTTCTCGCAGACTATCTTGATGATGACCGTCATCGGCACCGCCAGCACCAGGCCGGCGAAACCCCAGAGCCAACCCCACGCGGACAGCGATACGAGGATGATGAACGGCGACAGGCCTAGGTTCTGGCCCTGCACGCGCGGCTCGACGATGTTGCCGAGCACCATGTTGATGCCGACCATCGTCGCCAACGCCGCCAGGATAGGTCCGGGCTGCGGCCAGAACTGGACGAGCGCGAACAGGGTGACGCCGCCGCCTGCCGCTATCGAGCCGATGTTCGGTATGAAGTTCAGTATGAACGAGATGACGCCCCAGATGACGGGCAGGTCCATGCCTATCCATCCTAGGATGGCGCTGACGAGCACGCCGGTAGCCAGGCTGACGAAGAACTTGGCGCTAAGGTAGCGGGCCACCTGCTTGATCACGTCGGCTACGATGCGCTGTATCCTCGTCGACATGATGCCCTCGAAGGCCAGCTCGATGCGTTTCTTGAAATGGCCTATCTCGAGCAGCAGGAATACGACGAACAGCACGACCATCACGGTGTCGGTCGCGAAGCCCATGAACGAACTGGACGTGGTCAGGGCCAGGTCCTGTACCCGCGCGCGGACGCCGAGCTGGCCCCAGAGGTTCTGGAACAGGCTTATATGCTCGTCGTACGGCAGCTTGAACAGCCCGGCGAGCAGCGAGTACAGGTGGTTGAAGCGCTGCTCGTACTTGGGGTACAGGGCCAGGATGGTCTTGAGGCTGCCGAACAGTACCGCGCCGACGATATAGACGCCCGCCGCGATCAGCAGCACGACGACGATGGCGCCGATGGCCCGCGGTATGCGTATCTTCTCGAGTAGGATGACGACCGGCTCGAGCACGAAGGTCAGGAGGATGGCGATGATCAGCGGCAGCAGCACCGACGCGCTCAGCTTGAGCGCCGCCAGTGCCAGTATCAACGCGATGAAGGCGAGCAGCAGCAGGTTGATCCTGGCTAGGCTCGAGCTTCGTTTCTCTTCGGGCACGGCGGCCTCCGCTAGCTCGAACGCTGGACGGTCTGCTTCGAGACGTAGGCCTCGGCGCAGCCGGCGACGACGCGTATCTTCTCGAGCCAGCCCTTGGCCTCGCGCTCGCTCGTATACGGACCGATGCGGACGCGGTACCAGGTCACGCCGTCTAGGTCCTTGACGGTGATCAGGGTGGACAGGCCCTTCGAGGCCAGCTCGCGCTGGAGGTCGTCGGCCCGGGTGCGGCTCGTGAACGCCGCCGCCTGTATCCAATACTCGGCGACCGTGACCGGGGCCTTGGCCGCCGGCTTCGCGGCAACGCTCGACGGCTGCGGCTGGGCCGCCGCGGGCTTGGCCGCGGCCGGGGCGGCGGGGGCGGGCGTGTAAGGCTTAGGGGCGACCTGGCTCGCCGTCGCCGCGGCCGAGGGCTGCGAGGTCGAGGCGGCGCCGGGCAGGGCCGTCGGTGAAGGCTTGTCGCCGTAGACGACTATGATATCGGAGGCTCCGCCCGCTGACGCGGCCTCGGGAGAAGGTACCGGAACCGGGACGGGAGCGGGCTCGATGGCGCGCAGGTACTCGTCGGGGGCGGGCGAGCGGGGCGGCGCGACCGCCGCGACGGTGGCCGGAGCCCCGGGGGAGGCGGCGCGCGGGAACGCCAAGGCGAGCGCCATGCCGGACGCCACCACGAGCGCGATCACGACGCATAGCACCGTCCAAAGAACCTTCTTCGTATCCATCGGCATAGCCCCTCCACTACGAGCGCGCCTATGGCGCCTAATACGAATATCGGCTCGGCGGCCGTCCCAGTTAAGCGCCCGACGATCGGTACGCCCGCCCGGCCAGGCGGACGACGCGCCTCTTGAAGCCGTCCTCGCCCAAGGCGTTCCAGGCGACGACGGTCTTGCCCCTCCAGGCCTCGCCGGCGGCGCGCAGCGGCCTCTGGCTGCGGATGCGCCCGAGCATGGCGCGCCAGCCGAGCCCGTCGCGGGCCCTGCCCCTGAAGAGGCGCAGGACGAGCGGCGCGCGCGCCTCTATGATGGTATCGCAGGCGGCGGCTATAGGCAACCGATACAGGATCGCCGCGTCGACGCAGGCCCTGTCGCCGGCGAGCCTTACGGACTCCTCGACGAGCGCGTTCATCGCGGGATGGACGATCGCCTCGTAGCGCTCGAGCAGGGCCGGATCGGCGAAGACCATCGCGCCTATGGCCCGCCGGTCCGGGCCGCCGTCGGCCTTGAGCGAGCCGGGCCCGAGCAGGCGAGCCACCTCGGCCGCCGACCGCTCGAGCGCGGCGTGGCCGAGCGAGTCCACGTCTATCACGGTCCAGCCGGCCTCCCTCAGGGCGGCCGCCGCGCTGCTCTTGCCCGCGCAGTAGCCGCCGGTCAGTCCCAGTATCAATGCATGTCCCCCCACGAGTAGGCGCTCTCGACCCCGACGCGCAGCGGCACCGACAGCACGAAGGCCCCGGCCATCGCGTCGGATACCGCGGCGGCTACCGCGTCCGCCTCGGCATCGGGCGCCTCGATGATCAGCTCGTCGTGCACCTGGAGCAGTATCCTGGCGGCGGGGAAGCGCTCCCTGAGCGCCGCGTCGACCCTGAGCATCGCCAGCTTCACGATATCCGCCGCCGAGCCCTGGATCGGCGTGTTCACCGCGACGCGCTCGGCGCCCTGGCGCTCGTTGGCGTTGCGGCTGTCTATCGCCCTGATCCGGCGGCGTCGTCCGAGCAGCGTGGACACGTAGCCGTCCCTTCGCGCGGCGTCTACGGTGTCCTTTATGAAGGCGGCTACGCCCGAGTAGCGCTCGAAGTACGCGTCGATGAAGCGCTGCGCGTCGCCGCGCGGTATGCCGAGCTCCTGGGCGAGCCTGAACGCGCCCATGCCGTAGATGACGCCGAAGTTGATGGTCTTCGCCGCCCGCCGCTCCGACTGCTGGACCTCGTCCTCGGTCTTGCCCAGGATCAGCGCGGCGGTCCGCCTATGCACGTCGGCGCCGTCGACGAAGGCCTTCCGCAGCTCCGGGTCGCCCGACAGGTGGGCGAAGACGACCAGCTCGATCTGCGAGTAGTCGGCCGAGACCAGCTTCTTCCCAGGCGTCGCGACGAAGGCCTTGCGTATCCTGCGCCCCTCCTCCTCGCGGACCGGTATGTTCTGCAGGTTAGGGTCGCGGCTCGACAGGCGCCCGGTCGCGGTGCCGGTCTGCACGAAGTGCGTGCGTATGCGCGGGTCGTCCGCCGCGAGCGCGAGGAGCGCGTCGACGTAGGTGCTCTTGAGCTTCTGGAGGCTCCGGTGCCGGAGTATCAGCTCGGGCACCCTGTCCTCGCGCGCCAGCTCCTCGAGCACCGATATGTCGGTCGAGTAGCCGGTCTTCGTCTTCTTGCCGGCGGACAGCTTGCGCTCGACGAACAGGATCTCCTGGAGCTGCTTCGGCGAGTTCATGTTGAACTCGTGGCCGACGAGGCCGAAGGTCTCGGCCCTGACGCTCTCGAGCTCCCCGTCCAGTTCCCTGCCGAAGGCCTCGAGCGAGGCCGCGTCGACGAGTATGCCCTCGCGCTCCATCCTGGCCAGCAGCGACAGCACCGGCATCTCGACGCCGGCGAACAGCTCCGATTGGCCGTTGTCCGCGAGCTCCCGCTCGAGCGCCTCCTTGAGCCTGAGCGTCATATAGGCGTCCTCGGCGCAGTACGGGGCGGCTTTCTCGATCGGCACCGACGAGAAGGGCGCGCCCTTCGGCGCGACCTCGGCGTAGGGCGTGCCTGCGAAGCCCAGGTAGGCCTGGCCGAGGCTCTCGAGCCCGAGCGACGCGCGCTCCGGATCGACGAGCCAGGCGGCCACCATCGTGTCCCACGGGGCGCAGTGTATCGGTGCGCCCCAGTTCTCCATGACGTGCATGTCGAATTTGAGGTTCTGCCCGACGACGACGAGGTCGGCTCGGGCTAGGAGCGGGGCGACGACCCGCCTGACCGTCTCCGCTGGCAGGCAGGCCGCGTCCGGAGCGGCGAGCGGCACGTAGCAGGCCGAGTCGGGGCCCACGGCTATCGAGAAGCCTACCGGCATCGTACGCATCTCGTCGAGCGAGTCGGTCTCGCAGTCGAACGCGAACGCGCCCGCCCGCTCCGCCGCGTCTACCCAGCGGCGTAACGCCTCCTCGTCGACGACGAGCTCGTGGGTTCCGGGCCGTCCGTACGACTCGGGCAGGCCCCTGGCGGCTGTCGGGGATACGGCGGGC
Source organism: Spirochaetota bacterium (assembly GCA_003247225.1). Taxonomy (GTDB): domain Bacteria; phylum Spirochaetota; class Spirochaetia; order Treponematales; family UBA12059; genus SZUA-370. The sequence goes on along the minus strand of QKAK01000061.1, from coordinate 9,412 downwards.
TCGTTCGCGGCGCCCTCGGGCGGCCGATCGGCCGGAGCGTCGGCCGGAGCGTCGACCGGCGCGGAGGCCGGCGCTGGCCGCGTCCCGGGCCGAGCCCCCGCCGCCGAGAACAGCTCGCCCGCCGCCTCGAGCTTATCGAGCCCGTCGGCGACGCGCCTCGTCGCGAGGCTACGCATGCCCTCGCGCATGAACGCGGCGCTCGCCGCGTCGCGGTCTATGGACGGCACCGCCAGCTCGTCGAGCGAGGCGACGGGCAGGGGAGCGTCGTAGGCGAGGGTGATCAGCTCCTTGGACAGCATCGCGCTGTCCCTGCCGGCCTCGAGCTTCTTGCGCAGGCCGTCGGGCTTGACCTCGGCGAGCCGCTCCCAGATCGCGTCGAACGATCCGAATTCGGTCAGCAGCTTGAGCGCGGTCTTGTCGCCGACGCCCGGTACGCCGGGCACGTTGTCCGACTGGTCGCCGGTCAGGGACAGGTAGTCGAGTATCCGTTCCGGAGGGACGCCCCACTCGGCCTCGACCTCGGCCGGGCCGACGAGCGCGAAGCCCTGGTCGCGGTCGGGCCTGAGCGCCCGCACCGTGCCGCCTACCAGCTGGAGCAGGTCCTTGTCCCCTGAGACTATATAGCAGGGGCGGCCCTCGTCGCGGCAGCGGGCCGCTATCGTGGCTATGATATCGTCGGCCTCGTAGCGGTCCGCCCGGAGCATCGGGACGCCGAGCAGGCCGAGGATCTCCTCGACGAGCGGAATCTGCGCGTGCAGGTCCTCGGGGGTCTTCTGCCTCGTCGCCTTGTACGCCTCGAAGCGCTCGTGCCTGAAGGTCGGCACGCGAGAGTCGAAGACGGCCGCGAACGCCTTCGGCGAGTAACGGTCCCAGAGCTGGAACAGGCTGCGGTAGAAGCCGAAGACGGCGGATACGTTCTCGCCGCGGGGGTTGCGCAGCGGCTTCGATATGAACGCGAAGTACGAACGGTAGATGATGCCGTATGCATCGAGGAGGAAGAGTGGTTCCATGGGATCAGGATACGCGCATGCGGCCCGTCAGGCAAGGCCGATCGGGCTTCAGCCCTTGATGTCTAGGGCCCTCGGCTCCGCGGCCGAGCCGTAGACGCTCTTCCGCCTGGCGTAGGGGTTGTCCACGCTCATGATCTCATGGCGCAGCATGTCCATGCGCTGCTTGAGGAGGGCGCGGTTCTCGGCGTTCCTGACGACGACCTCGTCCTTCAGCTCGGACAGGGTGGAGCGCAGCTCGGCGACGCCTTCGGGTTCGGCGCCGCGGTAGGCCGAGCGGTACATGTCCTCGAGCGGCTCTATCACCTTCTGGACGGCGAAGATCTCGGAGACGATGCCCTGCTCCAGCTCGACGTGGGCCACGAGCGCGTCGACGTCGCCCGACTCGATGTCGGTGCGCTGGCGCTCGAGCAGGGACATGTACTCATTGAATTTATCGCGTTGGCGGACGAGCAGTTCCCTGAAGCGCTTGAGTACGGCGACCCGCTCGTCCAGCTCTCGCCTGGACAGCTTCCCGTCGGGAGGCATCCGCGCGCCTAGCCGGCTATATTGACGCCGGAGCGCCGCTCGTCGCCCGAGCCCTGGGCCTTGGTAGCGGCGACGGCCCAGGCCGACGATAGCTCGGCGATCATGGTCCTGATCGCGCGGACCCGGCCGACGTCCTTGGCTATGTTGGCCTCGGTCAGCTCGCGGTTGAAGTAGACGTATAGGGAGAACAGGTCGCGGGCTATGTCGCCGCCGGCCTCGAAGTCGAGGCTGGCCATCAGCTCGGTGACGATGTCCTGGACCTTGCAGATCGCCTGGTTGACCTTCTCGATGTTGGCCGGCTTCTTCTTGAGGTCCGTGTCGAGGAAGTCTACCGCCCTGTCGCATTGCTTGACCGCTTCCTCGTACAGCATGACGACGAGCTGGCCGGGACCGGCGGTGCGTATGCGGGTTTCCTTATAGGCAGCGAGCGGATTCTGGGTCATCTGGATCTCCCCCTCCTCTGATCTTCTTCTTTATCTATCGGAACGGGAAGGGACGGCTTTAGCATAAAAAATCATTCGTCTCCGAGGGTGCCGGTGTCGCGCCAGGTCTCGATGATCCTGAACGCGTCGTTGATGCGCGCGCTCGTCTCGGTGGCCTTGAGCTGGGCCTCCGGCGACGAACCGTGCCTGTCCGGGTGGTGTTCCTTGAGCAGCCGCTTGTAGGTCGTCCTGACCTGGTCGAACGGCGCGCCGTAGGCCAGGCCGAGCGTCTTGTAGGCGGCGACGAGCTTGGCCGGCGGCCCGGAGGCCGCTGCAGGCCTGGCGGCGCGTTCCTCCGCCCGGGCCCTCGCCTCGCGCTCGCGCCGTAGCCGTTCCTGGGCCTCGCGGTCGTCGTTCAGGAACGCGTCGAGCTCGTCCATCGCGTCGTCGAGGAACGGATCCCCGGAGCTCTTGGAGAATTTACCCGCGAACGGGTCGGAGAAGGGGCGCGACGAGCCGGGGTCCGATTGGACCCAGGACTTGAGCAGGTCGCCGAAGCGATCGAAGAGTTGATCCATGCTGGACATACGAACTATACTCTACAACAAGCCGGTCCGAGAGGCAAGACGAGCGGCGCGACGAGGAGCAGCATGAGCGGATTCAAGCCGGTCGCGGCCGTCTACGGCGGCGCCAATATAGATATCCAGGCGCGTTGCCGAGGCCCGTATCGAGCCGGCGACTCGAACCCCGGCGAGGCGTCGATCACGCACGGCGGCGTCGGGCGGAATATAGCCGAGAACCTGGCCGGGCTAGGCGTGCCGACCGAGCTCGTGACGGTCTTCGGCGGCGACGATCAGTCGTCCGGCCTGGCCGAGGGCTGCAGGCGCGCCGGCATCGAGGTCGGCGCGTCGCTATTCCTGCCGTCGGAGCCGTGCTCGCGCTACATCTGCCTGCTCGACGACGACGGCACGTTGGTCGGGGCGGTCGCCGCGATGGACTCGCTCGAGGCCTTCGGCCCCGGCGAGCTGGCCTCCAGGTACGGGCCAGGCGACGCGGCCGAGGTGGTCGTGCTCGACGCGAACCTGCCGGCCGATACCGTCGCGCTCGCGGCCGAGCGCTGGAAGGGCAAGCCGCTGGTCCTGGACTCCGTCTCGGTCGCCAAGGCCCGCAGGGTCGCGCCGGCCGTCGGCCTGTTCGGGCTCGTCAAGCCGAACCGGGCCGAGGCCCGCGCGCTGCTCTCCCTGGATCCTTCCGCGTCCCCGGCCGATCCGGAGGCCGACGCGCTCGAGTCGGCGCGGGGCCTGCTGGCGCGCGGCGTCCGCGAGGCCTTCGTGTCGCTCGGCGCCGGGGGCTTCCTCTGGGCCTCGGCGTCGGGGGCCGGGTTCGCGCGTCCGCTAGCGATGCCGGTCGTCAACGTGTCCGGGGCGGGCGACGCCGCCACCGCGGCCCTGGCCTGGGCCGCCGCCAGGGGCCTCGATACCGAAACCAAGGCGCGCTACGCCGTGGCGGCCGCTTCCGCCTGCGCGGCGGACGAGCGCGCCGTAGCGGCGGGAGTCAGCGCCGAACGTCTGTCAGAACTGATACAAGGAGTCGTCTGTGAACGCATTGCTTGACCTGAGCGAAGAGGTACGGGAGGCGATGGGCCGGGGAGCCCCCGTCGTCGCCCTGGAGTCGACCATCATATCGCACGGCATGCCCTATCCGAGGAACGCCGAGACCGCGATCGCCGTCGAGGCCGAGGTGCGCGCCTCCGGCGCCGTGCCGGCGACCGTCGCGATCATCGGCGGCCGCCTGAAGGCCGGCCTGTCCGAGTCGGAGATCGGCCTCCTCGGGGAGCGCGGCCACGCCGTCGCCAAGGTAAGCCGCCGAGACATAGGCCGCATCGTCGCGGCCAAGGCGGACGGGGCCACCACGGTCGCCGGCACGATGATCGTCGCCGCGATGGCCGGCATCAAGGTGTTCGCCACCGGCGGCATAGGCGGCGTGCACCGCGGCGCCGAGCTGACGATGGACGTGTCGGCCGACCTCGACGAGCTGGGCCGCACCGACGTCGCGGTCGTCTGCGCCGGCGCCAAGAGCATCCTCGACATACCGATGACCCTCGAGTACCTCGAGACCAAGGGCGTGCCGGTCGTCGTCTACCGGGGCGACGAGTTCCCGGCCTTCTATACGAGCCGCTCCGGGCTGCGCGCCGAGCTGCGCATGGACTCGGCGGCCGAGATAGCGGCGATGCTCAAGGCCAAGTGGTCGCTCGGCCTGTCGGGCGGCGCCGTGATCGCAAACCCGATACCGACCGAGTACGAGATGAAGCCGGACGTCATAAACGCGGCCATAGAGAAGGCGCTCGCCGAGGCCAAGGCGGCCGGCGTCCGCGGTAAGGACGTCACGCCGTTCATGCTGGCCAAGGTCAAGGACCTGACCGGCGGCGACAGCCTCGAGTCGAACATCGCGCTCGTGATGAACAACGCCAGGCTCGCGGCCGCGCTCGCGACGGAGTACGCCCGACTATGACGAAGGGGCGCCGCGCCCGGGGCCTCGCCTCGCTCGCCCGTCTCGCCGCGCTGGCCATCGGAACGGCCGGCTCGGCGTCCGCCGCGGACGTGGTGCGCTTCGTCAACATAGGCCTGAACGACGGCCTGGCCAACGCGAGCGTCTCGGCTATGGTCCAGGACGCCTCCGGCTTCATCTGGATAGGCACCCAGGGCGGGCTCCACCGCTGGGACGGGCGCTCGTTCACCCTGTACGAGAACGAGCCGTTCGACCCGGAGTCGCTGCCGCACAACCTGATCCAGACCATGTTCATGGACGACGACGGCCTGACGCTGTGGATAGGCACCTACGGCGGACTCGCCCGCTTCGACACGAGGACCGGCGCCTTCTCGTCCTGGGTCCACGACGCGGCCGATCCCGGCTCGCTCGCGAACGACGTGGTCGTCTCGATAGCCAGGGACGCCGAGGGGCGGCTCTGGGTCGGCACGCTCGGCGGCCTGGACCGCATGGAGGGCGACTCGTTCGTCCATTATCCCGAGCGGCCCGAGGTCGACGGCGCGCTGGCCTCCGGCGTGATACGCGCGCTATTCCGCGACTCCCGCGGCTGGCTGTGGGTCGGCACCTCAGGCGGCGGCCTATACCGCTACCTGCCGGGTACCGACTCGTTCCTGGCCGTACGCTCGGCCTCGTCCGGCCTGCCTTCCGACTACGTGTTCTCGATACGCGAGGACGGCGAGGGGCGCCTCTGGCTGGCGCTCTGGTACTACGGCCTGTCCCTCTACGATCCCGTAGCCGGTACCTTCGAGAATCACAGGCTCGAGGACGGGCGGGCATACTTCGTCAACGCCGACGTACCGGGCAAGGTCTACGCCGGCACCTGGGGCGGCGGCCTCTTCGAGCTGGACCAGGCCGACGGCGCCGTCCGCCGGTTCACCAGCGACGGCGAGCGCCGATGGTCGCTGCCCCACGACACGATGTACTCGATGCTCGTCGATCGGGCCGGCGACGCCTGGATAGGCACGAACGGCGGCGGTTTCTCGATGCTGCTGCGCGACGAGGCGGGCGTCTCGCTGTACGAGCACGACCCGTTCGATCCGGGCTCCCTGTCGTCGGGAAAGATCATATCCACGCTCGAAGACGATCGGGGACGCCTATGGGTCAGCGCCTACAACGGCGGCGTCGCCCGGCTCGACCCGGGGGCGTCGTCCTTCAGGCACTATCGCTACGACCCCGACGACGCCCGTAGCCTGCCGAACGACATCGTCGTCAAGATCTACGAGGACCATGGCGGCCAGCTCTGGTTCCTGACCAACGACGGCCTGGCCCGGTACGACGAGGGCCGCGACGCGTTCGAGCGCATAGCGCGGGACCGCTCCTCCCCCGACGGAGACGCGGCCCGCATCCTCTACGACATGGTCGAGGAGCCGGGTACGGGCAGGTACTGGATAGCTACCTACACCTCGGGGCTCGAGCGCTGGGATCCGGCGGCCGGCGCGGTAGCGCGTTTTCCGTCGGTGCCAGGCGATCTCTCCACCCCGAGCGACAATCTCGTCTACGCTATAGCCTACGACGGGCGCGGCAGGCTCTGGGCGGCCACCAACGGCGGCCTATGCCGCTACGAAGGCGACGGGCGCTTCGTACGCTACGAGGCCTCGAAGACCGACCGCTCCAAGCTGCCGTCCAGGTCGATACGCGACGTCTACGCCGATTCGCTCGGGAGGCTATGGGTATCGACGAGCGGAGGGGGCGTGGCCCGCTACGTCGAGGAGACCGACTCCTTCGAGCACTGGACCAAGCGCGACGGGCTCCAGTCGAATATCGTGCAAGGCATCGTCGAGGCGGCGGACGGCTCGATCTGGGCGGTGTCGACCTCCGGCCTGTCCGTGTTCGACGCGGCCGGCGGCCGGTGGCGCCCCTTCTCCGACCAGGGCCGCCTGCGCTACGGCGAATTCACCTCCGGCCGCTTCGCCTCGCGCTCCGGACTCCTGTATTTCGGCGCGGTCAACGCGCTCTACGCGATAGACCCGGCCGCCGTAGCCGGCGCTCCGCTCGCGCCGCCGGTCAGGTTCACGAGCATCAAGAGCCTGAGCGAGGAGCTCGATACCGGCCTGTCGCCGTGGTTCGTCGACAGGATCAGGCTGGGCTGGAACGACGCGCACCTGTCGCTATCGTTCGCGGCGCTCGACTACGCCGATCCGTCCAGGGTCCAGTACGCCTACATGCTCGAGGGCTTCGACGAGGACTGGGTCTATTCGGGCGATCGTTCGTACGCCAGCTATACCAACCTGCCGGGCGGCAGGACCTACGCGTTCAAGGTAAAGGCCGCCTCCGCTATCGGCGACTGGGACGACGAGGCGACCGAGCTGCTGATAGCGGTGGACAAGGCGCCGTGGCTGCGCTGGTGGGCCGTCCTCTTGTACCTGGCCGTCGCCGCGCTCGGGGTCATGATGATACGGCTGTATTCCAGCCGGGCGGCGCTCAAGAGCCGGGTAGGGGAGCTGTCCGCCCTCAAGGGCCAGCTCGAGAGCGCCAACGTCCAGCTCGAGGCCCTGGCCGCCCACGACGGCCTGACCGGCCTCTATAACCGCCGGGCCTTCAACGCCGAGCTGGCGGCTCGCTGGCAGGCGGCCGCTGCGACCGGCGAGCCGCTCGCCGCGCTGATGATAGACATCGACTACTTCAAGCCCTACAACGACCATTACGGCCACCAGGCGGGCGACGCCTGCCTCGCCGCGATCGCGGCCTCCGTCAAGGGCGCCCTCGACCGGCCGCACGACTCGGTATCGCGCTACGGCGGCGAGGAATTCGTCGCCCTGCTGCCCGGAGCGGACGAGTCTGGCGCCGCTAGGGTAGCCGAGAAGATCAGGGCGGCCGTCGAGGGGCTCGGCATCCCTCACCCCGGCTCGAGCGTCGCGCCGTCGGTCACCGCGAGCGTCGGCTACGCTTCGCTGACGCCTGAACCGGGAACGCCGCCGGGCCGCATCGTCGACCTGGCCGACGAGGCCCTGTACCGGGCCAAGAACGGCGGGCGGAACCGGGTCTCGCCCTAGCGGAGGCGTAACTTCTAGAAGCGGGCCGTTCTGTGCTATAGTCGACCCATGGCATCGAAAGGCTCCGCTTCAAAGTACGACGAATCGAAGATAAAGACCCTGTCGTCGCTCGAGCACATACGGCTGCGCACCGGCATGTACATCGGGCGGCTCGGCACCGGCGCCAACCCCGACGACGGCATCTACGTCCTCCTCAAGGAGGTCGTGGACAACGCGGTGGACGAGTTCATCATGGGCTGCGGCGACCGCGTGACCGTCACCGTCCAGGACGGCTCGGTGTCGGTGCGCGACCGCGGGCGCGGCATACCCCTGGGCAAGGTGATCGAGTGCGTGTCCGTCATCAATACCGGCGCCAAGTACTCCGACGACGTGTTCCAGTTCTCGGTCGGCCTGAACGGCGTCGGCACCAAGGCCGTCAACGCGCTGTCGTCGAGCTTCCGCGTGGTGTCGTACCGCGACGGGCAGTTCTTCGAGGCCGTCTTCGAGCGCGGCGCGCTCAAGGCCAAGCGCGAGGGGCAGGCCAGGCGCGAGCCGGACGGCACCCTCGTCGAGTTCACCCCGGACGCGCAGATGTTCGGCGACTACGCGTTCAACATGGAATTCGTCGAGAAGCGCATGCGCCACTACGCGTACCTCAACTCGGGGCTCACCCTCGAGCTGAACGGCCAGGAGTTCGCCAGCCAGAACGGCCTCCTCGACCTCCTGAAGGACGAGACCGGCGACGACGTGCTGTACGAGGCCGGCTACTGGCGCGGCGACCGGATAGAGTTCTCGTTCACGCATACCAACAACTACGGCGAGGAGTACTTCAGCTTCGTCAACGGCCAGTACACCTCCGACGGCGGCACCCACCTGTCGGCCTTCCGCGAGGGCTTCCTCAAGGCGGTCAACGAGTTCTTCCGCGCCTCGTACAAGGGCGAGGACATACGCGAGGGCGTCGCCGCGGCCGTGGCCGTCAAGCTGGCCAACCCGATGTTCGAGAGCCAGACCAAGAACAAGCTCGGGAACGGCGACATCAAGCCCTGGATCATCCAGGAAGTCGTCCGGGGCGTCGACGACTACCTCAGGCGCAACCCGACGGCCGCCAAGCGGCTCGAGGAGAAGATAGCCACCAACGAGAAGCTGCGCACCGAGCTCAACGTCGTCAAGAAGGAGGCCCGCGAGGCCGCCAAGAAGATAGAGCTCAAGATCCCCAAGCTCAAGGACTGCAAGCTCCACCTCGGCGACGGGCCCGACGGCGACCGGTCGACTATCTTCCTGACCGAGGGCCAGTCGGCCACCGGCTCGATGGTCAGCTGCCGCGACGTGATGACCCAGGCCATCTTCAGCCTCCGCGGCAAGGTCGAGAACATGCACGCCCGTAAGCGCGTGGCCATCTACAAGAACGAGGAGCTGTACAACCTGATGATGGCCCTCGGCATCGAGAACGACGTCGAGGGGCTGCGCTACGCGCGCATCGTCATAGCGACCGACGCCGACTACGACGGCTTCCATATCAGGAACCTGCTGCTGACCTTCTTCCTGACCTTCTTCGAGGAGCTCGTCACCGCCGGGCGCGTCTTCATCCTCGAGACGCCCATATTCCGCGTGCGGACCAAGAAGGAGACCCGATACTGCTACAGCCCGAAGGAGCGGGACGAGGCCGTCGGCGCGCTCGGCTCCGGCTCGGAGGTAACCCGGTTCAAGGGCCTCGGCGAGATCAGCCCGAGCGAGTTCGGCCAGTTCATCGGCGAGGACATACGCCTCCTGTCGGTCGACGTGCAGTCGCTCAAGAGCGTCCCGGAAGTGCTGACCTTCTACATGGGCAAGAACACCCCCGAGCGCCGCGAATTCATCATGAAGAACCTCAAGAACGACCTGTAGTACTGCTTAGGTAGAAGGAACCACGGAGACGCGGAGTCACGGAGGAATACGA
>QKAK01000136.1 GCA_003247225.1 Spirochaetota bacterium | reverse complement strand
CGCGCCGGCGATTCCGTCCGCCGCGCCGCCGCAGCAGTCGCCGTCGTCCGCAGCCGCAGCTCCCGCCGCCATGCAGCGGGAGCTGTTCGCCGACGAAAGCGCGGACGCCGGAAGCCCGGACGCCGAGACGGCGGACGTTCCCGCGGACGTTCCCGCGGACGTTCCCGCGGACGACGAGCCGGCGTTGCGTTCCCAGGCCGACCTCTTCGCCGAGGCGACGCGCCGCATCGGCGAGGCGATGGCCCGGGCCCGGGCCGCCGACGGCGACGACCGGGCGGCCGACGTCCTCGTCTGCCACGCCTTCGCCGCCGGGGGCGAGGCGCAGCGCCGAGCTCGTCGACGCGTCGGCCTTCTCCGCCTTCGACTACGCGGCGCTCGGCCACCTGCACCGTCCCCAGTCCGCCGGGGCGAACGGACGCTATCCCGGCTCGCTCCTGTCCTACGGCTTCTCCGAGGCCGGCGCCGAGCGCGGCTTCCTGTCGGTCGACGTCTCGCCGGGCGGCTTCTCCGCGGAGTTCAGGCCGGTACGGCCGCTGCGGCGCATGGTCCGCGTCTCGGGCAGCTTCGACGAGGTGCTGTCCGACCCGCGCTACGATCGATATTCAGGCGACTACGTCGAGGCGACGCTGTCCGACGCGACGGCCGTGCTCAACCCTATGGACGCCCTGCGCCGGCGCTTCCCGTTCATCATGTCGCTCAGGCAGGCCGCGTTCGAGCGGGCCGCCGACGAGGCCTCCGCGCGCGAGCCGGGCCGGCCGGCCGCGTCGCTCGCCGACGACTTCGCCGCGTTCCATCGCGAGATGACCGGGAGCGACCCGGACGACGCGACGGCGGCGCTGTTCGCCGAGCTGTACGAGGAGGCGCGCCGTGAGGCTCCGTAGGCTGACGATGTCGAATATCGGCCCCTACGCCGGTACGGCCGAGCTGGACGCGACCGCCCTCGGCGACGTGTTCCTGGTCTGCGGCAAGACCGGCTCGGGCAAGAGCACCATCTTCGAGGCCGTCTCGTACGCGCTGTACGGCCAGGCCGCGGTCCGGCGCGAGCTGGTGTCGCACTACGCCGAGCCGGACGACGAGGCCTTCGTCGACCTGGAGTTCTCGGTCGGGCGGGAGCGATGGCGCGTACGGCGCAGGCCGGCCAGGACGGTGCCTAAGAAGCGCGGCTCCGGCCTGACCGACCGGCCGGCCGAGGCGATGCTCTGGCGCTACGGCCCGACGGGCTGGGAGCCGCGCTCCGACCGTATAGACGAGATAGACGCCGCGCTCGCCCGCGTGATCGGGCTGTCGGCCAAGGAATTCACCAAGATCGTGCTGCTGCCCCAGGGCGAGTTCCAGCGCTTCCTCGAGATGAGGACGGGCGAGCGGACCGAGATACTCGAGAAGCTGTTCCCCGTCGACCTGCACGACGCCGTCAGCGAGCTGGCCAAGCTGCGGGCCAAGGAGGCGGAGGCTAGGGCCAAGGCGCTCGACGACAGGGCCGGCTCGATGGAGGCGGCGCTCGGCGACGATCCCGACGCGTCGCTCGCCGCGGCCCGCGACGCCCTCGCCGAGGCGAGGGCCGCCGACGCGGCCGCGCTCGCCGCCCGCGACGCCGCCAACGCGGCGGCCCAGCTGGCCGCCGTGGCCGCCCGGGCCTGGGACGAGTACGACGCCGCGCTCGCCGAGCGGGCCGCCCTCGACGCCGGAGCGGCCGAGGCCGCCTCCCTGATGGCCCGCCTGTCCCGGGCCGAGGCCGGCCTCGGCGCCGAGGCGGCCGTCAAGGCGGCCGGGCGCGCCAGGGCCGAGAAGGCGGCCGCCGAGCTGTCGCTGTCCGCCGCCGAGGCCGCGCTGGCCGAGGCCGACGCCGCCTCCGAAGGCGTCGATAGGGCAGGCCTGCGCGCGGCCGAACTCGCCGAGGCGCTCGAGGCGATGGACCGCGAGGCCGGGCTGCTGTCGGCCCGGGCCGCCGCCTGGCAGCGGCTGTCGGCGGCTAAGGCGCGGCTCGAGTCGGCTAAGGCCGCCCTGGGCGCCGCCGAGGCCGCCAGGAAAGCGGCCGAGTCGGCCGCCGCCGAGGCGTCGGCCCGTCTGGCCGCGATCGAGTCCGGGGCGGCCGACCCTGACGCCCTGGCGGCCGAACGGAACGCCGCGTCGGCCGCGCTCGACGCGGCCCGCGACGCGGAGCGGCTCGCGGCGGAAGCCGCGCGCTTCGAGGCGGAGACGCGATCTATCGCGTCGCGGGCCGAGGCCGCGGCCGCGCGTTCCGCCGAGGCCGACGCCGCCTTGGCTACCGCCGTCGGCGGGCTGTCCGCGGCCGAGGCCGTCGTCGAGTCGCTTCGCGACGCCCGGGCCGCCTCCAGGCTGGCCGCCCGCCTCGGGCCGGGCTCGCCCTGTCCCGTATGCGGCTCGTTCGACCACCCGTCGCCGGCAGCGCCGGAGACGTCGACCGGCGGCGGCTCCGGGGAGACGACCGAGGCGGATACGCGGCTCGAGGAGGCCCGTTCCGCGCTCGAGTCGGCCAGGGCCGAGGCCGCCGACGCGAAGGCCGCGCTGTCCGCGCTGTCCGCGGCGATCGATGAACGGGCCGGCGCCTCGGCCCGCTACGCGGGCGCCGTCGCTCCGGACGCGGCCGAGGAAGCCGTTCGGGCGGCCCGGGGGCGGCTCGAGGCGGCCGACCGGGCGATCGCCGCAGAGTCGTCGCGCGCCAGGGAGGCCGCCGCCGCGCGTTCGGAGTACGAGCGCCGGAGGAAGGTCCTGGACGCGGCGGCGGCCTCGGTATCGGCGGCCGTGTCCGAGCGTTCGGCGGCCGAAGCCGCTATCGCCGAGGCGTCGAGCGGCTCGGGCGGCGACGACCCGGGGCCGCTCCTGGAGGCGCTGCGGCTCAGGCGCGAGGCCGCGGCCTCGGAACGCTCGAAGCTGCAGGCCGATATCGACGGCTGGCGGCGCAGGAAGGGCGAGGCCGTCGCTCGGGCGTCCGAGTCCGCCGGGCGGCTGGAGCGCGCGGCCGCGTCGCTCGCCGAGGCCGAGGCGGCGGCGTCCCGGGCGCTCGCCGAGGCGGGCTTCGAGACCGAGGAAGCCTGGTCCGCGGCCCGCATGCCGCCGGCCGAGCTAGCCTCGGCGCGCGAGCGGGTACGGGCGCGGGCGGCCGCCGAGTCGTCGTCGGCGGCGCGATGCAAGGCCGCGGAGCGTTCCGTAGCCGGCGCGAGCCGACCGGACCTGGCCGCGGCCGAGGCCGGTCGGGCGGCGGCCGACGAGGCCTACGCGGCCGCCAGGGCGCGCCTGGACGCCGCGGCGGCCGCGGAGCGCGAGCTGGCCGCCGCGGTCGACGAGCTGTCGGCGGTCCGCGACGAGCGGCAGGCGCTGCGCGAGCGCGGCGACCGCCTCGTCGCCCTGTCGGCCCTGCTCAACGGCAACGTCGGCGGGCGGCACGTGTCGTTCAAGATATTCACGCTGGCGAGCTATTTCGCGATGGTCGTCGAGCGGGCCTCGGCGAGGCTGCGCGAGATGTCGGACGGCCGCTACGACATGCGGGTCGCCGACGACCGCTCGGGCGGCCGCGGCTTCGTCGGTCTGGACCTGTCGGTGCTCGACTCGTTCACCGGCGTGGCCAGGCCCGCGTCGAGCCTGTCCGGCGGCGAGAAGTTCCTGGCGTCGATATCGCTGGCCCTCGGGCTGTCCGACGTGATAGTCGAGCGGGCCGGCGGCGTCGCCCTCGACTCCATCTTCATCGACGAGGGCTTCGGCTCGCTCGACGACGAGACGCTCGACCGCGCGATGGAGGCGCTCGACCGCGTGCGCGGCGAGCGGGTGATCGGCATCGTGTCGCACGTGGCCGAGCTGCGCTCCAGGGTGCCCGCGCGCGTCGAGGTGATCAAGACGAGCTCGGGCTCGAGCCTGCGCGTCGTCTCCTGAGCCAGGGCCCGGGCCCGGGGCTCAGAGGGCCGCGGCCGCCTCGAGGTCGCCGGCTATCGCGGCGTCGAGCAGGCGGCCGAGCTCCGCGTCCGTGAAGGCCCGAGGGCTCTTCGGACGGCTCCGGTAGCCTATCGCGTCGGCCAGCAGGGCCGGGGCGTCGGAGGCGGCTATCCCGGCGCCCGACAGGCCTTCGGGTACGCCCAGTTCCTTCTTCAGGTCGACTATGACCCGTACGAGGGCCGCGGCGCCCGAGCGCTCGTCGGCGTCGGGCCGGCAGGCTCCCATCGCGGCGGCCAGGTCGCGCATCCGGGGCGCCGCGTCCCGCGCCAGCGCGGACATCACGTAGGGCAGGATCACGGCGTTGGCCAGTCCGTGGGCTACCCCGTGCCTGGCGCCCACCGGGTGCGCGAAGCCGTGGACCATGCCCAGGCCGGTCTGCGAGAACGCGACGCCGGCTACGGCGCTCGCGACGGCCATGCCGGAGCGGGCCTCCAGGTCGGAGCCGTCGCGGTAGGCCCGCGCCAGCGACCGGGCTATCATCGATACGACGCGCAGGTTCACGGCGTCGCTGAGCGGGTTGGCCGCGAGCGAGAGGTAGCTCTCGACGGCGTGGGTCAGGGCGTCCATGCCGGTCGCGGCGGTGACGCCGGCCGGCATCGACGCGTGGTTCTCCGGGTCGACGATCGCGAGCCGCGGGAAGAAGGACTCGTTGGTGTAGCCGAGCTTCTGGCCGGTGGCGCGGTCGGTCGTGACGGCCGCCGAGCTCATCTCGCTGCCGGTGCCCGCGGTGCTCGTCACCGCGACGATGGGCAGGGCCGGCCTGCCCGGCGTCGCCTCGCCGCGCACGTAGTCGAGTATCGGGCCGCCGTTGGCCGCGGCCAGGGCCGCGCTCTTGGCGCAGTCTATCGGGCTGCCGCCGCCGTACGCGACGACCGCCTCGAGAGCGCCGGAGCGTATCGCGTCGGCCGCCTCGGCGACCAGGGCCGCGTGAGGGTCCGGCGTTACCTTGTCGAACAGGGTAGCCCTGACGCCGGCCGCCTCGAGCGAGGCCGCGAGCGCGGCGAAGCCGGCGGACCGGCGCGTGGCGCCCGAGCCGCAGACGAGCAGCGCGGAGCGTACGCCGAGCCCGGCGACGAGCCCGCCGGCGCCGGCGGTGACGCCGCGCCCGAAGACCAGCCTGGTCGGGCCGTAGTAGGTGAATGGTGAGCTATAGTCCTTCATATCGCCTCCGCCGGCTCCGGAGCCGGGCCGGCGGAGCGGGGCCGCCTAGAAGTCCCAGTCGTCGGACGAGCCGAAGAAATCGTCTCCCGAGCCCATGCCCGGCATCCCGGCCCCGCCGGCGTTGCGCTGCTCGTACAGCTTCTCGGCGTAGCGGAACAGGAACACGCGCTTCTCGAGGGCCGGCGCGTCCGAGCGTACCCTGCGCACGAAGTCGCCGACCGTGTAGCCGGATCGGAGCTCCGCCCTCTCGAGCGTCGTGCCCATCACGTACTGATCCAGCTCTACTATCCTATAGTATAGGCGCTCGAAGATGAAGAGCACCTTGCGCGTCGCCAGGATATCGCCGGCTATGGCCTTCTTCTCGCGCATCGTCGTCGCGTCGCCCGGTACCGGGACCACGCCGGCCGCGTCCTCGCGTATCCACTTGGATAGCACCTCGCTGCGCTGCAGAGGGGCGAAGGCCTCGTTGAAGCGGGCCATGTAGTCGGTATAGCGCTTCTCGTAGTCGGCCAGGGCGCGGACGGCGTTGCCCTTGAAGGCCTCGATCTCGTCGGCTATCCAGCGCTTCTCGAACTGCTCCGCCGACGATATCGCTACCGGCACCAGAGCGAGCCGCTCGCCGGCCTTCTTCTCGACGGCCTTGCCGGCGGGCACCGAGACCGGCTCGCCGCCGTCCGTACAGGCGACCGCGCCCTCGGTGCAGACGACGAGCACCGAGCCGTTGACCGAGCCGGCTATCGAGAATTGCGTGCCGCGCACTCCCATCACCACGGAGTCGGTCTGGACCTGGAGGGTCGGGTTGCCGGAAAGCTTGGCCAGCTTGGAGCTCAGCTGGCCGGCGACCATCTCGATCGTGCTCTTGGCGCCGCCCGCGTCGGGCGACAGGCGGATGTAGGCGACCGACTTGGCCTTGATGGTCAGCGTGCCGCGCATGCCGGTGCTGCGGTCGAGGGCTATGACGACGAGGCCGTCGGCCGCGGTCTTGATCATGTCGTCGGGCAGCACGTCGTCGCCGATGTTCGCCTCGCCGAGCGACTTGCCGGAGCGGACCACGACGGCGCTGCCCTCGACGTAGTCGATCGAACCGAACGGCGCGGCCTTCTGGGCGAAGGCCTGGGAGGCGGCCAACAGGGCCAGCGCGATCAAAGCGAATCTCTTCATTGCGACGCTCCTTGGGAAACCCGGCTCGCGCGGCGGACGGGCGCCCGCCGACGACGAGTAGAGTATAACGCGGGACCGCGCGGTTTTCGAGCGCCCGGCGGGGGCGGCGCGCGGCCGCGCCGCCGTCGGGACGCCCCGAGGCCCGCGCAGGCGGCTAGAATTTAAGGCCGACGAACCACTTGGGCCAGACGCAGAGGTCGACGCCGAAGACCGGCACGACGTAGGGCTCGGCCGAGCCGAAGGCGGAGCGCAGGGCGGCCGGCACCGCGTCGGAGTAGGCCGGCGCGAAGTCCGTCTTGATGCCGGCGTAGAGGCCGAAGCCCTTGCGGTTGCCGAAGCCGAACGACGCGCGCAGGGAGCCGAACGGCGAGAACGCCGAGGCGAGCGGCAGCAGCGTCTCCGGCCGCGACGGGTCGGCGCTCGATAGGGCGTTCAGCGCCATCCCTATGTCCGCCGGGTCTATCGGCGTCTCGGCGCCCAGTTCCACGTCGGCGGTCAGGAACAGTATCCTGAAACGGTGCCCCAGCGCGAAGCCGGCGCTCAGGCCCGCCGGCGTACGCATGAACTCGGCGGCCGGCTGGCCGGCCGAGAACGCGGCGTAGGCGAACGGCGTGCCCGAGCGGTAGGTGGCGTAGGCCATGCCCGAGGAGAACTGGTAGTCGAACGACAGGTCGTGGATGCCGTTGCCTATGATGTTGACGAGGCCTATCGCCACGCCGTCGAGCTCGTCGGCGACGTTGACGAGGCCCACCATGACGCCGGAGGCCCGGTCGGCGACGTTGACGACGCCGGCCACCTGCACGCCGCGCATCTCGTCGGCGACGTTGAACAATCCGGCGGCCTGGACGCCGTTCGCCCGGTCCGCGATGTTGAAGACGCCGGCGCTCTGGACGCCGGTCGTCCGGTCGGCGATGTTGAACACTCCGGCCGCCTGGACGCCGGCTACCCGGTCGGCGATGTTGAAGACCCCGGCGGCCTGGACGACGCCGACGTCCTCGGCGATGTTGAACACGCCCGAGCCCTGGAAGCCGTACACGTCGCCGGTCAGGGCGCCTATCGAGGCCAGCGACAGCGAGGTGTCGTAGACGCCGAACGGCAGCGATATGCCCGGCACGAAGCCTAGCACGAACGGCGTATAGCGCCGGCTCCCGTCGTCGTCGCCGTTCGAAGGCTGGTTCTTGGTGATCTGGATGGTGATGACGGTCGACGTAGCGCCGCCGTTTGTCGTGACCGTCTTGGTCACCGTGGCCTGCGGGCCGCTGGCTGCGGCGGGCTGCTCAGCGGCCGAGTCCTGGCCCTCTGCCTGGCCTTCGGCGCTATCCGCGTCGTTCGAGGCCGCGTATTCCTCGCGTGCCTTCTGGAGGACGTAGTCGTCGGCGGATTCGGCGTCCTGGGCGGACGCGAGGCCGCATATGGCGCACAAGGCCGCCGCGGCTATGAAGATGCGTTTCATGGTTCACCCCGCTATGGCGAGTGTCGGTTATGCCTCCGTACGGAGCGCATACGACGTACTATATCGCGGTAGCCGGCGATATCAACGGAGATCGGCGCGGTGCGAAAATTACTTTTAAAAAAATATATTGCTTGATGAAATATTGTGTCGTATACTCTGCTCGATCATGGACGGTACCGCGTTGGAAAGCATCGAAGCAATTCTCCTCGCCGAATTGGACCGCGGCGTAGCCGCCGGCACGTTCCCTTGCGGCGTCGTCGCCCTTCGACGCGGCGGCTCCGTCGTGACGGCCGCCCGCGGCGAGGCTTGGCTGCGCGCTCCCCGTGACGCCGGGGGGTACGCGGGGACGGAGGCCGGCGCGACCCGGTCCGCCTCCGTGGCCGTAGGCGCCGACGCGCGCACCGTCTTCGACCTCGCGTCGCTGACCAAGATCGTAGCGACGCTGCCGGCGACGCTGCTGACGGTCCAGGCGGGCCGGATCGGCCTGGACGATCCCGCGTCGAGATGGTTGCCGGAGCTGTCGCGCGGCGCCGGCGCCTCCTGGAACGGTAGCGTGACGATACGGTCCCTCCTCGGGCACTACTCGGGCCTGCCGGCGTGGCGCCCGTACTTCGTGCTCCTGCGCGACAAGGACGCCTATCTCCGGGCTATCGCGGACGAGTCCGCCTCGTACGCTCCCGGCAAGGCCGTCGAGTACAGCGACCTCGGGTTCATGTCGCTCGGCTGGATACTCGAGCGCGCCTGGGACGAGGCGCTCCCGGAGCTGGTCGACCGGCTCGTGCTCGGCCCGCTCGGGATGTCGGCGACCGGCTACCCCGCGGCCGACCCGGGCCGTTTCGCCGGAGCGCCCATAGCGCCGACCGAGGTCGGCAACGAGTACGAGCGGTCGATGGCGCTCGCCTACGCCGAGGGCCGTCCCGTGGTCGGCGGCCCCGCCGGCAGCTACCGCGTCGCCGCGGCCGACGTCGACGGCGTGCCCTGGCGACGGGGCGCGATACTCGGCGAGGCGCACGACGGCAACTGCCATTACGGGCTCGGAGGCGTCAGCGGGCACGCCGGGCTGTTCTCGACGGCCGAGGACCTGGTCCGCTACCTCGCGTTCTGGGACCGCGGCGGCCCGCTCGACCCGGCGCTGCGCGCCGAGGCCCTCAGCCGCCAGACCCCGCCCGGCGCCGTAGCCCGCGGCCTCGGCTGGATACTCGACGGCGCGGCCGTTACCCACACGGGCTTCACGGGCACGATGCTGCGCTACCGCGCGGCCGACGGCGGGGCCCTCGTCGCCCTCACCAACCGCGTGCATCCCGCCGTCGAGGACGGCATAGGCGACTGGCGCCAGGCGCTCGTCGCGGCTACGGAGGATCTATGAGCGAGGGCGTGACGATACGTACGCTACGGGAGGACGAGGCCGCGCCGTTCCTCGAGCTGAGGAAGGCGACCGACGCGCAGAGCCGGTACCTGCTCTACGAGGCGGGCGAGCGACGCACCACGGTCGAGGAGCAGGGCCGGGCGATGGCCGAACTGCTCGACGCCCCGAATTCGACTATACTGGTGGCCGAGGCCGGCGACGGGCCCGGCGGGCTGGTCGGCTACCTGATAGCCAAGGGCGGCTCCGCGAGGCGGAACCGCCACGCCGCCGAGATCGTGATCGCCGTGCTCGAGGCGTACACGGGCAAGGGCGTCGGTAAGGGCCTGTTCAGGGCGCTCGACGAGTGGGCGATCGGGGCGGGCGTCACCAGGCTCGGCCTCGGCCTGATGGCCGAGAACGCGCGGGCCAAGGCGCTCTACGAGAAGATGGGATTTCGCGAGGAGGGCCGCAAGCAAGCCGCTTTCCTCCTTGAGGGCGGGTATATGGACGAGATCCTGATGTACCGGCTGCTAGGCGCTAATTCATAGGAGGGTGGAATGAAGAAACGCGTTCTTATCGCCGCGGCGCTCTGCGCCCTGGCTCTCTCGCTCACGTTCGGCCAGGCGCCGAACCGCGGCGGCTTCCTGCGGATGACCCCCGCGAAGCAGGGCGTGCTCGTGCAGAACTTCAACCCGTTCAGCCCGGCCGCCCTCGAGTCGACGGTCGGCTGCCTCTACGAGACGCTGATCTACTTCAACATGGTCGACGGCTCGGCCAACCCCTGGCTCGCCGAGAAGTGGAGCTGGTCGAAGGACCTGAAGACCATAACGTTCACGATCCGCTCCGGCGTCAAGTACAACGACGGCAGCGCGATGACGGTCGACGACGTGCTCTACTCCGCGATGCTCGGCAAGGACAACAAGGCGCTCGACCTGTCCGGCCTCTGGGCCGAGGGACTGCAGTCCGTCACGGCCAAGGGCAACGCGGTCAGCTTCACCTTCGCCGAGGTCAACGTGACGACCCTGGAGAAATTCGGCTCGCTCGTCGTCGTGCCCAAGTCCGTCTGGTCGAAGGTCGACCCGCTGACCTGGACCGGCAACCTGAGCCCCGTCTCCACCGGCCCCTTCATGCTCGAGCCGGGCTCGTTCAACGAGCAGTCCTACCGCCTGGTCCGCAACCCGTACTACTGGCAGATGGGCAAGGACAAGAAGCCGCTCCCGTACATCGACGGCATCCAGTACGTGACCACCACGAACGAGCAGGTCGGCTTCAAGCTGCTCGCCGGCGAGTACGACTGGGCCGGCTACTCCCTGCCTAACATCGACGACTACGTGAAGGCCGACCCGGAGCACAACAAGTACTGGTTCCCCGAGGGCAACCTCGTGTTCCTGTACATGAATAACCTCAAGGCCCCCTTCGACGACGTGGCCGTCCGCAAGGCCATCGCCGGCGCGATCTCCCAGCGGGACATCACCCGCAAGATGTCGCCGAGCCCGGCTCCCGCGACCATGAGCGCCGTCAAGTCGACCTTCTCCGAGATCGCCAAGGGCGCGATGGCCAAGTACGACATCCGCCGCGACGTCGCCAAGGCCAAGAAGGCGCTCGAGGCCGCCGGCTACCGGCTCAACTCGAAGGGCGTCTACGAGAAGGCCGGCCAGGCCCTGTCGTTCAAGCTGTACGTCCCGACCGGCTGGACCGACTGGGTCGGCGCCGCCGAGACCGTCGCCGGGCAGCTCAAGGACATCGGCGTCGAGGCCGTGATCACGCAGGCCGCGTGGCCCGATCCCTACCAGTTCGCGCTCGAGAAGGGCGAGTGGGACATGGCCATCAGCTTCATCACCGTCGGCTCCACCCCGCACACGCAGTTCACCCGCTGGCTGCACTCCAGCCGCTTCGCGCCGATAGGCGAGAAGGCGATGACCTTCAGCAACATGCGCTACAAGAGCGACGTCGTGGACAAGGCCCTGGACGCGTACCGCTCCGAGCCGAACCCCGCGAAGCAGAAGCAGTACATGGCCACCGTCGTGGAGCAGTTCATGAAGGACACGCCCTGCGTGCCCCTGTTCTTCAACCCGACCTGGTTCATCTACAGCACCCGCAACTTCACCGGGTTCCCGAGCCCCGAGGACCCGTACGCGTGGCCGATCGTCAACGGCATGCAGAAGACCCCGATCCTGCTGCGCCTGCAGAAGCGCTAGGGCGACAGCCCGCCGAGGCCGCCGCCGGCCCCTCCCGCGAGGGAGGGGCTCCCCGATAGGGGGGCCTCTAACGGGGCCCCCTCGCCGAAGGGCCCTCTTCCCGAGCGGCCCTTCCCGGGGCCTTCCCTTCCCGAGGGGCCGGCGAAGACCCATGGAGAACCGACCGCGTTGAAATACTTCCTGAGGAAACTAGGGCTGCTCGCCTTCACCCTGTTCGTATCGGTGTCGCTTAACTTCTTCCTGCCCAGGATGATGCCCGGCGATCCGGCGAGGGCGCTGCTCGACAAGATGGAGAACCTCCAACCCGAGCAGCTGGACACGATACGGGCCGCCTTCGGGCTCGATACCGACGACCCGGTGATCGTCCAGTACGGCCGCTACCTGCGCAACACGCTGCGCGGCGACCTGGGCACGTCGTTCTCGCGCTTCCCGACCCCGGTGTCGGAGGTGATGCGCGTGGCGCTGCCCTGGTCGATAGGGCTGATGGGCCTCTGCACGATCATCAGCTTCTCCCTCGGCACGCTGATCGGCATAGCCGCGGCGTGGCGCCGGGAGACCAAGCTGGCGTCGGCGACCGTGGGCTTCTTCTCGTTCGTCAGGAGCTTCCCGTACTTCTGGCTGGGCCTCGTGTTCATCTACTTCTTCGCCTTCAGGCTGCGCGCCTTCCCGATAGGCGGCGCGTACTCCGTCGACGCCGCGAGGGGCGGGGCGGCCTGGTGGCTGTCCGTGCTGCGGCACGGCGCCCTCCCGGCGGCGACTATCGTCGTCAGCTCGCTCGGCGCGTGGATCCTGACTATGCGCAACAACATGATCAACGTGCTCGCCGAGGACTACATCACCGTGGCGATGGCCAAGGGACTGCCGATACGGCGCATCAAGTCGATGTACGCGGCGAAGAACGCGATCCTGCCGTCGGTTACCGGCTTCGCGATGTCGCTCGGCTTCGTCATCGGCGGCGGCCTGGTCACCGAGATGGTGTTCGCCTACCCGGGCATCGGCTACATGCTGTACCAGGCGGTCAACGCCAAGGACTACCCGCTGATGCAGGCCATCTTCCTGTTCATAGCGGTGGCCGTGCTGATAGCCAACTTCGCCGCGGACGTCGCGGTCATGATCCTCGACCCGAGGGTGAGGGACGGCGCCAAATGATCAAGGACTTCCTGAAGACCCTCGTATCCAACCGCAAGAGCCTGGTCGGGCTGTGCCTGCTCGGCTTCTTCGTGCTGGTGGCGGCCTTCGCGCCGCTGATCGCGCCGTACGAGCCGAAGATCGACCGCCTCGAGACCGTCGCCGAGCTCGGCGAGCCGTCCCTCGAGGAGGAGATCGTCTCCGAGGACTACCCGAGCGACTCGCGCGACGTGATCGTCTACCGCTCGACGACGACGCGCGAGTACGAGAAGACCGTGGACTATTTCCCGCTCCGGGCCAAGCCGAGCGCGGAGCACCCGCTCGGCACCAACCACGCCGGCAACGACCTATTCAGCCAGCTCGTCTGGGGCACGCGCGTGTCGCTGACGATAGGCCTCATGACCGGCCTGTTCGTCACCGCGCTGTCGCTGACGCTCGCGCTGCTGTCCGGCTACCTCGGCGGGGTCGTGGACGACGTGATCACCTTCCTGACGAACGTGATGCTCGTCATCCCGGGCCTCCCGCTGATGATAGTCGTGGCGGCCTACGTGACGATGAAGGGCACGCTGCCGATCGTGCTGATACTCGGGCTGACCGGCTGGCCGTACCCGACGCGCCTCCTGCGCTCCCAGGTGCTGACCCTGAAGGGCCGCGACTTCGTCCGCGTGTCCAGGTCGCTCGGCGAGCGCACCTCGTTCGTCGTGTTCCGGGAGATCCTGCCGAACATGATCTCCATCGCGATGGCCGAGTTCTTCGCCTCCAGCATGGCCGCGATACTCGGCGAGGCTACGCTCGAGTTCATCGGCCTCGGCAACGTCACCGTGGTCAGCTGGGGCACGATCCTGTTCTGGGCGCAGGCCAACGGCGCGCTGCTGTCCGGGGCCTGGTGGTGGTTCCTGCCGCCGGGCATCTGCATAGCGCTCGTCGGGACGTCCTTCGTCCTCATCAACTTCGCGATCGACGAGATCTCGAACCCGCGCTTACGGAAGAGGTAGTCGATGAGCGATACGATGCTTGAAGTACGGAACCTCCGCGCCGGCTACGCCACCGCCAAGGGCTTCGTGCGGGCGGTGGACGACGTGTCGTTCTCGCTGCGGCGCGGCGAGTTCCTCGGCATAGCCGGCGAGTCGGGCTGCGGCAAGTCTACGCTGGCCTACGCGATCATGCGCCTCCTGCGCGACAACGCGCGGGTCGAGTCGGGCGGCCTCCTGTTCAAGGGGCGCGACCTGGTCCCGATGCCGGCCGCCGAGGTCGACGCCCTGCGCTGGACCGACATGGCCATGGTGTTCCAGTCCGCGATGAACGCGCTCAACCCGGTGCTGTCGATCGGGGAGCAGCTGACCGACGCGGTGCACGCGCACCGCTCCGTCTCCCGCGACGAGGCCGAGGCGATGGCGGTCGAGATGCTGGCGCTCGTCGACATCAACGCCGACCGGCTCAGGAGCTACCCGCACCAGCTGTCGGGCGGCATGAAGCAGCGCGTGATGATAGCGATGGCGCTGATCCTGAAGCCCGAGCTGCTGATCATGGACGAGCCGACCACCGCGCTCGACGTGGTCGTGCAGCGCTCCATCATCGAGAAGATCGAGGAGCTCAGGCGCCGCCTCGGCTTCTCGGTCATCTTCATCACGCACGACTTGTCGCTGCTCGTCGAGATATCCGACTCCCTGGGCATCATGTACGCCGGCCGCCTGGTCGAGTACGGCCCCGCGGCCGCCCTGTTCAACGAGCCGCGCCACCCGTATACCGAGGGCCTGATGAACTCGTTCCCGTCGCTGACCGGCCCGCTGCGCAGGATGGACGGCATCGAGGGCCGGACGCCCGACCTGCTGTCGCCCCCGCCGGGCTGCCGCTACGCGCCCCGCTGCCGCTACGCGCGGCCGGCCTGCTCGGAAGGCGGCTGCCCCGGCCTGGCCCCGTCGGGCGAGGGCCGCCTCAGCGCGTGCCCGTACCCGATGGGCGGCCGGGCGGACGGCGGCGTAGCCGGCGAAGGAGGCCGACTATGAGCGACGAACGAGACGCCGCCGCGCGGCCGCCGGCGCTGGAGCTGCGCTCCGTCGTCAAGCGCTTCCCGCTGCGGTCCCTCGCCGCCTACGGAAAGGCCGTCCACGCGATGGACGACGTGAGCTTCGTCCTCGAGGCCGGCGGCTCGCTCGCCCTCGTCGGCGAGTCCGGCTCCGGCAAGACCACGACGGCCAGCGTCATCGCCAGGCTGTACGAGCGCGACTCGGGGGACCTCGTCGTAGACGGCGAGCCCGCCAGGCCCTTCAGGAACCGCGCCGAGTCGCTCGCCTACAAGAAGAAGGTGCAGCTGATCTTCCAGGACCCCTTCGGCAGCCTCAACCCGACGCATACGATACGGAGCATCCTGGAGCGGCCATTCCTGATCCACGGGCTCGCCGACGGCAGGGCCGACCTCGAGGCCAGGCTCTCGGAGGCGCTGGAGCAGGTCGGCCTGTCGCCGGCCGCGGAGTACCTCAGGCGCTTCCCCCACGAGCTGTCGGGCGGCCAGCGGCAGCGGGTGAACATCGCGCGCACCTTCGCGGTCGAGCCGAGCATCGTGCTGGCCGACGAGCCGACGAGCATGCTCGACGTGTCGATCAGGATGGGCGTCATGAACATGATGCTCGACCTCAAGGAGCGCAAGGGCGTCTCGTACCTGTACATCACCCACGACCTCGCGGGCGCGCGCTACATGTGCGGCTCCATCGCCGTGATGTACGCCGGCATGATCATGGAGATCGGCCCGACCGAGGACGTCATACGCGACGCGGTGCATCCCTACGTGAAGCTGCTCAAGTCGGCGTCGCCGTCGCCCGAGTCCGGCCTCGCCAGGGCGCCGCTCGACGCGTCGGGCGAGATACCGTCGCTGATCGACCCGCCGTCCGGATGCCGCTTCCATCCCCGCTGCCCCTACGCCGAGCCGCGCTGCCGCGAGGCCGTGCCCGAGCTCGCCGACCTGGGCGGCGGCCGCGGGGTGCGCTGCGTGCTGGCCCTGCGCTAGCGCGGGGGCATAGTCCGTGGCGAGGACGACGATAGGCCTCGAGCGATTCCTGGCCCTCCGGGCCAGGCGGGGCCTCCGCTACGGCCTGGTCACCAACCAGGCCGCCGTCGCTCCGGACGGCCGTCCGGCGTGGAGGGCCTTCGCGGACGCCGGCCTCGGGCCGGCGCGGCTGTTCGGGCCCGAGCACGGCTTCCTAGGCTCCGCCGCCGACGCCGCGCCGGTGCCGGACGGCCGCTTCCGCGGCATACCGGTCCGGTCGCTGTACGGCGAGTCGGCGAAGCCGACGCCCGAGTCGCTCGACGGCCTCGACGCGCTGGTCTTCGACCTCCAGGACGTCGGCTGCCGCTACTACACCTACCTGTACACGCTCGCCTACGCGATGGAGGCCTGCGCCGAGGCCGGGCTCCCGCTGATCGTGCTCGACCGGCCGAACCCCGTCGGCGGCCTGGCCGTCGAGGGCGGCCCGATAGCGCCCGAGGCGTCGAGCTTCGTCGGCGGCTACGGCCTGCCGCACCGGCACGGGATGACCGTCGGCGAGTTCGCGCTCTACCTCCGGGGCGAGTACTATCCGGGGGCCCCCGTCGAGGTCGTCGGGCTCGACGGCTGGGAGCGCCGGTCGCTCTGGGACGATACCGGCCTGCCCTGGTCGCCGCCGTCGCCGGCCATGCCGACGCCGGCCGCGGCCCTGGCCTATCCGGGCGCCTGCCTGCTCGAGGGCACGAACCTGTCCGAGGGGCGCGGCACCGCGCGGCCGTTCGACCTGGTCGGCGCCCCGTGGATCGACGGCGAGCGGCTCCGCGAGGAGCTGGCCGCGCTGGGCCTGCCGGGCGTCGTCTTCTCGTCGCTGTACTTCAGGCCCTCGTCGTCGAAGTACGCCGGGGAGGACTGCGGCGGGGCGCTCCTGTCCGTCGTCGACCCGCGCGCCTTCCGCTCGCTCGACTGCGGCGTCGCCGTCGTCCGTACGGCCAAGGCGCTCTGGCCGGGCGAATTCGAGTGGAAACGCGACTGGGAGGGCCTGGCCCCGTCGTTCTTCGACCGGCTGGCCGGCGGGCCGGCCCTGCGCGAGGCCGTGGACCGGCTGGCGCCGCTCGACGAGTGCCTGGCCCTGGCCTACGCCGGGCGGGACGACTTCATGGCGAGGCGCGAGCCGTACCTGCTGTACTAGGCGTCCGGCCCCGGCCACGAGCGGGCGAACGCGACCAGCTCCGGCCAGAAGGCCGCGAAGCCTTCCCTGACCGGGCGGTCCAGCTCGACGAGCAGCCGCACGCACGCGCCCAGGTCGGGGCGGCCGCTCATCTTCTCGGACAGCATGGACAGGGTCTCGCCGACGCCGTCGAGCCTGGCGTAGGCCGACAGCCACGAGCCCGATTCCAGGAAGCGGAAGATCGACGCGAAGCCGGGATTATGGTACTCGGCCGCCCTGCCTACCCTGGCGTAGGCCTCGGCGCAGAACGGCTCGAGGTCGGCGCCGCAGAGCGGCCGGCCCCAGCGGCCCCACTCGGAGGCCAGCGCGTGGTCCCAGAACACGTCGAGGAGTATGCCGGCGGTGAAGCGCGGCGCGCCGGCCGCGGCGATGGAGCGGCGCAGCCCGACGAAGGCCGGGTGGGCGTCGGTGAACGCGTCGACGGCGCGGTGCTGGAGTATGCCGCGGCGTATGCCGGGCGGGAAGACGGCCAGGTCCTGGCCGGGGAAGTAGTCGGCCATGAGCGAGCCGGTGCATTCCTGCCCCTCGGTGTCGGGCAGGGTAGCCCAGGCGAGCAGTACGTGCGCGAGCAGGTTCACGGTCGGCCTCCGATGCGCCCATCATAGCCGCCGGCCAGGACCGGGGCAAGACCGCCTTCGTGCCGACGGCATGAGACGCTACCGATAGGACCGGTTCCGATACGATGCGATGCGCCACACCGAAATAACGGTGCGCTACCGCGCCGAACACCGAAATATCGCTATGTCCGACGACTCTGCCAAGGCCTATCGTCGACCTTGGTCTTTATTTACTTATCAAATAACAAAATAAATGACAACACGAAATTTGGCACGTTTCTTGCTAATAAACTAGTACTTGCAACGAAGGGTTCGCGAGTCGAACCGGAAGTACGTTTGATAGAAGGAGAACATATGGACAACAACGAAGCCGCCGCCATCGCCATGCCGAGGATAGGCGACAAGGCCCCCGCCTTCAAGGCCGTGACCACCCAGGGCGAGATAGACTTCCCGAAGCAGTACCAGGGCCACTGGGTCATCCTGTTCAGCCATCCCGCCGACTTCACCCCGGTCTGCACCTCCGAGTTCATGACCTTCGCGACCATGGAGAAGCAGTTCGAGGAGCTCAACTGCAAGCTCGTCGGCCTGTCGGTCGACGGGCTCTACAGCCATATCGCGTGGCTCAGGACCATCAAGGAGAAGATCGAGTACAAGGGCATGAAGGACGTCGAGGTCAAGTTCCCGCTGATCGAGGACATCACGATGGAGGTGGCCAAGAAATACGGCATGATCCAGCCCGGCGAGTCGAGCACCAAGGCCGTGCGCGCGGTGTTCGTGATCGACCCCAAGGGCGTCATCCGCGCGATGATCTACTACCCGCTGTCGATGGGACGCAACTTCGACGAGCTGATCCGCGTCGTGCAGGCCCTGAAGGCCGCCGACGAGTTCGGCGTCGCCACCCCGGCCGACTGGCGCCCCGGCGACGACGTGATCGTGCCGACCGCCGGCTCCTGCGGCGTCGCGAAGGACCGCATGGACGGCAAGGAGCAGGGCGTGACCTGCCACGACTGGTTCTTCTGCACCAAGAAGATAGACAAGGAGAAGGTACTGCAGGCAATCAAGAAGTAATCCGATAGGCGACGAGTAGCGAAAGGGCGCCCCGGCCGGGGCGCCCCTTTTTATGGTCGATTATAAGTATATTTCAGCGTAAGAGTGCGATAATATTGACAATGTATATATAGAGAGCTACGTTTCATATATGATCAATTGGAGTGATGAGAAAAATGAATATCTGAAATCCACACGAGGAGTCTGTTTCGAGGATGTAGTAGCTGAGCTCGCGTCAGGACGATTCGTGGGTCCGGAGGACAATCCGTCCCGGCCCTGACAAAAACGCGTGATCGTAAGGATTCATGACTACCCGCACATCGTTCCGCTCGTGATCGATGAACGGGGCGATTGGTTTCTTAAGACGATAATACCGAGCCGTAAGGCTAAAAAGGCAGGTACGATATGAATAATGCATACCCCGACGGCATCGAGCTCGATGTCGAGGAGCAGGAGTACGAGGACGCTTTCAACGAGTTCGTTCCCGCTCCTGAAGCGGAACGCGCTTCCTTGATCTCCGCCGCGAAGACCGGTCGGCGACCGCTCTCCATTCGGATAGATTCATCTGACATCGCGGCGCTGAAACGTCTCGCCGCCCGCGAGGGAATGCCGTATCAGACTCTTCTCGGATCGATAATACATAAGTACGTGTCGGGGAATCTCGTCGACGTGAACGAAGTGCGAAAGGTCCTATCGCGGGCATAGCGGAAGCGACGGCTAAGGCTACGGATTGGCGAGCCCCGCACATCCATATTCGGATGCGCGGGGCTCCCTTTTATTCTTACAGGCGCTTCTTGACCACTTCGAGGACCTCGGGCAGGTCCATGCCGAGCTCCGCGAGGTGCTCGGGCGTCGGGGTGCCCTGGGGGGTCCAGCCGCGGCGCTTGAAGACCGCGTCTATCAGCGAGTCGTACTGCCTCTGGCGGTACTCGCGCGTGATGCGCAGCTTCTCCGCGGTCGTCTTGCCGGCCGGGTCGACGCCGATCTTCTCGCGCATCTGCTTGTCGTAGCGCTCCTCGCGGGCCAGGTACTCGTCCTCGAGCACCGGTCCCATCGCGCGGTACGGCGGGTAGTCCTCCTCGCGGCGGCCGTGGCCCTGGCGGATGTTGAAGACGCGCTGGAAGTTGTAGACGCGCTCCGACTGGCGGATCAGGCCGTCCCAGTCGAGCTTCTCGCCGGTGACGGCGGTATACAGCGCGATGTAGTTGTGCACGTGCTCGGGCACCTTGTTCGACTCGGGCCACTTGCCGTTGTCCGCGGGCTCGATGTCGTTCCAGGGCAGCTTGCACAGGCCCTGGAGCCCGAACCAGGTGCGGAACATCGGGAAGTAGTGCAGCGCCTCGGCCTTGGCCTCGAAGGTCGGCAGCTTGTTGTTGACCATGTCCATGAAGATCAGCCAGGCCTCGTCGTGCTGCGGGCCCTTGTTGGTCAGGTAGTAGCCGCCCTGCTGCGCGAGCGACTCCTTGGAGATGTACTCGCTCTGCTCGAGGCCCTTGCCGTGGAGCGCGATGTCCTTCATGAGCCGGGGATCGGCGCCGTACTCCTCGGCGAAGTAGCGGGCGAGGAACTTGACGCCCTTGCCGGCGAGCACGCCGAAGCGCTTGCCGTCGGCCATGTCGTGCAGGACCTGGGCGGCGCCCTTCCAGTTGCCCCAGGCCAGGTCGATGCCGTCGGTGCGTTCCGCGTTCAGGACTCCGAGCTCCCAGCACTCCATCAGGAAGCCGGTCATCGTGCCGAAGCTGATCGTGTCGATGCCGTAGGTGTCGCAGTAGAAGTTCAGCTCGAGGATGCCCTCGGGCTCGTAGACGTACAGGTTCGAGCCGACGCCGGCCGCGGTCTCGTACTCGGGGCCGTCGACGCAGACCTTCTGGCCCTTGTAGGGGCCGGTCCGCAGCTCGAAGCGGTCGACCGCGTGGGCGCAGGCCATCGTGCAGCCGAACCAGCAGCCGTCGGGCAGGTTCTGGCTGAACAGCTTCTCCCAGACCCAGCTCGCCAGCTCGGGGCCGCGGGGGTCCTGGCCGTACTTGTGGTTCTTCGTGGGCAGGAGGTCGTAGTCGTTCATCACCTCCATCAGGTGCGCGGTGCCCTGCTTGCGCATCTTGCACTGCTTGTCGTCGTTCTGGACGATCTCGCGGTGCAGCTTGAGGCCGAGGCGCTGGACGGCGGCGGGGTCTGCCGCGTCGTTGGAGTTCTGGCCGACGCCCTTGTAGCGGACGACGACGGCGCGGATCCGCTTGTCCCGCAGCACGGTGCCGATGCCGCCGCGGCCGGCCTGCTTGACGCGGATGCCGTCGCGGCGCCGGTCGTACAGGCTGAAGTTCAGGACGCCCATCGGCGAATGGTCGGCGCCGCGGCCGGCGGAGATCACCGATATCGCCTGCAGCTCCGCGGGGTCGGCCGAGGCGCCTCCGCCGGCGAAGGCGCGGGTAAGCTCGTCGGCCAGGAGGTGCGTGTCCTCCTGGAGCCCGGCCGGCGACTCGTAGAAGCGCACGGCGCCCTCGACGTTGTCGATGAACACGATCGTCTCCGCGTCGGCCTTGCCCTGGATCTCGAGGGCGTCCCAGCCGCCGAACTTGAGGTAGGGGCCGAAGTAGCCGCCGACGTTCGAGTCGATCGGCACGCCGGTCATCGGCGACAGGCTGACCACGAGGCTCTTGCCCGAGCCGGGGTAGTTGGTGTTGCCGCAGACCGGGCCCATCGCGACGACGATCTCGTTCTCCGGGTCGTCCCACTTGGTCGTCGGCTCGGTCGCGTCCCAGAGCAGCCGGAGCCCGAAGCCCTTGCCGCCCGTGAACTTGGCCTTCATCTCCTCGGAGACCGGCTTCTCGCGCATCGTCCGGGCTCCGACGTCGACGTGCATCGTCCGCATCGCGTAGCCGCGGTGTATCTCCCTCTTCTCGAACCTCGTCTCGGCCAGCAGCTTGAAATCCTTCATATCGAACGCGCGGCTCATGCCTGGCCTCCACGGTTTTCTTCGCCGCGCACGGCGGCGATGGCGTCGAACGGGAAGCGCGACGCGGGGCTGTCCTCTTTCTCGGCTATCTCGAGGGCGCCGGCCGGGCAGGCCTTGGCGCAGACGCCGCAGGCCACGCACTTGAACGGCGTCGGCTCGGCCGGGTAGTAGCGCATCGCCCCGATAGGGCAGACCGCCACGCAGGCCAGGCAGCCGACGCACAGACTCTTGTCTATCATAACGACGCCCTGCTTGTTCACGCCGATCGCCTGCACGGGGCACTCGGCCACGCACTTGCGGCATTCCTGGTCGCAGGCGATCAGCTGGAAGCGGCCCGAGCCGAGCCCGAGCGCCTGTATCCTGGCCTTGGCCGGGTTGTCTTCCTTGGCGTAGGCCCGCGAGCACGCCGAGACGCAGCTCATGCAGCCGACGCACTTGGACGCGTCCATCTTGAGGTATTTGATCACGGTAGTTGACCTCCTTTTTAGTCGCTTATCGTGCCTTGTACAGTGTAGCGCCTCGTATTGTATACGAGCTGATATATCAGTATGTGCTGGCATTAGTATACACCGGCGGCGGAGGGCCGGCAATGGGGATTCGGCCGGGGCCGGGGCGCGCGGGCATAAGAACGCCCCCCTCCGGGGAGGGGGGCGAAGGGAAAGGAGGGATCTAGGGGCTATTAAGGAATGGTAATTTTATACCAATCGTCATCGGCGAGATACGCGTCGTACTCTTGGTCGACTTCGATCTCGGTGGCGTGCGCGACGTCGTCGTTATCCTCGAACGCGTCGTCTCCCGCAGTCAGGGCCGCCTGGCCGGTACCGTCGTCGGTACGGTTCGTGGTGCTGACCCATAGGCTGTAGTGTCCCGCGCTCGAGCCCGAGTACATCGATATTTTGATGTAGTACGTCTCGCCCGGCTTGAGTACGGCTGTCGTCGAGTCGAGCATCCCGGAGTCGTACGACTCGACGAGGTTGCCGCCGCTGTCGTATACGTCGATCACCGAATCCTGGCCCGTATTTCCGCCGTCGTTGTATAGCGTCTGGATGTTGTAGAGCGCCACGTCGAAGGTAAAGGTCGTAGTATCGAACGCATCGCTCGATCCGAAGTTATAGAACCAGCGCTGCTTCTGGTAGCCGTTATAGACGGTGCTAACGCGGTAGCTTCCGGGCGGTAGCATCGGGAATAAGGCGTAGCCGTAGTCGTTCGTCTTAGTGAGGCGCACGAAACGGCCGCGCTCGTCGAACAGGTAGACGGTCTGATTCGGTATGGCGGTTTCATACCCCAAAATGCCGTTGTCATACGACTCCGCTACATTATGGAGCTGTACCCCTATGACCTTGTCAGAGTAATCGGATGTCTGCGACGAGGCGTACTGGGCGTTGCCGATGGTCGCCAGGGCGTCCACCCTGCCGTATCCGAAGCGCGGGTCATAACCGGCGTCGCCTAGATCGTAGGCCGACTCCTCGAGCATGGTCTTTATCTGGCCTGGCGTAAGGTACGGGTCGAAGGTGAGCATGTAGGTGACGAGGCCCGTAACGAACGGGGTCGCCATCGAGGTACCGCTCATCCACTCGTACCTGCTCGACGTGTCTCCGCCGACAGACCCGGCCGATATGATGTCGAAGCCCGGGGCCGTAACGGAAATATGGTAGCCGGTGTTCGAGAACAGTACGAGATCGTCACGTCCGTTGGTTGCCCCGACTGCTATGACGCCGGCGTATCCGGCGGGGTACTGCATGACCTCCTGGCCGTCGTTGCCCATGGACGCTATAACCAAGACGTTTTCTTCCAGGCCGTAGTTGATCATGTCGATGGCGAAGTACGAAGCGTAGTCGCCGCCTAGTGACATGTTGACCGGGATCGTGTAGTCGATGCCTTGGGCGACCTTCCAGTTGATCAGGTCGTACAGCGAGCCGTAGACCGCCCAGGACGTACCGCTGGCGCCGTCCGACTCAGAGAACACCTTGTAGGAGATTAGATTGGACTGCCAGCAGACGCCTGCTACGCCTATGCCGTTGTCTCCATTGGCAGCTATGGTGCCCATTACATGGCTACCGTGAGCGCCATCGTCCCAGTTCTCTGTCAGCGGCACTTCTACCAGGTCCTGGTAATCGCCGACATAGCTATTTGAAGCGCCAGCATCGGATGAATCGAAAGCCGACATAAGGCGCACGACCCTGCCGGAGAATTCCTCGTGCACAGGATTGAGGCCGGTATCGATGGTAGCTACGTACGGGGTGTAGCTACCGAAGCCGTAGGTCGCCCAGGCTTCCTTGAGCCTCGTGATATAGACCGAGTACTCGGCGCTGGCCACGTAGGGATCGTCCGGTAGCGAGAAACCGCCCTTGTAGTCGTAGCGGTAGTCGGGCTCGGCGTAGGCTACGCCCGGAACGTTCTGGAGGGTCTTGATAAGGCTGACGACCTTGCCGGGCGCCTTGACGCGGTACCAGGTGATATCGCCCTTCTGGATGGTACCGACTATCTCTGCGCCTTTCCTCGCCAAGAACACGGGATCGAACGACTCGTCCGCCCTAAGTATTAGATACCCGTCGGCCGCTATATCGGCAGACAACAAGGCAGACTCGCTCGTGGGCGAGTAGAAGGTATAGGGCACGGCCTTGGTGGTTCCCGGATCGGCCGCGGTCTGCCCGCTAGTACCGACGGACGATACGAGCGGAGAAGAGCATGAGGCCGCTATTAAAGCGACCGCGAGGGTGCCCAGGATAACCAGTCTGTTCGTTTTCATGGCAGCCTCCCTTACTCCGCGTCCGGCGCGACGCTAAGCGTGAACCAGCCGTTCGAGGTGTCGTACCCGTGGTTCGGCTCGTCCGCGAGCGAACGGGCGAAACTATACGTGCCGCTCGGGTCGTCGTTGTTGTACTTGCGGAAATTCGCCGCGGTCGGGCCGTCGCTGGTCGCGTAGCCCTGGCCGAAAACGTTCCACTCGTAGGTGACTCCGGGGTCGAGCGCTACGCCGAAAGCGGCGGTGTGGAACGTGAAGACGCCGTCGTCGTACGATAGGAGATCCTCGCTGCCGTATGCTGAGGGATTGCCCGTAGTCGCGTTGGTCATGAGAATCGTACCCGGATCCCCGTAGATGCCAGCGATGTCGTAGGCGAGCGAGAGCCTGTACATGGCGGGCCCGTCTTTTTGCTTGATCGCCAGCTGGATATGGTACGTGTCCGCGAGCTGGCCCGAGATTATCGACGGATCCGAGATAACGAACATGAAGTCCGGGCTGACAGTCGATGACGTGGCGTAGTTGGCAGGGTATGACAACGCCGCGCTGTGAGGGGGCAGGTACGTGGTCTGGATGGCTTCCGATTCCGCTGTACTGGAGGTGTCGTTGAAGCAGACGATCTTATACCAGTAGTCCTTGCCGATCTCGAGGTCCGGGTCGGTATCGAAGTACGTGAAGCTACCGGCATTGTTGGAATAGCCGAATTGGATCGTACCGGTCACGCGGTACGTTAAGCCGTCAGTAGACCTGAGTACGCGATATCCGTGGATAGGAACCGGATCCTGAGCCGAATCCAGCATCGAGAACGTGATATAGGCGCGGTACGAGATAGCCTCGCCGTCGTAGATGCCCGCGGCCATCGGATCCGTCGAGAAGGTGTTGCGCGATAGCGGGGTCACGTCGGTACGTACCTTGAAAGCGCTCGGGGCCTCCGAGCTTATATCCGCGCCGGTTCCGACGAAGTCGCTCGTGATCGCGTACCTGGTCTCGACGCGGTTGTTCGCGACGTCGTAGGCGACGATGTACAGGACGTGGTCTCCGGCGGGCCATTCCGCTCCGCTCATGATCCACCTGGCAGTCGTGGTGGTGCTACCGGCAGGCGTCGTGTAATCATTCGGAGCCGCTATCGTCTCGTAGTTGTCCGTATACGACGTGGGCATGCGGTCGACGCATGCGGCCATGCCGAAGCCCGACCACGCTGTAGGCTCGATGGCAGACGTCGAGCTGGCGGTGACCCGTAGAATCAGGGCCGCCTGGTTCGCGTTGAAGCCCGCGGTCAACGGCGCGTACGTTGTGCCGCCATCGGTGGAGTACTCTACCGAATCGATCGTCGGCGCGGCGGCTCCGAAACTGACCATGCCGAGCTTATGGCAGTAGAGGGCCAGTCCGTCCTTCGTGGCGTCGGTGATGCCCTGGGCGCGGGACGACGCGTAGTCGTCCTTGCTGGCCGTGATGGTGTAGGTCTTGGCCGGGTCGAAGTAGAAGCTGAAGGTGCCGTCGGACTTGCTCTTGCCCGAGGCGACGCGGGCGCCGCTCTCGGTGACCGATACGGTCGCGCCGGCCAGGGCCGAACCGCCTATCGAGTCCATTACGCGCACCGTGTAGTTGCTGTTCGGTTGGCCCGGGGCCGTCTGGTCCGAGGTCGTGGGCAACTCGAAGCCCGACGGGGTCGGGCAGGCCGTGAGCGCCAGCAACGCGAGCGCCACGGCTAGGATGCCTGCTATTCGTTTCATATGTTCGTCTCCAATCGGGATAGCCCGTAAAGACAAGGCCGGCGACGCGATACGCCGCCGGCCGAAAGTAACTTAGTCTATCGCGTCTCCTTAGAACCTGAAGGTGGCGCTGATGCCCAGGCTAGAGAGGATGTCGTCGAGCATGAAGTCGCTCAGGCCGATGCCGTCGAGGGCCGTCATGATGGTCGATCCGGTAAGGTCGATGGTCAGGGCCTCGGTCGGTACCCAGCGGAAGCACCAGCCCATCTGGCCGTTCCAGACGGAAGAGGTGGTGACGTCCTTGGTGCCGGCGGTCGTCGTGGTCGCGGACTTGTCCGCTCCAGCGGGGTAGTGGGTCGCGTTGGTGCTGTCGAAGACGGTGGTAGTGCCGTTCGAGAGCGTGACGACCTGGGTCGTGGCGCTGTCGGGCGTGGCGGTCGTCGTGACCTTGGACGAATGCACCATCGTGTAACCGAAGATCGCGGCGAACTTACCTTCCTTGAACGACAGCCTGACGGCCGTCGGGAGGCGTATGTCGAGCGCCACGGTGTTCTCTATACCATTGCCGGAGTAGATAGTCGTGGTCGTGCTGGTCGAACTGCCCTCGTAGCCGCCGATGGCGATGAGCTGCGCTACGTCGTCGAGCGTGGCCTGCGCCTGGGCTACGAGCAACGTCGCGGGATTGGTGTTGACCGAGTCTACGTACGTGCGGGTGATCGTCTCGACCTCGTTCGCGTAGGTGGTCGAGCCGAAGCCGAAGCCGGGCTGCAGGAACACGCCCGCGCCGAGGGTGATGAAGCCGCTCGGATCGGAGAATTCGGCCATGCCGCCTAGTTCGAAGCCGAGCGTGAATATACCGTCCTTCGTGGAGTCGGTAGCGCTATAGCCGTAGGTCCAGGTGTCGTTGGTGGTCGCGGTGGAAGCGACGTTGGCGCTCGAGGCGGCGAGCAGGGCGGTGGCGTCGGTCGCGCTCTCGTTCATGATGGAGAGCAGGGCCTTGGTGTTGAACGTGAGAACGTCGTTGATTGCGAAGACGGGCTCGGCGCCGGCGGACATGAAAAGGTCGAAACCTGAGTCCTTGGAGTTGGCGGCGTCGATATAGGGAGCGGGCTCCGCGGCCCAAGCCGGAGCGAGCGCGCTCATCGACCAGGCTCCGGCCAGGTTGGCGCCGTAGGACATGGTCTGGGTCGTGACGTCGGTGGCTATGGCGGCCGCGCCGGCGGTCGAGGCGTACGCGGTGGTCAGGCTGTAGTCGGCCTTGACCTGCGTGAGCCCGAGGGCGTTCTTACTGCTCGCGAAGCCTATGCTGGCGATCAGGGGCAGGTCGCCGAGCTTGTACTGGCCGACGGCCTGCGCGTACAGGTCGGAGGTGCTATTGAAGGCCTTGGCCTTGCCGTCCTCGCCGTATCCGACGTAGGCGCTCTCGGCGGTTACCTGGTCGCTACCGGGAAGGGTAAGCAGGTAGGCCGCGTCGGTGCCTATGGTCCAGGCGTAGCTCTTGGAGCCGCCGATGACTCGCGAGGTGCCGCTGCTCGAGATCAGGAAGGACGCGCCTATATCCCCGAGCGATACGCCGGCGAGGGCCGTGGTGGCGCTCGTGGTGGTCTTGGCTGTTGAGGCGTAGGCCGTGGTCTCCGTGTAGTCGGCGGTGCCGAGGGTGTTGGCGTCGGTGACTATCGTCGAGCCGCCCTCGTCCGCATAGAGGCCGCCGGTGATGTTCCCGCCGAGGGTGTAGCGGTGGCCGAGCATGGCGCCGGCGCGGAAGCCGAGCACCGGGAAGGCGGCGGCTACCTGGTAGGAGCCGATCGTGCCCGCTCCGGTCGATATCGCGGCCGTCGTGAACGGATTGACGATCGCGGTGTCTCCGGGAAGCAGGCCGTAGTTACCGTAAGCGGTATAGACGCTATAGCCTTCGTAGTCGCCCAGGTTGATAGGCGAGCGGAAGATGTAGTCGATCTCGTCCGCGAAGATGCCATTGGAGTAGAAGTTGGGGAAGCTCGAGGGGATAAAGGTCGTCGCCGACTGCGGATCGTACCAGGTAGATCCGATGTTCTGCCCGAACGCGGGCGCCGCGAGGGCGGCCACGAGCAGCAGCGCTACGAGTGTGCGTTTCATAAGAGTCCTTTCCTTTATAAGTTCGCAATGCATAAGCGGAGCCTAGGGCTCCCGCGCCGACGGCGCCACTGGGAGTATAGCTCACTGTAATGAGGATGTAAAATT
Organism: Spirochaetota bacterium; assembly: GCA_003247225.1. Classification (GTDB taxonomy): domain Bacteria; phylum Spirochaetota; class Spirochaetia; order Treponematales; family UBA12059; genus SZUA-370. The sequence goes on along the minus strand of QKAK01000136.1, from coordinate 17,283 downwards.
TTAACTAAAAAACGCGACAAATGCCAGGATTCTGTAACCTTTCCCGACGGGACTAGGCCGGGAAGTCGACGATGACGACGGTGCCGCCGCCCGGGGCGGCCTCGCGGCTGACGGCGCCGCCGAGCTGGGCGACGAGGCCGTCGGCCAGCACGAGGTCGAGGCTGGCGGCGTCGTCGGCGACGGCGGAAGCGGCGCCGTCGCGGGCGGAGCCGTCGTCCGAGACCGATAGGCGCCACGACGGGCCGGAGCGGCGGAAATCGACGGTCACGGTCTCGACGGGGCGGTCCGGGGCGGCTCGTTCGAGCGCGTCGGCTACCAGCTCGTTGACGATGAGGCCGCAGGGGATCGCCTTGTCGAGCGGGAGGCGGTCCTTATCGTCGGCCCGGACGACGAGGGCGGTCTCGCACGCGTGCGTCAGCTTCGTGCCGGAACCCCAGCGCAGGGACTCGCAGATCCTGGAGAGGTACTCGGCCATATCCAGCTCGACGAAGGAGCCGGTCCGGTAGACTTCCTCGTGCACGAGCGCCATAGCCTGGATGCGGTTCTGGCACTTATCGAAGGCGAGCCTGGCCCGATCGTCGTCGACCGAGCCGGACTCGATGGACAGGATGCTCGAGACGACCTGGAGGTTGTTCTTGACGCGATGGTGGATCTCTCGCAGCAGCACGTCCTTCTCGGCGAGGTTCTCCTCGAGCTCGCCGAAGCTGTCGTCGAGCCGGAGCTTGAGCGCGGCGAACGACCGGGCTAGCCTGCCGAGCTCGTTCCTGCGGTCGAAGAAGCCGACGATCTCCTCGGGCAGCCGCGCGCCCGGCTCGAGGGCGTCGACGGCGTCGGCGATCGTCCGGATCGGGCGCGTGACGTAGTCTACGACGAGCCAGCCGACGGCGAAGGACGTGGCCAGGAAGGCGAGCAGTATGATGAAGGCCTTGGCGTCGGTCCGGCGCAGCTTCTCGGTATAGGCGCTCTGGGGCACCGCGAGCACTGCGCGCCAGCTCTGGTCAGCGCCGAGCCGCACCGGGGTGGAGACGCCGAGGTAGAGTTCGCCGCGGAGCGTGAAGGAGAACGGCGCCGGCGAGTCGTCGTCGTCGCGTATCGCGCCGGCGGCTCTGTCCGCGCCGTCGGCGCGCGACGCCGCCGACACGAGCGCGTCGACGTGCTCGGCGGCGACGGCGCGCCCGCCGGTCTCGTCGAGTATCGTCGACCTGGACGAGGCTATCAGCCGCCCGTCCTCGTCCTCGACGAACGCGACGCCGCCCCGGGCCTCCTCGACGGTCGCCAGGAAGGCCGAGAGCGTGCCGAGCTCGACGGTCGCGACGGCGACGCCGAATACGCGGCCGTCGCGGCGGACGGGCATCGACACGGCGACGACCGGCTCTGCGGTCGAGAAGAGCGAGTAGGGGCGGCTCCAGGCTATACCGTCCGCCTCGATCGCCGCGCGGTACCAGGGGCGCTCGCGGGGGTCGTAGCCCGGCGCGTCGACGTAGCGCTCGCCGAACCCGCCGTCGGCGAGCACCGGCCTGAAGACGAGCGAGCCGCCGGTGCCGGCCCCCGCGGCGCCTACGCGGTACGAGTCGGGCCCGAGGCGCTGCGCCTCGAGGTAGTCGCCGTCCTCCGTGCCTACGGCCGCTATGGCTATCACCGGCTGATGGCGCAGCTGCTCGACGAAGGCGCGCCGTATCGAGGTCGTCTCGTCGTCGATCCTGGGATAGGCGCCGAGGAAGGACGCGTTGGCGGCGGCGACGTGGACGGCGTGGTCGAGCCTGGCGTATACCTGGTCCGAGACCCGCTTGCTCGACTCGACCGCGATCGCCCTGATGGCGTCGCTGACGGCGGCCCGCGATCCCTTGACGTACATGATCCACGATAGGGCGAAGCCGAGCGCCGTGACCAAGAAGAACGGCAGTATGATGACGCGCTTGAGTCGGGCGCCTTTCGAGCGCGTGAAAGGCGCGAGCAATGGAATGCGCGTATCATCGCCGGGCATGGTGCGTCAGTATATTCCGGCGCATCGCGTTCAGTAAAGGAAAAATATCGATATAGAGAATCTCGGGCCCGTTATGGTGTATATTCGTGGCATGACGATTACCCTGAACGGTAGTACCGAACGGTTCGACGCCGTCGCCCTGACGGTACGCGAGCTGCTCAAGGCGAAGTCCTGGTCGTTCCCGCTGATCGTCGTCTCGATCAACGGCCGGGCTATCGCGAGGGACGGCTGGGACGCGGCGACGGTGGCGGACGGCGACGTGGTCGACGCGACCCACCTGATGTCGGGCGGCTGAGGAGGACGGCGTGACCGTAAGCGGAGCTACGAGGCTCACGGAGGCCCAGTGCGAGCGGGCCATGGCCGACGGCGAATTCGGCGCGGACGTCGTCGGCTCGGCCGAGTCGGTGGTCGTCGCGCTGACCCAGGGCTGGTGCCCGCAGTGGAAGGCGATGGCCCGCTGGCTCGGCGAGGCGGCGGCCGAGGCCGGCGCGCTCGCCTATTACGTCGAGTACGACGAGGAGCCGTTCTTCGAGCGCTTCATGGCGTGGAAGGAGGACGCGCTCGGGAACCGCAGCGTGCCGTACCTGCGCTACTACCGCGGCGGCGCCCTCGTCGCGGAGAGCAACTACGTGTCGCGGGACGGCGCGCTGGCCAGGCTGCGCCGCGGCTGAGGCCGCCGAGCGCCTATCGTCGCGTCGCCCTAGGCCGCCCCGCCTAGTCGCCCAGCGCCTTCTCCGTCAGCTCGATCAGCAGCGGCACGAGCTGCTTCTTGCGCGACAGCACGTCCTTGAGCTCGAAGGTGGTCTCGTTCAACCGCGGGAAGCGCAGCATCGACACGAAATCCTTGTCGCCCTCGACGAACAGCACGCTGGACAGCTCGGTGATGTCGGTCACCATCAGCGCGGAGAAGTAGTGGTCGCCCGAGGCGCGCAGGGCCGCCAGCTCCGAGGCCACCTCGTCGGCCCGCTCGAGTATCTCGTCGGGCGAGTGGACCTCGACCTGGCTGACGGTGAACGAGCGGTCGGCGGCGCCGTATTCCTTCATGTCCAGCCTGACTATCTCGGCGACCGGCTTCTTGGCCACGAGGCTCGCGGAGCTCATGATGTCCCTCCCGAAGGCCTCGACGTCCAGGTCGGCGATGTTCGACAGGTACTCGGCGGCCTCGCGGTCGGCGTCCGTCGCGGTGGCCGACTTGAGTATCAGGGTGTCGGACAGGATCCCCGCGAGCAGGAGCGAGGCTATCGGCTTGGGGATCGGCACCTTGGCGTCGCGGTACATCGACGCGACGATGGTACTCGTCGAGCCGACGACGCGGTTTATGAAGGTGATCGGGTAGCGGGTGCTGAAGGCGCCGAGGCGGTGGTGGTCGATGACCTCGAGGATGCGGTAGTTATCGGCGCCGTCGACCGCCTGGCCGAGCTCGTTGTGGTCGACGAGTATCAGGCTGACGTTCGGCTCGCGGATCAGGTCGCCCTCGTCGAACAAGCCGACGACCCGGCCGTCGTCGTCGAGGACCGGCACGGAGCGGCTCGGGCTGTCGGCGATGGCCTCGCGGGCCCGCTTGAGGGTCTCGTGGGTGCGCACCGGCTTGATCGTATCGTCGCCCATCGTCTCCACCGGCGTCGAGTAGATGACCAGCAGGCTCGTGCTCGAGGTATCGTACGGGGAGACGAGCACCGAGACGCCGTTGGCCTCGGCCAGCTCCTTGAGCTCGCGCGACAGGAGGGCGCCGTTCGTCACGATCATCGCCCTGACCTTCGACTCGATGGAGTAGCGCTGGACGTCGGCGCGGTCGCCGACGATCACGATGACCGAGTCGACGGCCTCGGCGTCGAGGTGGCGCTTGAAGCTGTCGGTCTCGAGAGCCGCCACGAGCACCCGCGCCTTGAACATCTCGTCCGGGGCGAAGGCGCAGACGGGCTGGGCCTTGATCGTCGCCTCGAGCCGACCGACGCTCGTCGGGATGACCGCCTTCTTGTGCGGGTTTATCTTCTTGAGGATGTTCTGGGCGAACGAGCTGTAGTGGAGCATCGCGCGGTAGCGCCCGTCCTCGTCGACGATGGGCAGGGCCTTCTGGCCCGACTGGTTCATCGTCGCCAGGGCGTCCCAGAGCGGGGTGCCGCTGCCGACGACGATGGCCGGGCCGCCCATGTAGTACTCGACCTTCGGCACGAGGTCCGGGATGAAGGCCGGGAACGGCGCGCCGAAGCGCTCGAAGACGTACTCGGCCTGGGGGCTCATCTTGCCGGCGCGGGCGGCGACGCAGTCGCCGAAGCCGAGCTCGCGCTTGAGGTGGGCGTAGGCGGCGGCCGAGACAACGGAGTCGGTGTCCGGGTTCTTGTGGCCTATCACGTAGGTGGTGTCGGTCATGCCGGACAGTGTATCGCCGCGGGCGCGGGATGGTCAAACCGGATGGCCAAAGGGCGTCCGAATCGCTATGCTGTGGGCCGTATGATCAAGCTGTACGCCTTCCTGGGCAATCACGGCCGGGAGTACTCCGGCAATAGGCATAACGTGGCGTGGCTCTTCCTCGAGTCGCTGCCGTTCTACCCGTCGCTCCAATGGAAGCGGGGCTTCAAGGGCCGCTGGGCCCAGCGCGAGACGCCGCTCGGGCGGACCTGGTTCATCGTCCCGGAGACGTACATGAACCTGTCCGGCGACAGCGTCGCCGAGATCGCCCGGTTCTACAAGGTCGAGCCCGGCGAGGTGCTCGTGGCGCACGACGAGCTCGAGATCGGCTTCGGGTTCTTCGGCTTCAAGAAGGGCGGCGGGCTCGGCGGGCACAACGGCCTCAGGTCGATGAAGGAGCGGCTCGGCACGGCCGACTTCATGCGGCTGCGCCTCGGCATAGGCCGGCCGAGCCACGACGACGTGGCCGGCTACGTGCTGTCCGACTTCTCGCGCGACGAGCGGGAGAAGCTCGAGTGCTCGGTGTTCCCGCGGGCCGCGACCGCCCTCGACCTCTGCGCCGAGCGGGGCTTCGACGAGGCGCTGGCCGCCTACGCCAAGGTCAACGCGCTGGCGTGAGGCCGGCGGACCTACTGGATCAGCCGCTTGAGGAGCTTGTCGTCCTTCTTCCAGTCCGGCTGGACGCGCACCTTGATCGATAGCCTTACCGGGTAGCCGAAGATCTCCTCGAGGTCGCGCTCGGCCTCCTCGCGTATCAGCCGGATCATCGACCCGCCGGCGCCGATCAGGATGCCCTTCTGCGTGTCGCGCTCGACGACCAGGTCGCCCTCGTAGACGAGGGTGCCGTCGTCGAGGGTATGGTGCGCGGTATACTCGACGAACACCGCGTGCGGCACCTCGTTCCTCGTGTGCAGGAAGATCTTCTCGCGTATCACCTCGGCGATGCGGAACACCGGTTCCTGGTCGGTATAGTACTCGGGCGGGTAGTATTCCGGCCCGAGGGGCGCCGCCTCGGCCAGCGCCGCGACGAGGGCGTCGACGCCGTCGCCGGTCTCGGCGGACAGCTCGAAGGCCCGGGCGCCCGGCATCCGCTCGTCGAGGAAGGCTCGGGCGCGCGGCGCGTCCGAGTCGCGCGCGTCGGTCTTGTTCACGGCGACGAGCGTCTTCCCGCTGAACGGCGCGACCTTGTCGACGATCGACTCCTCCTCGGGGCCGGGGGCGCGGGTCGTGTCGATCACGTACAGCACCAGGTCGGCGTCCTGGAGCGCCCGCAGCGCCAGGTCGCGGAGCCGGCGGTTCATGGCCTTCTCGGAGTCGTGCAGGCCGGGCGTGTCGAGGAAGACGAGCTGGTAGCCGTCGCCGGTCTTGATGCCGCGGACGGTGTTGCGCGTGGTCTGGGGTACCGGCGAGACTATCGCGACCTTCTGGCCGCAGATCCTGTTGACGAGGGTGGACTTGCCCGCGGACGGTCGTCCGACGACGGCTATGAACGCAGAGCGGTGGGTATCGGGCACGAAGGCCCTCCTTTCGGGTAGTCGCGGCCGGAGAAGAGCGAGAACTGGGCCTCGGCCTGGGCGTAGAGCATGCCGAGGCCGTTTGTAACGCGGCAGCCGGCCCTGCGCGCGCGCCGCATCACCGGCGTCTCGGGCGGGCTGTAGATGGCCTCGTAGAGCGCCTCGCGGCCGGAGAACTCGTACCATTCGATCGGATCGCCGTCCTGGCCGCCCTCGAGCCCGACCGAGGTGGTCTGCACGATCAGGTCGTTGTAGCGCTCCATCAGGTCGGCGGCCCGCTCGGTCATGCCTGACCACTCGAAGCCGTAGGCCTCGGCCAGGCGCCGCGCCTTGGACATGCTGCGGTTGACGACGCAGACCTTCGCGCCGAGCGAATTCAGCGCGTAGGCCGCCGCCTTCGCGGCCCCGCCGGCTCCGACTATCGTCGCCCGCAGGCCCTTCATCGAATCGACGCCGAGGAACCTGCGCACGTCGGAGGAGAAGCCGTACGCGTCGGTGTTGTAGCCGACCCATTCCGAGCCGTCCTTGATGGCGGTATTGCAGGCGCCTATCGCCTCGACCTCGGCGGAACGCCTGGACAGGAACGGCAGCACGCGCTCCTTGAACGGCACGGTGATCGAGAAGCCCCTGACGCCGAGCCTGTCGGCGAGCGACAGGAAGCTCCCGACGTCGTCGCTCGGGAACGGCAGGTAGAGCGAGCGGAGCCCGAGCGCGGAGAAGCCCGAGTTATGGATGATCGGCGACAGCGAGTGGATGACGGCCGGCCCGCCGAGGATGCCGTAGAGGCTCCAGTCCCGATCGAACTCCTTGGCCCGGTAGGTCTCGAGCAGCTGGGACGGGTCGAGCTGGCCCGGGGCCGGCGCCTCGAGCCCGGCGCCTATGGCGCTCGCGTAGACGAGCATGCTGCCGAGGCGGTCGGCGAGCACCCGCGTGCAGAAGCCGTACTCCCCCATGCTGACGACGACCCTCTCGCCTCGGCCTGCGCCGCCCTCGAAGAGCCTGAAGACCGAGTCGACGTCGGCCATGCCGTTGGCCCTGACGGCCAGCTTCGGTATCTCCGACGGCCGCGACGACAGCTCCCGCCAGACCTTGTCGATATCGGCCGGCATGCCGTCCAGGCAGTGCTTCGATCGGATGATCTTCGTGCCGAAGGTGCGGGCCGCCTCCTGGATCGAGGGGATGTGGAAATCGTGCTCGATGTCGACGTAGGAGAAATTCTTGCGGCGGTCAGAGTCGGCGAACGCGAGGCCGCGGGCGAAGGTGACCAGCCGTACCCCCTCGCCCAGGTCGAACTTGCCGCCGTCGGTCTTGCGCCTGACCGTGAGGATGCTCGGCATGCCGGCCTTCTCCGGGAAGGCGCGCAGGTGGAACAGCTCCGAGGGGTCGAGGTAGTCGGCGCGCAGCTCGACCATGTCCACCTTGTCGCGGTAGCGCTCCAGAGCCTCGAGGTCCTGCGCGATGGTCGAACCCGTCAGGCAGAGGCAAATCTTAGGCATCGCCCCTCCTAGAAATCGGCCCGGTAGATATAGAGCTCGCGGATGCGGTCTCCGTCGGTCACTCCCCTGAGCCTAACCGGCCAGGCCTCCCCCGGCAAGGCCCATTCGTACGCGCCGGCCAGCGCCCGCTCCGGAGCCCCGAGGGCGGCGGCCGCCCGCTCGACGTCCGAGCCGACGACGAGGCCGAGGACCGGCTCGGCGTACGGCTCGGCTATCCTGACCTGCCAGACCCTATCCTTGAAGAGGAATAGCGAGAGCCCGCCGCCGTAGTCGAAGACGACGTCGTCCTGCCAGGGCTCGGCGCCGCGTATCGCGAATACGCTCTCGGGAGGCCCGAAGCGCTCGATGACCTGGGCCGGGGTCAGGCCCAGCAGCGCGGCCGGATCGTCCGGGGCGATTATCGCCTGCCCCGAGGCGGCGGCGACGGATACGAGGAGGGCTATGGCGATGAGGAGCGGTGGTCGGCGCATCCCCGATACTGTACCGGAGCCGATCGAGCGCCGCAAGCCTGGGTTGAGAAAGTAGGGGGCTTTCGTTTATGTTTACACCTAAGGAGTCATACGTGCCATCTCATTCGATACTCCCAGAATCCCGTCGGGCGGCCATAGAGGCCGAATTCGACGAAGCGCTCGCCGAGGTCCGCGCTACGGCGGACGTCGCGCTGCTCCAGGAATGCCGGGCCATCTTCCGCGCGCGGGTGCCGTTCAACCTTCGGGCCTACGTCGCCGCGGCCCTGGCGCTCAAGTACGCCGGCGGCTCCCGTCAGCCCGAGAAGCGCTCCCGAGACGGAAAGGGCGGCCGGGGCCGCGCCGAGGGCCGGTCCGATAGCCGCGCCGAGAGCGTCGCCAGGCAGCCCGCCAAGCAGGCCAAGCCTAAGAAGGAAGAGAAACCCGCCCGCGAGCCCGAGGCCAGGGAACCCCGCGAACCCCGCGAGGTTCGCGAGAACCGCTACCGCGGCGAGGGCGTCACGCTGTTCGTCAGCGCCGGCCGCAGGCAGCGCTTCTACGCCAGGGTCGCCGTCAAGATGCTGCTCGATATCCCCGGCGTGGCCGACGAGCAGGTCGGCGACGTCAGGACGATGGACAACTACAGCTTCATCGTCGTCGACCCGGCCGTCGAGGACGCCGTCATAGCCGCCCTGAACGGGTACGACCTCAAGGGCCGTACCCTCGCTGTCAACCGCGCCAGGAAGCGCGGCGAGCCCGCCCCCGCCCGGGAGCCGCGGCCGATGGACTCGATCGGCGACGAGCCCGTCGAGTCGCCGTCCGACGGCTCGTTCGATACCGGCGAAGACGAATCGGGCGATTCGGCGTACGCGGACGGCGGCGACGAACTGGACGACGACGGCCTCGAGCCGTTCGGTTCCGCGCCGGAGGACGAGCATGGGGACGCGACGGACGGCGACGAGCCCGAGGGCGAGCCTGACGACGAGGATCCTACAGCAGGCGCCTGAGCGCCGCGACGATAAGCCACCCGTTGACCGCCAGCGAGCCCGCGAAGGCGAGCGCGCTGGCGAGCGTCGCCGCCCCGGCCCTCCGGCGCCAGAGATCCGTCTCGGCGCCGGCCGGGTCGTCGAGCCGTCCCATGTCCCGCCTGGCGCGGCAGTAGCGCGCGCGTTTCCAGAATCGCCTATACGCGAAGAACCCGACCACGCCGGGAGGGAGCAGCGGCAGCAGCGGCGAGAAGGCCGCGGTAAGCGTCAGCGCGCCGATCAGGGCCGGCATCCTGCCGGGCAGGGCGAACGGCACGATCGCGCTCATCGTCGCCGCCCCGAGGGCCAGCGAGACCTGGGTCGCCGGGTTCCAGTACTCGTTCTCGTGGCGGCCGGCCCAGATCGCCCGCCTGACGAGCCCGTCGTCGTCTCCGTCGTGCAGGATCACCAGCGTCGGCGACCGGTCCCGCTGGGCCACGACGATCCGGCCGTCGCGCATCTCGGCCTCGCCGGCTACGAAGGCCCTGGATCCCGGCGTTATCGACCGAAGGTCGCTCCATCGCCGTCGTTCCACCGCGTCGTCGCCCGACCTGCCGACGAGCAGGTATACCCACGCGTCCTTCAGGTCGACCGCGCAGGTGACGCCTTCGCAGCGTATCCATAGCTCGTCCAGGCCGCTGATCGCGTCGACTTCTCCCATCGCGCGGACGCGGCCGAGCCTGACCCTCGAGCGGGAGACGGAGCCCGAGTCCAGCCCGGGCAGCGCCGCGGCCGCGGCGACCGCCTTCCTGAAGAGCCGCCATTGCTGCCGTACGACGAAGGCGCCGGCTATCGGTACGAGCGCGTAGAAGACTATGGCGGCCAGGATGGCCAGGGTCACCGGTACGAACATCGGGCAACGCTCCGCTTGTCATCATGGCGCCCGGCCGGTAGTATTGCCGGGCATGATCCGAAGCATGAGTGTAGGCCCCATAGGGGAAAACGTCTATATCGTCGAGAATCCAGGGACTCCGCTATTTGTCGTCGACCCGGGCGCCGAGCCCGAGCGCCTGGCGGCCGAGGTCCTCGCGGCCGTCGAGCGGAGCGGAGCGGACCGGGTGGCCGTCGCGCTGACCCACGGCCACCTGGACCACGTCGCCGCGATGCCCGGCCTGGTCGCCGCCCTGGCCGCGGCCGGGATTCCCGTCCGCACCTACGCGCCGGAGGCCGACCGCGACTACTTCGGCGCGAGGGCCAGGGAGACGAACGAGCGCGTGTTCTCCGGCATCGGCGCGATGGGCTTCATGCGCAAGCAATGGGTGCCTATCCCGGAGGCCGACGAGTACTACGGCGACGGCTTCGCCTTCCCGGGCCTGGACGCGGTCGCGATCCACACGCCCGGCCATACGCGCGGCTCGTCGTGCTTCCTGGTCGAGGGCGGCTCTTCGCTCTTGGCCGGCGACACGCTGTTCCGCGACGGCCGCGGCCGCACCGACAACTTCGACTCGGACGAGGCGGCCATCGTGCACTCGATCAGGGAGAGGCTGTGCCCCCTGCACGACGCCGTGCGCGTCTGGCCGGGCCATGGCGAGCCGACGACGATCGGCCGCGAGAAACGCTACTACTCCTGAACCCGGAGGATATAGGATGAGCAGAACGACTAGCCGGCCGGCTCGCTTAGCCGCCGCGGCGCTATGCGCTATCGTCGCCGTATCGTGCGCCGAGCCGCCGCGCGACCGCGCGGACCTCGTGCTGGGCACCGTGTGCTCGGTGCGCATACTCGACGGCGGGGACCGCGGCGCCCTCGACGCCGTGTTCGAGCGGCTGCGCGGCATAGAGGCGACGATGAGCGCCAACGCCGATGGCACCGTCGTCGCCGCGATCAACGCCGGCGCCGGGGTCGCCCCGGTAGCCGCGCCGGACGACGTCCGCTACGTGCTCGGCAAGGCGTTGTCGTACTCGGCCCTGTCGGGAGGCGCCTTCGACCCGACCATCGGCCCCGTAGTCAAGCTGTGGAACATCGGCATGGACGGCGAGCGGGTCCCGTCCCCGGAGGAGATAGCCGCGGCCCTGCCCCTCGTCGACGCTTCTGCGGTCGCGGCGGACGACGCGGCCGGCACCGTTTTCCTACGGCGCGCCGGCATGCTGCTCGACCTCGGCGCCATAGCCAAGGGCTACGCCGCCGACGAGGCGGCCAGGATACTCCTCGAGCACCGGGTCAAGGCCGCGGTCATCGACCTCGGCGGCAACGTCAAGGTGGTCGGTAAGAAGCCGGACGGCTCGCCGTGGCGCATAGGCATCCAGGACCCGTTCGACGACCGCGGCGCCCGCATCGGCGTCGCCGAGCTCGAGGGCGGCGCTACGGTCGTGACGAGCGGCGTATACGAGCGCTATTTCATCGGGGACGACGGCGAGCATTACCACCATATCCTGGATCCGGCCACCGGCTATCCGGTACGGAACGGCCTCGCGTCGGTCACGGTGATCAGCTCGTCGTCGATCGACGCCGACGGCCTATCGACGACGCTGTTCTCCCTGGGCCTGGAGCGCGGCATGGCCCTCGTCGAGACGCTCGGCCACGTGGAGGCCGTCTTCATCGACGAGGATAAGCGCGTCTACCTGAGCTCGGGCGCCGGGGCGGTGTTCAAGCTGGACAACCCGGCGTTCGCCCTGACGCCGCTACCGTTTCCGTAGGCAGCCCGCCTCGACGGGCAGCGCCTGCTCGCGCATGACCTTGGCGGCCAGACTGACCGCGTCGACGATCTGCTGATAGCCGGTGCAGCGGCAGAGGTTGCCCTTGAGGGCCTTGCGGATCTCGTCGCGGCTCGGGTCGGGGTCGCGCAGCAACAGGGCGTAGGCGCTCATCACCATGCCGGGCGTGCAGAAGCCGCACTGGATGGCGCCGGCGTCCATGAAGGCCTTCTGGATCGGGTGCGGCTCGCCTCCCGGGCCTTCCATGCCCTCGATGGTTACCACCGACTTGCCTATCGCCTTCTCCACCGGGGTCCTGCAGGAGCGCAGCGCCTTGCCGTCGACGATGACGGTGCACGAGCCGCAGAGGCCCCTCTCGCAGCCGTTCTTGGTGCCCGTCAGGAAGCGGCGCTCGCGCAGGTACTCGAGGAGCGACAGCTCGAGATCGTCGTCGGCGACGCCGTACGGGGCGCCGTTGATGGTTATCTGGTTCACGCGAGGTCCTCCGGTCTCAGTCGTATCGGCAGGTCGCGGCAGCGCACGCCGGTGGCGTTGAACACCGCGTTCGCGATCGCCGGGGCTATCAGCTCCAGCGCCGGCTCGCCGATGCCCTTGGCGCCGGTCAGGGAGTTGGGATCGCGGTTCTCTATGATGACCCCGGTCATCTCCGGCAGGTCGGTCGCCCTGGGCAGGAGGTACTTGTCGAAGTTCTCGCAGGCGGGCCTGCCGTCCTCGTAGGCGAAGTCCTCCATCAGCGCCATGCCGACGCCCTGGGTCACGCCGCCGTACACCTGGCCGAGCAGCAGCGCCCTGTTGACCGCCTTGCCGATGTCGTGGCCGGCCACGACGTTCAGGAGCCGTATCTTCCCGGTCTTCCGGTCGACCGTCAGCTCGACCGCCTGGCACGAGTAGACGTAGGTGAAGTACGCGTCGCCCTGGCCGGTGGTGTCGTCCCAGCTCACCGGCGGCGCCTGGAAGGTGCCGAAGGCGTAGGGGGTGACGCGCTGCAGGAACAGCTCGCGCATCGCCTCCTCCCAGGTCAGGCTGTACTCGTAGTTCAGGCCCCATATCTTGTCGTCGTGGAAGGTGACGTCCTCTGGCCTGCAGCGCAGGCGGTCGGCCAGGTGGCGCGACAGCAGATCGCGGTACTGCCCGGCGGCGACCACGACCGCGGAGCCGCCCATGACGGTGCCGCGCGTGGCGACGGTGGTGCCCGAGTCCGGGATCGAGCTGGTCGACGAGCGCTTGTAGCGGACGCGGCCGAGGTCGACGCCCAGCTCGTCGGCGAGGATCAGCGTCATCGCCGACTCGGCGCCCTGGCCGTTCTCGTGGATGCCCGTCTCTAGCAGTATCGAGCCGTCGTACTGGCCGTTGATGATGCAGGAGCAGAAGTCCATGCCCTCGGCGCCGAGCGACGCGCCGCGGTAGCTGATCGCCAGGCCTATGCCGTACAGCTCGTCGGAGCCCTCGGCCGCCGGCTTCCCGAACGAGCAGTGCTCGTACTTCTTGCGGTAGCCTATCTCGTGGACGACGCGGTTCATCACGTCCTCCATGCTGACGACGTGGCCGTCGAGCCGCTGGCCCGTGACGGTGACCGAGTCCTGCTTGACCATGTTGATGCGGCGCATGCCGAGCGGGTGGATCTTGAGCTCGTGCGCGGCCATGTCCATCAGCTGCTCGACCGCGAAGTTGACCTGCGGGGCGCCGAAGCCGCGCATGGCCCCGGTGAACACGTTGTTCGTCGCTACGCCGTAGACGTCGGCGTGGATGTCGTCGACGACGTAGGGGCCGAAGCACTGGGCCGTGGAGCGCCAGGTGACCCAGGGCGTCACCGACAGGTAGGCGCCGGAGTCGGCGTGCATCGTCGCCCTGACCGCGAGGACGCGGCCCTCGCTCGATACGCCTACCTTGTAGCGCATGCGGTACGGATGGCGCTTGTAGCTCTCTCGGAACGACCACTCGCGGTCGTAGCGCAGCTTGACCGGCCGGCCGGTCAGGCGGGCGGCCAGGGCCGCGCGGGCGCAGACGGCGGCGGCTGTGTCGTCCTTGCCGCCGAAGCCGCCCCCGACCGCTATCGTGTAGACCTCGACGTTGGACAGCGGCTCGCCGAGCAGCGCGGCGACGAAGCGCCTGGTGCTGAACGGGTGCTGCATGCTGCCGTAGACCTCGACCACGCCGTCGGAGCGCGGCACGCAGACGGCCGTCTCCGGTTCCATGTACGCGTGCTCGATCGCCTGGGTGGTGAATTCCTCCTCCAGCACCAGTTCGCACGCCTCGAATACCGGGTCGGGGTCGCCGTGCCTCAGGCGGTGGTGCGTGACGACGTTCGTGTCGCCGTAGGACGGCACGACGGGCGCGCCGGGCTCCAGGGCCTCGTCGATCGTCAGCACCGGCTTGACCGGCGTGGCCGCGACCTTTACGAGGGCGGCGGCGGCCTTGGCGGCGGACCTGGTCTCGGCTACGACGAGGGCGCACACGTCGCCGTAGGAGCGCACGCGGCCGGAGCAGAAAATCGGGTAGTCCTTCTCGATCTGCCCGTAACAGGCGGTACCGGGCACGTCGGCCGCGGTGATCACCCGTACGCAGCCGGGGCTGGCGAGCGCCTCGGACGCGTCCACGACCAGGTCCCTGGCGGAGACGTAGTCGGCGTATACCGGCGCGGCGTGGAGCATGCCCGCTATCGATATGTCGTCGGCGTAGGTGGCGCGCCCGGTAACCTTGGCGCGCGCGTCGTTGCGGAAGGCGGCGTTAGGCCTCATCGATCAGCCCTCCGCCGGCCTGGCGCCGGCCAGCTTGAGCCGCATGAAGGCCCAGGGCGCGCCGTACGAGACCCAGGCCCCGACGAGGGCGTAGCGTACGAAGCGGAACAGCGCGTACAGCGGCTCGCCCGAGCCCGGCGCGACCAGCTTGACCCCGAAGTAGATGGCGGCGACGCCGGCGAGGCCGACCGCCAGGCGCAGCGCCTTCTGGCCGAAGCCGCCGGACGACGCGTCGAAGCGCAGCCGGTCGAACAGGAAGCAGGCGCCGACGGCCGTGCCGAAGAAGATGCCCGAGACGCTCGTGTCCTCCATATGGAGCGCGTTCATCGCGAGCGCGGCTGCCGCGGCCAGGAGTATCCTGACGCGCACGTTCCAGGAGGCCAGCAGCCTGGCGGCACGGTCGCCGAGGACTATGCCCGCTATCGCGAAGGCCCAGCCGAGCGCCAGGCCCAGGAACACGTCGGTGGGGAAGTGGACGCCGAGGTACAGCCTGGTGAAGCCGATCAGGATCGGCATGAACACGGCGAGGACGAGGCCCCAGGGCCTGCGTATCCTCGGCGCGAGGAGCCCCCAGAAGGTGGCCGAGCCCTGGGAGTGCCCGGAAGGCAGCCCGTAGCTCGACTCGGAGCCCATGCCGACCGACGGATCGAGGTGGTACGGCCGCGGCTGGGCGAAGACCACCTTGAGCCAGCCGTTGACGAAGCTCGACAGCAGGAAGACCAGCCCGAAGCGGGCCCCGTAGCGCTCGTCGACGCACCAGAACAGGATCGGCAGGAAGATCAGGTAGAAATACTCGGACCCCATCAGGGTCAGCGCGCGCATGACCGCGGTCAGGCCCGGGCTCGCGACGGTCTGGATGGCCCGGATGACCTCGACTCCCCACTCCAAGACGCCTTCCATCGTTAGCTCCTCTCTTCGCTCTACGCGCCGCTCGGCAGCAGCGCCGCGCCGGCGGCCAGCATGCGCCTGAATTCGTCCTGCGGGACGGGCCTCGAGAATAGGTACCCTTGGTACTGGTCGCAGAATATCGTGTCGAGGAAGGCCATCTGGTCCAGCGTCTCGACGCCCTCGGCTACGACGCTGAAGCTCAGCGTGTGGGCCATGTCGACGATGGCCGACGCGATGATCGACGCCTTCTTGTCGTGCGGCAGCGGGTCTATGAACGACTTGTCCATCTTGACCGTGTCCACGGGGTAGTCCTTGAGCTTCGAGAACGACGAGTAGCCGGTGCCGAAGTCGTCTATCGAGATGGCGGCTCCGAGCGCCTTGAGCTCGAGCAGCTTGCGTATGCTCTCGCGCTCGTTGGTCATGATGCCGCTCTCGGTGATCTCGAATTCGAGCCGCCGCGGGTCGACGCCGGTCGACTCGATAATCGCGGTTATGTCGTCGACCAGGAACTCCTGGCCGAACTGCCGCGGCGACAGGTTGATCGATATCGGGATGTCCGGGAGGCCCGCCGCGGACCAGGAGGCCGCGAGCTCGCAGGTCTTCATGATGATCATCGAGCCGATACGGTCGATGTTGCCCGACCGCTCCGCGACGTCGATGAACTCGGACGGGTTCTTGGTCTCGCCGTTCGGCATGCGCCAGCGTACGAGGGCCTCCGCGCCGACGATGAAGCCCGAGCGGTCGACCTTGGGCTGGAAGAACGGCTCGAAGCGACGCTCCCCTATGGCCTGGCCTAGGTCGCTCTCGATGCGCTGGCGCTCGATGATCTCGCCGTTCAGCCTCGCGTCGAACAGGCGGTAGCCGTCGCGGCCGGATTCCTTGGCCATGTACAGCGCCGTCTCGGCGTTGCGCACCAGCTCGGCGGCGTCCTTGCCGTCGTTCGGGAAGAACGCGACGCCCATCGACGCGGACAGGTTGAGCTTCTGGCCCAGGCCGATCGGGATCGGGTCGATGAAGGCCGCGCGCGCCTTGGCGATGATCTCCTTGATGTGGTCCTGCGACTTGATGTCCGGGAACAGCGCCAGGAACTTGTCGCCGCGGTATCGCGAGACGACGTCGTCGTTCCGGAACGACGAACGTAGCGCGCCGGCCACGCTCTTGAGCACCTCGTCGCCGGTCTTCGTGCCGTACATGTCGTTGACCATCTTGAAGCGGTCCAGCCCGAGCGCCATCACGCCGAAGACGCGGCCGCGGTTCATCGCTATCGATACGTTCCGGTCGACGTCGCGGACGAACGACTCCCGGTTCGGCAGCCTGGTCAGCGGGTCGAAGTACTCGTAGAACAGCGCCCGCTCCTCGGCCTTCTTCTGCCTGGACACGTCGCGCAGCGTCATGATGACGCCGACGATTTCCGGGTTGCGCAGGTAGTTCGACGCGGCGGCCTCCACCGGCAGCTCGGTGCCGTCGGCCTTGCGCATCGGGAATCCGGCCATGAAGGTCGGGTGCTCCGCTACCAGGTTCGACGAGAACATGGCGCGCTGCTCCGTGTCGAAGCCTTCGCCGACGAGCGAGAAGAAGTCCCGCCCCTCGATCTCCTCGGGCGCGTAGCCGAGCAGCGAGCGGGCGCTCGGCCCGCAGAAGCGCACGCGGCCGTCGGACTCGAGTATCAGCACCACGTCAGAGGCGTGCTGCACGAGTCCCTTGAACAGCGCCTCGTAGCGCCGTATAGACATGCGTTCAGCGCTCGACGGCGTACGATCCGCCGTCAGCGGCGCGGTCGGGATGCTTTCGAGCGGTTCGGCGTTCGTCACAACTTCGAGTAAATCCGCGGCGCCGTCGAGAGTCTCGCCGGCGCGCCCTGCCTGGCCGTCCATCGCTACAGTGTACCCGGGAGCGCTCGCGCGAGCAAGCGGAACTTAGTTCCTCGAACCTTGTGAGGGATGGCGCAAGCGTCGGAGCTCGGAGAGGCATTAACATGGCGGAGGTGCCGCCATGATCCCGACCTTCTGCCCGAACCCGCGTTGCGCCCATCACCACGACCAAAGCGACCAGTACTGGGGACGCTGGATCCCGATAGGCTACTACGACACCCTCGTCGTCGGCGCGGTCCGCCGCTTCAAGTGCCTCGCCT
>QKAK01000157.1 GCA_003247225.1 Spirochaetota bacterium | reverse complement strand
GCGCGGATGCGCCGCCGCGTTATTGTCGCTCGCGAACCACCTGCCTGGCATATCCCCTCCGAATCCGACCGAATCGCGCGCCTGCGCGGCTCCTAGAGTAGGGACAGAAGCCGCGCTCGTCAAGAATCCGCACGACGCGCCGCCCCGGGACGGATCGGGATGTAAGTCAAACCTCGTATAGCATCTCGGAGGGTCCTGCCTAAGAGACGGAACCCTCGCTTACGCGAGGGCCGCCGTCTCTTAGGCCCCCTCCTCCCTGATATTGCGAGGCCTGGGTACGAGCAAGGATTTCGGGGCGGCGCGTCGTGCCAGTAAGCGGGGTGGGCATCGGTCGCCGGATATCGGTCCTGTCGGGGCGGCGCGTCGTGATCGGTAGCGGGTAGTGTTCAAGATCCGGTTAACGATTCGGTCGAAGCGGTTATGGCGTCCGATAGCCGCGCTTTATCCTGTCTAATTATTAATAATCGACACATTCTATAGTTCCTCGAACCTTGTGGAGGATCATACAAGCCTACTGGAAATAGTAGTGATGACTACGGTCGACGCTTCATCGAGTAGCGAATATAGACGTCTCACAAGCTTCGAGGAACTAGGCTCGATATACTGTATTCTCGTATAAGAGGCTCGTAGCATTGTACGAGCAATCCATTCCGAGGGGGGACGACCATGCAGACCATCGACGCCATCATGACCAGGAGGAGCGTTCGCTCGTTCAGCGACAAGCCGGTGGAGAGGGAGAAGATCGCCAGGATGCTCGAGGCGGCCGCGCGGGCGCCCTCGGGAGGTAACCGGCAGCCGTGGAGGTTCGTCGTCGTCACGGACAGGGAGAAGATAGCCCTGTTCGACCCGTACGGGCACCAGCCCTGCGTAGAGAACGCTCCGTACGTCATCGTCGCCTGCGTCGACCCGCACGATACCTGGGAGAAGTACGACGAGGACGACGACTGCTATATCCTCGATACCGCGGCGGCGATACAGAACATCCTGCTCGCCGCGCACGACCAGGGCCTGGGCGCGGTCTGGATCCTGACCTGCAGCAAGCGGGACATCCGCAAGCTAGTCGGCATACCGCTCCACTGGGAGATCGTGTCGATCGTCCCCTTCGGATACCCCTCGGAGAAGGAGGACCCGTCGAGGCTCAGGCCGAGGCGTCCACTGTCGGAAGTCGCGTTCATCGACGGCGTCGATGCGCCGTTCACGGTATGAGGCGTCGCAGGCGATGGCGTACGGGCGCTAGCTAGCCGCCCGCCCGCGATCACTCCGACGCTTTTTACGTCTTCCTCTTTACTGCCTCTTCTCCTCGTATCCTCTTCGCCGCCTTGCTCGACCTAGTCCCGCTTCCCGGTCACCTTGATGACGTGGTAGCCGAACTGGGTCTGGACGACGTCGGAGATGGAGCCGACGCCGAGGCCCTTGCAGGCGTGCTCGAACGGGGCGACCATCTTGCCGGGGCCGAACCAGCCCAGGTCGCCGCCGGACGACTTGGACGGGCAGGTCGAGAACTGCCTGGCGAGCGAGCCGAAGTCGGCTCCCTGCTTGGCCTTGCGTACGAGATCCTGCGCCAGCGCGCGGTCGCTGACGAGTATGTGGCTGGCTCTCCACTCCATGATCGTCTCCTTATAATCGCTATGCCTTCGACTGGCCGTTTGCTTCTTTATGCCGCCATGCCGACGAGCGTTTCAATGGCGCTCATCCCAGGCCCCTCTTTACAGGGCATTCTCTTTCCTAAACTCTTGTACTCTTTTCCTCTTCGTCGCCTTACGGTTCACCGGTATTCCGCGTTGAACGCGGCTATCGCGGCTACCACCTCGGCGAGCTGGTCGCGGGGCGGCAGTATGGTCGTGCGGAAATGGGCGGTGCCCGGCAGCTGGCCGAAGCCGCTACCCGGCACGACGCAGATGCCCTTCTGTTCGAGGAGGGCCATGCACCAGTCCTCGTCGGTCTTGCCCGCGGGCAGCTCGAGGCGGGGGAAGGCGTACATGGCGCCGGCTACGGCGTTGCAGCGGAAGCCGGGGATCGCGTTGAGGCCGTCGGCGAGGAGCCTGGCCCGCTCGCGGAGCTCGCCGAGTATGGCGGAGCGCTCGCGGTCGTACTCGGGGCGGCTCGGGCCGTCGGCGGGCGGCGGGGAGACGAGGCTATAAAGGGCGACCTGGCCGGGAAGGTTGGCGCAGAGGCTGACCGACTGCATCTTGAGGATCTGGGCCATGACCTCGGGGCCGACGTTGCGGACCTCCATGTAGCCGCCGCGCTGGCCGCACTCGCCGAGGTAGCCCTTGCTGGTCGAGTGGAAGCTGAACAGCGTCACGCCGGTCTCGCCGAGCTCGGCCATCGCCTTGGCGAACGACTCGAAGCGGTCGCCGTCGCGGTAGATATTGTCCTGGTAGACCTCGTCGGCCAGGATGGACAGGCCGTGCTCCTTGGCGAAGCGGATGACCATCTTGACGTTGTCGGGCCTCAGGACCGAGCCGGTCGGGTTGCCGGGGTTGATGACGACGATGGCCTTGGTCTTGACGCCGGCGGCCGCGGCCTTGGCGATGGCGTCCTCGAGCATGTCGCGCGACAGGGCCCAGTCGTGCTCCTCGTCGAGGTAGTAGGGTACCTGGCGGCCCTCGTACATGGTGATGGTCGCGGAGTACAGCGGGTACTGGGGTATCGGTATCATGATGCCGTCGTTCGGCCCGGAGATCAGCAGGCGGAGCGCGGCCTGGACGCCCTTGGACGCGCCGTCGGTAAGGTAGACGGCGTCGGGGTCGGCGGCGATGCCGTCGCGGCGCTCGATGAAGGCGGCGACGGCGTCGCGGACGACCTTGAGCCCCTTGCTCTCGGAGTAGGCGCCGACGCCGTGCTTGGAGCCGGCGATCAGCGCCTTGGCCGCGCCGACGGCGTCGGCGGGGAAGGCGCCGGGAGCGGCCTTCGCGAGGCCGGGGTACTCGCAGAGGGCCAGGAGGCGCCTGGTCCACGACAGCGGGGCCTGGCCGAGGGCCTGGGGATTGCCTATGTTGCAATAGATTATCCTGCGCCCGGCCCGCTCTAGTTCCTGGGCCCTGGCGACGATGGGGCCGCGCACGGCGTACTGCGTCTCGATGACTGCCTTGCCGATGTCGGCTAGCTGGATGGACATGGGGTCTCCTTTTCGACGGCGTAGCGCTCGCGCGTACGCGCTTCGATAATAGCACCGCGCAGGAGCTAAGCCAAGGCGGGGGAATGAACCGATATAGCAGAACTGGGCCTCGACCGATGGCCGCCTTCGAGGCTACTATGCGGGCGTGACCGAATTACACGATACGGCCGCCCGTCCGGAACGGGCCTTCCTCGTCGGCGTGCGCGACGAGGAGGTGCGGGCCCCCGAGGCCGAGAGCCTCCTCCGCGAGCTGGCCGGGCTCGCCAAGAGCCTCGGCATCGAGGCCGTCGGCAGCATGATGGTAGGCCTCCGCGCCCGCGTAGCCTCGACGATGCTCGGCTCGGGCAAGGTCGACGAGATCATAGCCGCGGCCAAGGCCGAGGGCGCCGACTCGATCATCTTCGACAAGGCGCTCAGCCCGGTGCAGCAGCGCAACTGGGAGAAGCTGTCGGGCCTGGACGTGTACGACCGGGCCGAGCTGATCATAGACATCTTCGCGAGCCGGGCCAGGACCCGGGAGGCGTCGCTCCAGGTGGAGCTCGCGAGGCTGCGCTACTCGCTGCCGCGGCTGGCCCACTCCTACGGCGACCTGCACCGGCAGCGCGGCGGCCGCTACGGCACCAAGGGCGCCGGCGAGCAGAAGATAGAGCTCGACCGCAGGCAGATAGCCAAGCGCATCGCCGACATCGAGGACGAGCTGGTCGTCGTGCGGCGCTCCCGGGCGACGCAGCGCAAGCGGCGGGAGCGGCTCGGGCTCAAGCGGGCGGCCATCGTCGGCTACACGAACGCCGGCAAGTCGTCGCTGCTCAACGCGATGGCGTCGACGGCGGACGTCGTCGCCGAGGACAAGCTGTTCGCGACGCTCGACCCGACGACGCGGAGGCTCGATACGTCGTCCGGCTCGGTGCTGGTCACCGACACGGTCGGCTTCGTGCGCAACCTGCCCCACGGCCTGGTCGAGGCCTTCAAGGCCACGCTCGAGGAGGCCGCGGACGCCGACCTGCTCGTCCACGTCGTCGACGCGTCGGACCCGGAGGCGGCGGCGCAGTTCGCGACGACGATGAAGGTGCTCGCCGAGATAGGCGCGACGGCCGAGACGCTGCTCGTCTACAACAAGATCGATAGGCTGCCCGATCGGGCGGTGCCGAGCCTGCCGTTCGACGGCGTCTCGGTGCTGACCTCCGCCGCGACCGGGGAGGGTCTGCCGGAGCTGGTCGCCGCCGTCGAGAAGGCGCTGACCGCCGACGCGCGCGAGCTGACGCTGCGCGTGCCGCCCGAGGACTACGCGGTGGTGCCGCTCCTGTACCGGGAGGCGACGGTGCTGTCGGAGGACCACGACGGCGAGGCGACGATAGTGCGCTGCAGGATACCCGAGCGCCTCGGCTCCCGCGTCGAGAAGTACCGGGTCGACTGATCGCCCCGCGTCGCCGGCGCTCTCTTCGGGTATCGTAGCGCCGCTTCGGCGGCGCTACGGCTCTACTGAGCCGCCGCTACTGCGCCGACGACTCCTCCTTCACGTAATACTGGAGCAACTGGACCATGTAGTAGATCTTCTTGTACGAATCGGTCATAGCTTCCTTCATCGGGATGGTCGACGCGCCCTCCACCTCTTTCCAGTTCAGGATCAGCTCGTGGTGGGGCTTCCCGAGGTCGTCTATCAGGGCCTTGAGGTGGCGCCCGACGGTGATCAGGTTGAGCGCCGCCTTGTTGACGAGGGCCAGGGCCTTCTCGTTGACGTCCTTGAGGATCTGCCTGACGTACTTGAGGGCGTCCTTGTCGCGGTCGGCCTTGCCCAGCACGTTGCGCAGCTTGTTGCCTAGCTCGCCGTCGTCGGCCAGGCTGTCGTCGAACTGGAGTATGGCCTCCGACACCTCGAGGAGGGCGTGGTAGCCGTCGGACATCTGCTGCGACTGCACGTTGGCCGACCACTGGCCGCGTATCAGCAGCACGTCGACGATCTCGCGGATATCCTTCTTGAAGTAATCGATCAGGTAGGCCTTGAGGAAGTTGAGCGCCTGGGTCTGGGTGTAGCCGCCGAGCATCTTCTTGGCGAAGACGACGTTCGACTTCTCGGTGTAGTTCTTCATGCGCAGCACGATGGCCGTGCCGAAGACCGCCTTGGCCAGCTCGTCGATCTTGGAGTTGCGGCGTTCCTGCGCGATCTTCTGCAGGGTCATCGCGGTCTGGTTCTTAGACTTCTCGATGAAGCTCTCGACGATGCGCTCCGACGCCGCCCGCGGGGTCACGGTCAGCATCGGGTCCTTCTTGACGTGCATCACGACGCTCTCGAGCACGCCCGAATCGCGTACGTCGCGCAGGGCCGGGGCCAGCTTGACCCAGGAATCCACCTGGATCACGTCCATGTTGCGGTATTCCTTCAGCGCGGTGAAGATGCGCTTCCAGTCGGCGTCGAGGTTGAGCGGCAGGAAGACCTCGAGGAAGTCGTGCAGGTCGTCGGCCACGTAGTCGGCCGATATCGCGTCGAATTTGGGGTTGTACGAGAAGTTGCGCTCCGCGACGTTCGAGTCGAATTTCTTGAGCAGGAAGAAGAAGTCGAAGTTGATGAAGTTGATGAAGGACAGCAGGGTGGAGTAGGCGCCGTCTATCTGGGAGGTCTTCTCCGCGTCGAAGGCGGCGAAGAACGATATCATCACCTGCTTGACGTGCTCCTGGAGGTCCTTGACGTTCATCGTCTTGGCCTTCTCCTGGATATACGCGTCGGTCATGCATTCCGACATCTGGCGCTGCTCCGGCGTCAGGAAGCTCTCGATCACGAAGGACTTGAGCACGCCGCTCTGGGACGCGTTCGTCAGCATCAGCTGCGCCGGCGCGATGACCTTGTAGGTCTCGTAGAAGAAGCGGGCGAGCCCGGGCAGGGCTTCGCCCGTCTTGGGCTTGTAGAACTTGTAGCGGGAACGCGACAGGTCCTTGGCGAGGTTCTTGAGCAGGCGCTTCTTGTCGGCGTCCGGGCTGCTCATGCCGAAGAGCCCTAGCAGCTTCTGGAGGAACCCGGCGGACGAGTCGCCGTCATCCCGGGTGGCCGGGTCGTTGTTGGTGGGCATACGTCGAAACCTTACTATGTCCTGGTTCCCTCGTCAATAACGACGATGGAGCTCCCCCGAGGAGAACGCGGCGGGCCGTCCGTCCGGCGCCCCTTCCGGGGAGACCAGCGCGGCGCCCGAGCCGTCTACGCCGACGAGCGCGCCATGGATCGGGGAACCGTCCACGCCAGGCAGGAAGGCGACCGGCTCGCCGCGCCAGGCCATGGCGGCCTCGTAGCGGGCCTTCCAGCCCCGCGCGACGGTCCCGACGCCCTCCGCCGCGGCGACGAGCCCGTCGAGGAGCTCCTCCGGGGACGGGGCCAGGCCGGTCTCGAGCCGGAGCGAGGTCGGCTCGGTACGGAGGCCGGGCGGGAAGGCCGTCTGCCCGCAGTTGACGCCGACGCCGGCGTACACGAGCCCGCCCGACGACTCGCAGAGCAGGCCCGCCAGCTTACGGCCGCCTACGAGCAGGTCGTTGGGCCACTTGAGGGAGGGCCCCGGCTCGAGGCGGGCGCCGGCGGACGCGGCCCACGCGCTGACGGCCTCCAGGACCAGGAGGCCGGCGACGAGGGGCGGCGGCGCGCCGGCGTAGTCGGAGGCGGGTAGCCAGAACGTGGCCAGGAGGCTCGACCCCGGCTCGTCGACCCAGGCGCGCCCGGCCAGCCGGCCGCGCCCGGCGCTCTGGGTGCCGGCGCTTACGACGCCGCGCTCGCGTCCCGCCGACAGGCGCCTCGCCTCGTCCATCGTGCTCGTCGTCGACTCGACGAAGAAGCGCTCGAACCGGATCACAGCCCGCGGCCTATCAGTTTCTCGAATTCGGGCGCCGGGGCCGGCCTCGAGAAGAGGTAGCCCTGGATCTGGGAGCAGCCGCGCCTGGAGAGGAAGCCGTACTGCTCCTCGGTCTCGCAGCCCTCGGCTATGGTGCCGAGGCCGAGGCTCCTGGCCATGTCGATGATCGTGTTGACGATGGCGTTCGACGGCGAGGCGTCCGGCTGGCGTATGTCGCGGACGAAGGACTGGTCGATCTTGAGCCAGCGTATCGGCAGGCGGTTCAGGTAGTACAGCGACGAGTAGCCGGTGCCGAAGTCGTCGAGGCTGAAGGACAGGCCGCGCCGGTCCAGGTCGCTCATCACCGCGACCGAGCGCGACACGTCGTTCATCGCGACGCTCTCGGTCAGCTCGAGCTCGAGCCGATCGTACGGCACGCCGGCCGCGGACAGGGCCCGGTCGACGCGGTCGCCGATGTCGGGCAGCCGGAACTGGCGGGCGGACAGGTTGACCGAGACGCGCAGCGCCGGATCGCGCTCCAGCCAGCCTCGCAGGTCGGCGAGGGCGCGCGCGAGCACCCACTCGCCTATGGGCACTATCAGGCCGTTGTCCTCGGCGAGCGGGATGAACTCCGACGGCGGTATGACGGAGCCGTCGTCGTCTATCCAGCGTACCAGGGCCTCGGCGCTCTCGACGGTCCTCGCGGCCGAGTCGACGCGGGCCTGGTAGTAGACGGCGAACGACTCGCGCTCGACCGCCTTCCTGAGGCGGCCGTCGAGCGACAGGCGCCGCGCGGCCCGTTCCTGGTACGCGGGGGTGTAGGAGCGTATCGAGCCGGGGCCGGACTCCTTGGCGTGGGCGAGCGCCGCGTTCGCCGAGGCGAGCAGCTCGTCCGCGTCCTCGCCGTCGTCGGGGTAGACGGCGACGCCGACGGACGCGTCGGGGTAGATAGCCTCGCCGTTCAGCTCGAACGGGCGGCGTACGGTCTCGAGCAGGTGCCCCGCCGACGCGACCGCGTCCTCCGGCCGCTCGAGGCTCGGCAGGAGGGCCACGAAGTCGTCGGCGGCCAGCCTCGATAGCGTGTCGCCCTTGCGCATCGACGCGGACAGCCGCTCCCCCATCGCCTGGAGCAGCGAGTCGCCGGAGGCGTAGCCGTAGCTCGTGTTGACGTACTTGAAGCTTGACAGGTCGATGTACAGGAGCCCGATGCCGCTGGCCTCGCGCTCGGCGTTGGCTATCGCGGTGCTCAGGCGGTCCTTGAGCAGCTCGCGGTTCGGGAGCCCGGTCAGCGGGTCGCGGTTCGGTACGCAGCGCTCGTCCTTGCCCGTTTCGTCGGGACTCACGCTGAAGACGGCCACGTAGCCGCCCGTCCTGCCTCGGGCGTCGCGGATCCTCGTGATCGACAGGCGCTCGCGGTAGACGGTGCCGTCGCGCTTGCGGTTCCAGATGTCGTCGCTCCATCGCCCGCTTTCGCGCAGCGAGGCCCACATGCCCTTGTAGTACTCCGGGTCGTGCCTGTCGGACTTGAGTATGCGCGGGTTCTTGCCGATCGCCTCGTCGGCGCTCCAGCCGGTGATATCGCTGAAGGCCGAGTTTACCGAGACGATACGGTTTTCGGCGTCCGTGACCGCGATGCCCTCGCGCACGGTATCGAACAGCTCGGCCGCGAGCACCATGCGGTCGCCGAGGGTGTCGCGGCGCCTGAGCAGGAAGGACAGGGCCAGGTACGAGAGGCCCGCCAGCGTCACGACCGCGAGGGTGATCAGGGCCGACGGCACGGCGCCGCGCATATAGAGGGAGAATACCTCGGCGTCCTCTATCGAGGCGAAGACGGCGGCCCGCCTGCCCGGCACCGACCGGTACGCTCCGGAGACCTGGCGGCCGTCGAAGCTCGGGCCCGACCAGTGGCCCGACTCGCCGCGGAGGCCGCGCCTGATCGGCTCGTACGATTCGTAGCGCTCGGGGTCGGGGAGCGACTCGTAGCTGTCGCCGTCGAAGCGGAAGGCCCTGACGCCGTCGTCGAGCCGCTCGACGAGCAGGAACGACCCTGTGCGGTTGATCCTGGCGAACATCGCCGCGCCGCCCGACGACCAGGAACGCGCTAGGGCGTCCGGCGCGTAGCTGGCCGCGCTCAGTACGTCGACGCGGTTCGCCGCGTACAGGTCGAGCGTATCCATGCGCGAGCCTATCGCCTGGCGGGCGCGCGCCGAGTAGGAAACGAAGAGGGCCGTCTCCGCCGTCATTATGAGCGCGACGGTCAGGGAGACGTAGAGCCCCAAGCCGGTAGGTCGTTTGAGCCGTGCCATCCTTCCGATTATCGCGTGCGGCGGCGGCGCTAGGCAAGGCCCGGTTGACTCCGGCCGATAGTCGCGATAGCCTTCTACCCAGCGCGCGGCGGGCCCGACCCGCCCCGCGCCGGCGCCGCCTCCCGGCGATATTCGCGGCGGGGACGCGGCCGGAAAGGATACCACCGTGTGCGGGATCGTAGGCTACACGGGGCCCAGGCAAGCCTCCAGGATACTGGTGGAAGGCCTCAAGCGCCTCGAGTACCGCGGTTACGACTCTGCCGGCATAGCCGTGCGCAGGGACGAGCCGCTCGGGGACGGGGAAGCCCCCCTGTCCGTCATCAAGAGGATCGGCAAGATAGCCGATCTCAGGCAAGCCGTCCCCAAGGATCTGCCGGGGACCTGCGGCATCGGCCATACGCGCTGGGCCACCCACGGCGGGGTGACCGACGCGAACGCCCATCCCCACGTCGACGGGTCCGGCCGGATTGCCATCGTCCATAACGGCATCATCGAGAACTCGGCAGCGCTCAAGGAGATGCTCGAGAAGGAAGGCGCCCGCTTCGCGAGCGAGACCGACAGCGAGGTGATAGCCCATCTCGTCGCCTACTACTACGACGGCGACCTCGAGGCGGCGCTCAAGGCGGCGCTCGGCCACCTGCGCGGCACCTACGGCATCGCCGCCATCCACGCGGACGAGCCGGGCCGCATCGTCGGGGCGCGCAACGGCAGCCCCCTGGTCGTCGGCGTCGGCGACGGCGAGATGCTGCTCGCGAGCGACGTGACCGCGCTCCTCGCCCACACGGCGAGCGTCGTCTACCTGAACGACGGCGAGGTCGTGTCGATGACGCCGGCCGAGTTCAGGATATCCGACGGCGACGACAGGGCCGTCGACCCGAAGATCGACACGATCACCTGGAAGCTCGACGCTATCGAGAAGGAGGGCTTCTCCTCCTATATGGAGAAGGAGATCTTCGAGCAGCCCGAGTCGATAGACCGGGCCCTGTCGGGCCGCATGGACCAGGAGTACGGCTCGGCCAAGCTCGGCGGCCTCAACCTGTCCAAGAAGGAGCTGCACGCGATCGAGCGCGTCCGCGTCATCGCGGCCGGCACGAGCTGGCACGCGGGCCTCGTCGGCTGCCAGCTGCTCGAGTCGGTCGCGCGCCTGCCGGCCCAGGCCGAGCTGGCCAGCGAGCTGCGCTACCGCAACCCGGTCGTCGAGCCGAACTCGCTGTACCTGGCCGTATCGCAGTCCGGCGAGACCGCCGACACGCTGTACGCGATGCGCGAGATCCAGCGCCGCGGCGGCTCGGTGCTCGGAGTCTGCAACGTCGTCGGCTCGACCATAGCCCGCGAGAGCGACGGCGGCGTCTACGTGCACTCCGGCCCGGAGATAGCCGTCGCGTCGACCAAGGCCTTCACGAGCCAGCTCGCGGCGTTCTACCTGATGACCCTGTCGCTCGCCCGCCTGCACGACATGTCGCACCACGAGGGACAGCGTTTCCTCACGGAGCTGCGCGCCGTGCCCGACGCGGTCCGCGCCTGCCTCGCGCAACGCGACGCTATCCAGGCAATCGCCAAGCGCTACGCCCGTTACCGCGACTTCCTGTTCCTCGGGCGCGGCATCCTGTACCCGATAGCCCTCGAGGGGGCGCTCAAGCTCAAGGAGATATCGTACATCCACGCCGAGGGCTACGCCTCGGGCGAGATCAAGCACGGGCCGATAGCCCTGGTCAGCCCGGAGACGCCGAGCGTGTTCCTCGTGTCGAACGACCACCTGCGCGAGAAGACCATATCGAACATCCGCGAGATCAAGGCCCGCGGCGGCCCGGTTATCGCTCTGGCCCAGGAGGGCGACGACGAGGTGGCAGGCCTGGCCGACGAGATCATCCCGGTGCCGGCCGTAGGCGCGCGCTTCCAGCCCTTCGTGATGGTGCCGCCGCTGCAGCTCCTGTCGTACTTCTGCGCGCTCGAGCTCGGGCGCAACGTCGACCAGCCGCGCAACCTGGCCAAGAGCGTGACGGTGGAATGATGCCCGGCCCCGTCGTCCGTCCCGCCGCTCGGGCGCTGGCGCTGGCGGCGCTCTGCTCCGCCTTCGGCGCAGTCTCGTGCGGCCGCGACGGCGGCGGGGCCGCCTCCGCGGCTCGGGATCGGCCCGAGCCGACGGCGGTCGCGTCGCCCGGGCGGCCGGGCGTCGGGGACGTGGCGCTCGCGCCCGGCCAGGCCCTGCTGGTCGAGGGCTCGGAGCCGGTCAGCGGATTGCCGGGCTTCGGCCGGAACGCGTTCGAGGGCCTGCGCGGCGTCTACGCCTACCGGCCCTCCGCCGGCGACCGGCGCTACTCGCTCGGCGTCTGGTATACGGACGAGCCGTTGCTGTTCGGAGACGGCTGGGCCGCGGCGGCCTGCGCCCGTCCGCCGTCGGGCTGGCGGGCGCTGTCCGCCGGCCCGACGGAAGGCGCGACGGCCGTCGGCTCGTCGCTCTGGGCCCTATCGTCGCCCGGGCGTACCCTGCTCCTAGAGGTACCCGCCGACATGTCGGACCCGTGCAGCTTCGCCGCGGCCCTCGTCGACCGCTTCGAGTACTTCAGCCGCTACGCCGAGGGGCCGGGCGACCTGTCCTTCCCGGCTACCCTCGAGGTCGGGCGCTAGGGCTTCGCCGCGTCGGGGGCCCGCCACTCGCTCGCCAATAGAGAATAGACGCATTGGTCGTATCGCCGGCCGTCTATCCAATAGTGTTCGCGGTTCCTCCCGTCGAGCCTGAAGCCCAGGCCCTCTAGGGTACGGATGGACGGAGCGTTCTCGGCCGAGGTGGTCGCGTAGACCTTGTTGACGCCGGCCTCGGCGTCGCCGAAGACGCGTTCGACGAACAGGCGCGCCATCGCCTTGCCGTAGCCCCTGCCGCGCTTATCCGGGGGCAGGTAGTAGCCGAACTCCAGGCTGCGGTTGCGCTCGTTCCAGTCGAAGCCGCGCACCTCGCCGAGCGGCTCCGTCGTTCCTTCCGCGACGAGCGCTAAGAGCAGGTTCATAGGCTCGCGCAGCCACGACGATAGCTTGTCGTAATACTCCTCGAAGCCGTTCAGGGGCTTGACCGGCCTGCAGGTAAAATGGTCCCTTCGGGGCTCGCTGGCCTTCCACGCGTACAGCGCTCGTACCTGCCCGAGGTCCGGCCGCACGAGCTCGTACCCGGTCGCGTCGATCCGATTCATCGCGCGGCCCGGCATCATAGGGCTCGCAGGAGCGTCTCGTAGAATAGGCAGCAGCGCCGCGCGTTGTCGACAGATACGCGCTCGTTCGGGCCGTGCACGCCCTTGAGGTCGTCGGAAGACTGGAGGATAGGCTCGAAGCGGTAGATCGCGTCGCACAGCCCGACGTAGTGCTTGGTGTCGGTGCCCGCGGTGAACATGAACGGCACCGCGCCGGCCTCCGGGAAGACCTCGCCGATCGCGGCCTTGATGGCCCGGTAGCCGTCGTGGTCGACCGGCGACTCGGGTAGCGGCTCGACCGCGTGGCCGCGGTGGGCAAAGTCGGCCCTGGCGCCGGCCCTGGCCGCTATCGAGCCGAGCCTGGCCATGGTCCCCGCGACGTCGCCGCCGGGCAGCACCCGTACGTTCAGCACCGCGCTGGCCCGGTCGGGCAGCACGTTCTCCTTGTCCGAGCCGGACAGCATCGTCGCGGCGCAGGTCGTGCGCACGAGGGCGTTGGTCGTCGGGGCGGCGGAGAAGGCGGCCTTGACGATCGGCGCGGTAACGAACAGGTTCCTGAACAGCAGCCGATAGCCGAAGGGGACGTAGGGCGACAGGTCCCGAAGGAACCGCGCCAGGGTCGCGGTGATCCTGGCCGGGAACGGCCTGGCCTCGGAGAGGGCCACGGCCTTGGCGACGATACCGGCGGCGGTGTGGCGCGGCGGCATCGACGCGTGGCCGGCCGAGCCCGAGGCGGCGATAGCGACGTCGACGTAGCCCTTCTCGGCCACGCCGACGAGGGCGAGCGGCCGGTCGGCGAAGCCGAGCATGCCCTCGGCGACGAAGCCGCCCTCGTCGAGCAGGAACGACGCCCGGACGC
Source organism: Spirochaetota bacterium (assembly GCA_003247225.1). GTDB lineage: Bacteria > Spirochaetota > Spirochaetia > Treponematales > UBA12059 > SZUA-370. The sequence continues at coordinate 445 of QKAK01000157.1, read as the reverse complement.
CCCGCTCGCGCAGGGCGGCGGCGATCGACGCGGCGCCGCGCACGCCGCCGGTCTCCTCGTCGCCCCCGAAGGCTAGGAATACGGTACGCCTCGGCACGAAGCCCGAGCCCAGGAGCCGCTCGACCGCCTCGAGGGCGGAAGCCATCATGATCTTGACGTCCTGGGCGCCGCGGCCGTGCACGTAGCCGTCGGCGATATCGCCCGAGAACGGCGGCCTGGCCCAGGCCCCCTCGTCGCCGGGCGGCACTACGTCGAAGTGGGCCGTCAGGATAACCGGCTCGAGCGACGCGTCGCTGCCCGGCCACTCGAACAGCATCGCGCGGTCGCCAGGCTCGCTCCGCAGCAGGCGCGATGCGGCGAGCGGGTAGAGCCGCAGCGCCTCGGCCTTGAGCCGGTAGAAGGCGCCCTCGTCCTCCTCGGCCGGGTCGAAGCGCGAGACGGTCGG
>QKAK01000097.1 GCA_003247225.1 Spirochaetota bacterium | reverse complement strand
GTATGCAGGCGCGATGCTATCTCCGGCACGACGCCGTCGAATTCGGCGTGCCTGGCTATCTGGGTGGCTACGACGCTGGAGACTACCAGCCGGCCGTCCTCGACGACCGCCGCGGCGCATTCATCGCAGGACGACTCAATACCCAGTATCTTCATCGTCGTCGTCGTCCATCATTATCTTCGATATGGTCGACAGGCTGAAACCCTGCTCCAGCAGCTGCGGATACAGGTCGGCCAGGGTCTGGGCCAGCTCCGACGACCAGACGTGGCCTATCATGACGGCGTAGCCGCGCTTCTCGGCTATCTTCGTGCCCTCGGCGACGTAATTGAGGATCGAGGCCCTGTCGGGGGTATTATCTAGAAACACGCTACGCTCCCATGCGGATTGTCTCATCAGCGAAGCCACGGAGTGTACCACGGAATCGCCTGCGGTTAAAGAGTCCAGGAAATAGAGCCCGTTCGCGGCCGTCTCGTCGAGCACGGTGGACATCACCCGCACGTCGGACGTCGCCCTGGAGCCCATATGATTGTTCACGCCGACGGCGCCGGGCACCTGGGCCAGGTTGCCCCGTATGACGTCGCGTATCGTCTCGTCGTCCATGTCAGCGCGTATCGCGCCCGGACCCGGGTCGAGTCCGCCCAGGGCCTCCATCGGCTGATGCAGTATGAGCTCCTTGCCCGCCGCCTTGACCATAGCCGCGACGTTGGCCGTATGGGGCAGGCCCGGCAATACGGCTATCGTGACCGGCCCGGGCAGGCTCAGGAACGGCTCGATCTGCCATTCGTTGTGCCCCGCGTCGTCTATCACGAAGACCAGGACGCCCTTGGACCTCGGGGCGGGTCGATCGGCCCGCTCCGGACGATGGGGCGCGATCGCCGGACCGGTATCGGTCATGGCCGGGCCGGGCGCGCGGCCCCCGTCATCCGTAGCGGCGTCGGCAGGCGCGGGACGAGCCGCCGATTCCCGGCTATCGTTGGCCCCGGGCCTCGGCTCGGCGCCATCTTGGCGCGATCCCGCGTACGACAGCGCGATGGCCAGCGCGAACGAGATGAGCACGAGGGTCGCGCTTGTATAGAGCAGGATCGAGGCGCCCCGATCGCGCGGCGACTTCCTCGGACGTTTGGTAGGCATCGTATGGTCGGACTATACGATGCGGGCAGGCTCTTCCGCAAGGCCCGCCGTATGTCGGCCCGTCAGGCGCCTATGAAGTCGGCGTACTCGGTATGCTCGCGCAGCTTGCGAATAGCCCGTTTCTCTATCTGCCTGACGGTCTCCGCCGATATGCCCATGCTCTGGCCGATGCCCTTGAGCGTCTTGCGCTTGTGACCGTACAGCTCGAAGCGGTAGATCAGTACCTGGCGCTCCTTCTCGAGCAGGGCCTCGAGCAGGCTGACGGTCTTCTCCCGCAGGCAATCGCGGGCGAAGGCGACGTCGGGGCTGTAGGTCTCGTCGGAGTAGACGTCCAGGACGCAACCGCTCTCCGAGTCGTCGGAGTCGCCCTCGAGCGGCATGATAGCGCTCGACATCTCCAGCGCCTCATGCACGCTCCTCTCGTCGATCTTGAGCTCCTCCGCTATCTCGTGGCTGCTCGGTTCCCTCGAAAGGGTTTGGGATAGGTAGCCGTAGGTCCTGTGGATCCGTCGTATCAGCTCCTCCTTGCGGTGGGGAAGCCGGATGGCGCGCCTCGAGTTGACGAGCGAGCGGGTAACCGACTGCTTAATCCACCACGAGGCATAGGTGGAGAACCGCACGTTCCTGCGGTAGTCGAATCGCTCGGCCGCCTTTATGAGGCCCATATTACCTTCCTGGATAAGATCTATAAGGGGAACGTCGAAATTCGAGAACGCGCGCGCTATCTTAATGACCAGCCTGAGGTTCGCCTCGATGAGCCGCGTCCTCGCGGTCTCGTCGCCGGCCTGTATGCGCATGGATAGGTCTCGCTCGTCCTCGGCGCTGAGGAGCGGTATCTGCTTGACCCGCTCGTAGTACATCTTCAGCGTGTCCTCTGAAATCGACCTGTCTGCTCTGACACTCATTATATGTTACCTCTGCTTATTATTAAGCAAGAAGCGTGCCAGGGTTTATTTAAAAAAGATCGAACTATTAAGTATTTATGAAGTATGAAAATAAGATTCTGTTAATAGGAATTATAGCCCGTAAATAAAAATTTAGTCTACTTCAGTACACAAAACACGTTTTAGGGCGTCTAAAAAATAATAAACCGCCCCGTATCGGGGCGGTTTAGGCGTCTCGAGCGCGGATCCGTCAATTAGTGCCGATGGGGCCCATGCTCGACTGCATGGGTCGCTCCGCGTCCTGGACGGCGACCTGCCGAGGCGAGACGGAGAAATCGCGTATGAAGGTGACGATCGCCAATACAGCGATGATTCCGATGACGAGCTTCTTCATATTTCCCCCGTACCGGAGCGATCGTAGCCGTTCGAAGGCCTATGCGCAAGCGTTCCGAGGCGCCTGGAGCTAAAGTGCCGGATTCCTGCCATGATTACCTGCCTTTGAGCAGCTTGAGCGGATCGATCGGCGAGCCCCGCTTGAAGACGCCGAAGTGCAGGTGAGGACCGGTGCTATAGCCGGTCGAGCCGAGCAGGCCTACCGTCGAGCCTTGGGCTATGGACGCGCCTGACTTGACGCTGATCTTATTCAGGTGGGCATAGAGGGTCTGGTATCCCTCGGGATGGCTCAGGATGACGAAATTGCCGAAGACGGCGCTGTAGCCCGTCTCCGCGACCTTGCCGTCCATCGCGGCCTTGACCCTCGAATCGAGCGGGCCGACTATGTCCAGGCCGTTATGGAACTGCCTGACGCCGGTGAACGGATTGGGGCGGTAGCCGAAGCTCGAGCTGATCCTGCCGGTGATCGGCCAGATGACGAGCTGGCCGAGCGCCTTCTTGAGGTCGTACGAAGATAGCCTCGCACCGGGGATGAACAGGCTCTGGCCAGGCTGGATGGTCTGGCTGGCCAGATCGTTCGCGTCGACGATGTCGATCACGGATATGCCCTTAGCCGCCGCGATGCCTGCGAGCGATTCGCCCTTCCGTACCGTATAGACGACGCCGTCGATGTTCGGCACCTTGAGCGTCGAGCCCGCGATGATGCGGCGCGCGTCGCCGAGGCCGTTGACGCTGATCAGCGTGTCCATCCGCAGGCCGTATCGCCTGGAGATGGCGTCGAGCGTATCGTTCCTGGCCACCGTATAGGTCGCCATCCGGAGCGTCATCGGCAGCTCGGGGGCCGCGATCGCGTCGGCTACGTCGTCCGCGGCCGGGGATAGGGCGTCGAGCAGTATGGCCGCGGACGAGCCGTCGTCGGGCAGCGCGAAGGACGCGAGGTCGGCTGGGCGCCCGACCGCCCCGACCGCGGCGATGGCGACCGCGAGCGCCAGGGCGCCGGCGATCCCCGCTATCGGCGCAGCGACCCTCGGGGAGGCGAGCGCCTCGACGAAGCCCGGGATCGAGGCGACGGCTGCGGCCGCGCGCTTCGACGGACTATCGCCGGACGGGCGGGACGGTGCCTTGGCGCGGCGGCCGACGGATTGCATCCATGACGGCTCGCGCGGCTCGAGCGTCACGGCCCGATCCTGGCGCCTGGCCGGCCTCATGGCGGCGCGTCCGGCGTCCCGGCTATGCGGGAACCCGCGATCGACGCTGATTCGTATCGGCTTTCGCCTTCTTGCTATATACTGATCCGCGATGACAGACTGCATTTCCATACGATTATCTATCGGCGTATTGCGGCTCGGCGTTGAGGCCGGGGCGGCCGGATGACGACGCGCCGGATAGCCGGGCCTCGAGGGCCGCGCCGGGAGCGGCTCTCGGCCGCTCGTATCATAGTCGCCGCGGTGGCGCTCGCGGCGGCGCTCAAGGCGTTCGCCCTCGACCTGGTCATCGTCAGGGGCGATTCGATGAGCCCGACCATCGGCTCGGGCGCCGTGGCCGTCGTGTCGCCCTGCGCCTACGGCCTGCGCCTGCCGCTGTCGGGATCGTACCTGGTCCGGTGGGGCGAGCCGGCCCCGGGGGACGTCGTGCTCGTCTCGCCGTTCCCGCCGGAGCGGCGACGGGCCGTCAAGCGCGTATTCGACGTCGGCCCCGCCTACCTCGTCGCCGAGGCCGGCAGCCTGAGAGGGCGCGGCGGCCTCGTCCCGCTCGGCCCGTCCCCTCATTCGTCGCTCGCCGGCTCCGCGTACCTGCCGGCCGGCAGGGCCTTCGTCGTCGGCGATAACGCCGGCCGGTCGATAGACTCCAGGCGCTACGGGTCGGTACCGATTGAGAAACTGGCCGGAAAGGTGCTACTGTGGTTCGGCGGGGCCGCCGATCGTACGTTACAAACGATTTCAAGCAAGGACGCTGCCGAGGATGCCGATAGATAAGCGCTTTATCCGTCATTACGTCATCATCGCCGCGCTGCTGACCGTAACGGGCGCGACCCTGGCGCGATACGCCCGCCTGGCCGTCAGCGACGGGGCGCCGCGGCCGGCGTCCTCCGCCTCCCGGGTCGTATCGATACGCGGCCCCATCTACGACCGGGAAGGACGCCTGCTCGCGGTCGACACCGACCTCTACGACGTATCGATCTGGAAGCCGTCGTTCCAGCGGGACAAGGCCGCCTCGTTCGCCCGGTCGGCCTCCGGCGTCCTCGGCGTCGATCCCGGCGAGCTCGAGGGCAAGCTGACGGGGGACGGCCCGGACTTCGCGTACCTGGCGAGGCGCGTCTCCGGGGACGCGGCCGAGGGGCTCGAGCGGGTCATGCGCGACGAGGGCGTGAACGGCGTCCGGATCGACCGCGTCTCCGGCCGGGTGTATCCGGAGCGGGCGCTCGCCGCCCACCTCGTCGGCTTCGTCGGCACCGAGAACAAGGGCCTGTCGGGCGCCGAGGCGGCCTTCGACTCGTGGCTGTCGGCCGACCCGGAGGAGTCCGGGGGCGGCTACGCGTACGGCGACGCCGTCTACCTGACCATAGACGCCGACCTACAGTACCGCCTCGAGACCCTCTCCCGGGCCGTCCTGGAGGAGAACGCAGCCGAGGGGCTGGCCCTCGTCGCGATGGACGCGAAGACCGGCGATATCCTGGCGTACGTATCCCTGCCGGACTTCGACCCGAACGATTTCCTGGCCGTCGACAGGTCGGCGTGGACCGATCGGGTGGCCATCTACGCCTACGAGCCCGGATCGGTATTCAAGGTGTACAGCATGGCCTCGCTGATGGCGCTCGGCGGCATCGACGAGCGGTCGCGCTTCGTCTGCGACGGCCGCTACGAGAGGGTGACCGCGTCGGGCGAGGAGATAGTCATCAAGTGCCTCGGCTCCCACGGCAGCGTAGACGTGACCAACATACTCGAGTACTCGTGCAACGCCGGCGCCGCGTACGCGTCGGAGACGGTGTCGGATATAGACTTCTACGCCAAGATACGCGAATTCGGCTTCGGGGAGCGCGTAGGCGCCGACCTGGCCGGAGAGAGCCCCGGGCTGATGCGTCGGCCGGAGGACTGGTCCGGGCGGACGAAGCCGACGATGGCGATGGGGCAGGAGCTGCTCGTCACGGCGCTGCAGATGGCCGACGCCGCGACCGTCGTGGCGAACGGAGGCGTGCTGATGCGCGCGAGGACGCTCGGTCGCATCGTCGCCGCCGACGGCGAGGTGCTCGAGGCGCCGGAGCCGATTGCCGTGCGCAGGGTTATGGGCGAGTACGAGGCGAACGCGATACTGCGGTCGATGGAGGCCGCCGTCCTCGATTCCGGCACGGGCCGCCGAGCCCGTATCGACGACCTGCGGATGTCGGTGAAGACCGGCACCGCCCAGGTCATCGACCCGGCGACGCGCAGGTACTCGGACACCGACTTCATAGCGAGCACGATCGCGCTGTTCCCGAGCGACGATCCCGAGTACATCGTCTACGCCGCCATCTTCAATCCTAAGGGCGCCTCGACCTACGGCGGGCGCATAGCCGCCCCCTTCGTCAAGGACGCGGCCAACGCTATCGCCGACCTCTACGGCGTGGCGCGTTCCGGTTCCGCCTCCGCGACGCACGGCGGCCGGATATCGGTCAGCGGCGTCGACGCGGCGGAGGTCGGCGACGCGATGCCCGACCTGCGCGGCCTGCCTAAGCGCGCGCTGACCGGCCTGCTCGCGCGCGACGATATAATCGTCGAGATCGAGGGGGACGGATGGGTGCGCGAGCAGTCGCCGGCGCCCGGAGAGCCTATAGCGGCCGGCGCGACCATCAGGCTGAGGCTGGAGTGATAGCCGAGTCGCCGTCCGGCAACGCCGTGCTCGACGCGAACCTGAGCGCCCTGCGGAGCCGCTCGAAGGCGCTGGCGGAGCTCGTCGCGGCGGCCGAGCCGTACCCGCTCGAGCCCGTCGTCGCCCGGAGCGGCGAGCCGACCGCCAGGGCCGCCGGAGCCTGGCTACATTCGCGCTACGACCCTCGGGCCGAGGGCGATAGGGTAGCGGCCGAGGCCGTCGCCGGCGGCGCCTCGATCCTGCTGTTCCTCGGGATGGGCCTCGGCTACGCGGCCAGCGCGGCCGTCGCCTTAGGCGCCGCGGTATGCGTGGTGGAGACGGACGCGTCCTGGCTGGCCGCCGCGCTCCGCCTGGTCGACCTGTCTGAGCTGATAGCCTCGCCGCGCTGCTCCATCGTGCTGTGCCCGCGCGGCCGCGGCCTGACCGAATACCTCGGCGACGCGGCTCCGCGTAGCATCGAGGTCATCGAGAACAAGGCCGCGATGGCCGCGTTCCCGGAGGCTGCCGAGGCCCTGCGCGCCCAGGCCGCCGGCTATCGCAAGCGCGACGAGATAAACGCGGCTACGCTCAAGCGCTTCGGACGGCTATGGGTGCGCAACCTGGCCAGCAACCTGCGCCGGGCCGCCCTGTCGCCGGGAGTATCGGCTATCGCCGGCGGCTTCAGCGGGCTCCCGGCCATCGTCCTGGCCGCCGGGCCGTCGCTGGACGACATCGCCGAGTCGCTTCCGGCGCTCGCCGAGCGCTGCGTCGTCGTCTGCGTCGACACGGCCCTGCGTTCGGCCCTGCGCTACGGCGTAACGCCCGACTTCGTCGTCGTCGTCGATCCGCAATACTGGAACGCCCGCCACCTGGACCGTTGCCGGGCCGACGGCGCGATACTGGTGTCCGAGGCCGCCGTATGGCCTTCGGTGCTGCGCGCCGAGGCTTGGCGGCCCGGCGGGCGAACCGTCCTCTGCTCGTCGATCTATCCCCTCGGCGCCTACGTCGAGAGCCGGCTCGGCCAGGCCAAGGGGCGCCTCGGCGCCGGAGGATCGGTGTCGACGACGGCCTGGGACTTCGCGCGGACCCTCGGCTGCTCCCCGATCTACATGGCGGGCCTCGACCTGTCGTTCCCCGGCGGCAGGACCCACGCCAGGGCTAGCCTGTTCGAGCAGCGCGCCCTCTCGTCGGGGGACCGGCTGAGGCCGGCCGCCCACGCGGCCTTCGAGGCGATGCGCGGCGGCAGGCCGTTCACGGCCAAGGCCAACGACGGATCCGAGGTCGTCAGCGACGAGCGCCTCTCGCTCTACGCCTCGTGGTTCTCCGGCAACGCGGCCATGCACCCGGAGGCGCGCACCGTGAACCTGTCGCAGAGGGGGCTCGCGATAGACGGATTGGCGGCGTCGGGTCCCGACGAGGCGCTCGCCTCGGCGCCCGCCAGGGATAGGATAGGCTCGCGCATGCGCTCGGCCTTCGCCGCGCTCGACGCGGCGGTTCCGGCCGATCCTGCGGCGGCCGAGCGCGTCGTCGACGACCTCGTCGCGGAGCTGTCGCGTATCGCCGGCCTGGCCGAACGGGCCGTCGCCATAGCCCTCGGAGCCGCGCGCCTCGGCGGCGGCGACCTGGCTCCGGCCCTCGCCGAGCTGTCGGCGCTGGACGAGGCCGTGCTCGGCAGCGACGCCAAGGCCGTCGTCGGCTTCATCGTCGACGCCGCCGCCGTCGTCAAGGCCGGTCCCGCCTCCGGCAGCCTCGAGCGCACCGCCGAGCTATACGGCGCCATAGCCGAGAGCGCCCGCTGGCACGCGGAGCGGCTGAGCGCGGCCTCCGCCGCAAAATAGCGCTTATCATCCGGACCGCTACGCCCGATATATTACATAGGCGCTGAAAGCCTGAGTAAGAACGGTATGCGTAGACGTCCAGGCATACCGTTCTTTTTTTCTATAGCGAGGCGTCTGCTTCGTTGCTCGCGGCCGCGCGCGGCTCGGCGTACAGGGAGTACGCCTTCGCCTTCTCGGTCGCTCGCGCCTCGCATCCATCCTCGCTATAGAAAAAAAGCCTCGAATGATCTGCGAGGCGTCTGGCTTCGTCGCTCGCGGCCGCGCGCGGCTCGGCGTACAGGGAGTACGCCTTCGCCTTCTCGGTCGCTCGCGCCTCGCATCCATCCTCGCTATAGAAAAAAAGGCCGTCCGGTTCGGACGGCCTTCGCGTTCGGTGACGAACGGCTTACTTGGCGGCCTTGAGGGCCTCGGCGGCGATCGCGATGAAGTCGCTGACGGTGATCGATACGCCGGAGATCGCGTCGGTGTGGCCGTCGGCCGTCAGAGCGATCTTCGCGGGATCCTGCGCCTTGATCAGGGCGGCCTCGACGCGCGGGGCCTGGACGTTCCACTCGCCCTGCTTGGCGTTCATCTTGTAGGTGCCCTTGACGGCGCGGATCAGCTTGGTGTCGCCGCCGGCCTTGTGCAGGGCGTTCCAGTTGGCGCTGACGATACGGCCGTTGACGACGGTGATCAGCGCGGTCGTCATGTAGCCGCTCTTATCGAAGTCGGCGGCCTTGGCGTAGAACCAGCCGTCCTTCTTGTAGCTGCCCTTGGCGACGGGCGCGGACGCCGCGGCGGCCTTGGCCAGGTCGAAGAACTCCTTGACGTGGATCGATACGCCGGAGATCGCGTCGGTGTTGCCGGCGGGCGTGGTGTACTTGGCGAACGACAGGTCCTGGGTATCGACGAGGTACTTCTCGACGAGCGCGGCCTGCTCGTGCCATTCCTTGCCGAGCTTCGAGGCCTTGACCATGCCGTAGCGGCCGGACGAGGCGACCGTCTTCTTGTCCTCGAGGCCGAGGCTATTGATGCCGTTCCAGTTCGCGGAGACGATCTTGCCGCCCTTGACCTGGAGCACCACCTGGTACTTCCAGCCGCTGGACTGGAACTCGGCCTCCTCGGCGAAATAGAAACCGTCCTTGAGCTTGGCCTGAGCCCCGACAGACACGACGGCGAACAGGGCCAGCAACGCCATCAGCGTCGCGATATACTTCCTCATACAATACCTCCGATGGGTCGATATGCTAACGTCCGCCGGATGACGGACGCTATTAATATAGTAACCTTATTATAGAATAAATAGTCAATAGAGTGAACGCGGCATTATCTATACCGCCGCGCGCATCGGCTAGACGATCACTACGCTGTTGTCGGAGTCCCTGAACGGGCTCTGGACGTACTTGTCGGCGTGCCAGTCGTTATCCCAGCGCTCGCCGTCGAGCAGGTACCTGAAATGGTATTCCTTGCCCGTCTCGAGCTTTACGCCGAGCTCGAAGCCGCCTTCGGGCATGCGCTTCATCGGATTGGCGCTTCGGCTCCAGTTATTGAAATCTCCGGATAGATAGGCGTCGGAGGCTCCGGCGGCCTGTTCGGCTTGGATAATGAAGGTGACCGTGCAGTGGCCGCCGTCCTTCGCGTAGCGCTTCTTCAACATGACCCAGGGTCCTCCTTGCCAAGATGCTACGACGATAAGTATATGCACGGGTCCGGCGTTGACAATACTCGTTGACCGGTACGGCGGGCCTCCGGTACCGGCGTATCTCCATGGCGCGTACCTCGACGTATATTGACAATAACGGGGACGAAGTCTAATACCTTGCTATGGAGGTTCCTCGCGAGCCTCCGTATCATGGAGCGGAGGACTTGAATGAACGCCTTAGCTGAGGAACTGAATAGATCCCTGGAGGGGAAGAGCGCCGGCAGGCTGCTCTCGAGGCTCGGACGGCGGATGTATTTCCCGAAAGGAATCCTGTCCCAGAGCGCCGAGGCCGGAGAGAAGGCGAAACGGTTTAACGCGACCGTCGGCATGGCGTTCTCGCATGGCGAGCCGATGGCCCTCGACGTGGTACTCGAGCACCTGCCCGGACTATCCAGGCGCGAGGCCGTCGCCTACGCGCCGACTTCCGGCGTCCAGGCTACCCGGACGGCCTGGAAGGCCGAGCTCGTGAAGAAGAACCCGTCGCTGAGCGGCAAGCCTTTCTCGCTGCCCGTCGTCGTCCCCGGCCTGACCGCCGGCATATCCTACCTGGCCGACCTGTTCATCGAGGAGGGCGACTCCGTGGTCGTCCCCGATATGTTCTGGCCGAACTACAGGCTGATCGTCGAGGAGCGCAAGCAGGCGAGGTTCGCCTCGTACAGGTTCTTCACGGCCGAGGGCGGTTTCAACGTGGCCGGGATGGAGAAGGCCGCGATCGAGTCGTCGGCGGCGTCCAAGAAGGCCGTCGTCATACTGAACTACCCGAACAACCCGACCGGCTACACGCCGAGCGTAGCGGAGGCTGGCGCGATACGCGACGCGCTGGTCCGCCTAGCCGATTCGGGCGTCGACGTCCTGGTCATCCTCGACGACGCGTACTTCGGCCTCCAGTACGAGCCTGACAACCTCCGCGAGTCGATGTTCGCGCTCCTGGCCGGGGCGCACCCGAGGATCCTGGCCGCCAAGGTCGACGGCCAGACCAAGGAAGACTACGTCTGGGGCTTCCGCGGCGGATTCGTCACCTTCGCCAACCCCGCGCTGGACGAGAAGGGCTACGACGCCCTCATCAAGAAGCTGATGGGCGTCGTGCGCTCGAGCGTATCGAACGCTACCGCGCCTACCCAGCATATCCTGGCGAAGGCCATGGCCCAGCCTCGCTACGCCGAGCAGAAGGCGCGCTTCAGCGAGATACTCGAGGGACGCTATAAGGCGGTCAAGCGCTTCATCGCCTCCCGGCCGGCCCCGGAAGGGTTCAAGGCGCTTCCGTTCAACTCGGGCTACTTCATGTGCTTCGAGTGCGAGGGCTTCTCCGCCGAGGCTCTCAGGCTCAAGCTGCTCGAGGAGCGCGGCATAGGCGTCATATCGATCCAGGATACCTGGCTGCGCGTAGCGTTCTCGAGCGTCGACGAAGAGGACTTGGAGACGATGTACTCGGAGATCTACGAGGCGGCCGCCTCGATGACGCGCGCCTGACGGCGGGAACGCTCGCTCTCCGGCTCGAGGACGCTCGAGCCGAGGCTCCGCCGGGGGCCGCCGCCGCTAGGAACGCGGCGGCGGCCCCCGCTTCGTATTATTTCATCACGTAGGTGGACAAGGGCGGGAAGCCGTTGAAGTAGATCGAGCTGTAGCTCGAGGTGTAGGCCCCGGTCGTCAGGATGTAGGCGCGCTCGCCTATCTTGGTGCCGGCGGGCATCTCGTACGGCGTCTTCTCGTAGAGTATGTCCATGCTGTCGCAGGTAGGTCCGGCGAGTATGATGTCGAGGGTCGGCCCCGACTTCTCGAAGTAGATCGGGTACTTGATCGCCTCGTCCAGGGTCTCGATGAGACCGCCGAACTTGCCTATGTCGAAGAAGACCCAATGGTACAGGTCGTGGGTGCTCTTCTTGGCTATGTTGACGATCTCGGTGACTATGATGCCGCAGTCCCCGGCCATCGAGCGGCCCGGCTCGATGATGATCTCGGGCAGCTCGTCGCCGAAGTTGTTGCTCAGGAAGGACTTGATGTCGCCCGCGTAGTGCTCGATGGGGTTGGTCGGATCGGTGTACATGGCCGGGAAGCCGCCGCCCATGTTGATCATGCGCAGCTTGATGCCCTGATCCTCGGCCCAGGCGTAGATATTGCCGACGTTGCCGAGCGCGGTCGACCATTGGCCGATATCGCGCTGCTGGCTGCCGACGTGGAACGAGATGCCGTACGGCTCCAGGCCGAGGTCCCGGGCGTGGAGTATCAGGTTGCGCGTCATCTCCGGGTGCGAGCCGAACTTCCTCGATAGGGGCCAGTCCGCTCCGAGTCCCTCGGTCAGGATCCGGAAGAACACCCTGGATTCCGGCGCGGCGCGGGCGATCTTCTCGACGTCCTCGAAGCTGTCGGTGGCGAAGAGCCTGACGCCCTTCTCGTAGAAATAGGCGATGTCGCGCTCTTTCTTGATCGTATTCCCGAAGCTCATCCGGTCCGGCGTCACGCCGAGCCTGAGCAGCTGGTCCAGCTCGAAGCGGGTGGCTACGTCGAAGCATGAACCGAGGTCGCGGAGCAGGGCGACGACCTCGTCGTTGGGGTTGGCCTTGACCGCGTAATAGACCTTGGCGTACGGCATGTTCCGGCGGAGCTCCTCGTACTTCTCCCGTACGACGTCTAGGTCCAGGATAAGGCAGGGGGTCGCCTTATCCTCGGAGAATCGCTTCATCCGCTCGAAGCGCTCCCTGCTCATATAATCCTCGAGCGGGAACTCGTACTCTTCTTTCATCGCTCCTACCTTAACGTAGCGGTTTGATGGCCGCGCCCCAGGCGCCGCATGCGCAAAAGATAGGTTCCGCCACCCCCTTTGTCAATATCGATTATCGCCGCCCGCGCCGTCGCTTTGATTGACCAAAGGTATGCCATACCGTATTATTCGTTCTGATCATGTCCATAGCCACCAGCCAGCAGATCGCTAAATACTACGAGACCTTCAAGACCATCTCGGTTACCTATACCAAGGAGATCGTGAAGTCGACCGGGCTCCAGCCGCAGAACGTGTTCCTGAAGTGCCTCGGGGAGCAATGGCCCTGCGTCATCTACTCGAGCTCGTTCAGCGAGGTCAAGGTGCTCGCGGCCAATAAGCCGGCCTTGCTCGAGCGCATCGCCAAGGCCAATAACCTGGTCAGCGTCCGGCTGTCGTTCAAGCAGTCGGACACCTCCGAGCCGGTCCTGTTCTTCATCTCCGGCAGGGTAGCCGGCTTCTCGCCGTACGCCCAGTCGAACGGCACCCTGCAATTCGTGTCGATACAGCTGACGCACCGGCCGCCGGACGACTTCGTGGAGATCATGGGACGGCTGCTCGAGGCCAACGTGAACTCCGCGCGCCGGCGCGAGGACCGTATCCTGCTGACGCCCGAGGTGATGCGTAAGATAGGCCTGGCGCGCAAGGAATCGACCATCATGATCGATTCGGTGCCGCGCCGGTGCATCCTGCGCGACCTGTCGTTCTCCGGAGCCAAGGTGATCATCGTAGGGCTGGCCAAATTCCTCGTCGGCAAGAGCTGCAGGCTGCGCGTCGACCTGGAGGACCCCCGAGAGACCGTCGTGGTGGCCGGCTCCGTGGTCCGCTACGAGGACGTCGAGGGCCGTAAGGACCTGACCGCGATCGCAATACGCTTCGACGACGCGACGGTGCCCATGTCCTACAAGATGCACCTGAACGACTACCTGGGCCAGAAGAAGAACCAGCCGGACGACGACCAGGGCGGAGCGCCGAGCGCCTGATCCAGAGCCATCAGCCGGGCCCGCGATGGGCCCCATACGGAGAAGCAATGAATACCGACGAATCGCCGCGCCTTCCAGGCAACATAGCCTTCATCAGGATCCCCGAGAGCATGGCCAGGCCCATAGGCTCGTTCACGGTCGACCCGTCCATTCCGATACCGGTCGAGCTGGGCCAGGGCGCGTCCGACCTGTCCGACCTGAGCTGGGAGATGATCGTGGCGGGCATGCTGCGCCTGCTCGCGTACGACCCGGGCAACGCCGCCGGGGACTACTACCGGGCCTTCGTGGCGGCCGTGAAGCCGGGTATCTTCGCGGAGCTGTCCGAGGCCGGCATCCTCAAGGCCAGGAACGGCGACCTGGACGTGGCCGAGGAGATCTTCAGGGCGCTCGCCGGCCTCTCGCCCGAGGCTCCCGAGCCGATCCTGAACCTAGCCATCCTGTACGAGGACAAGGCCGACGCCCTCGACCGTTCGGGCAAGGAGGAGCTGGCCGACGCGATGCGCTCCAAGGCCTTCGACGCGTATAAGCGGCTCCTGGCGATGGAGCCGGCGTATCCCGACGCGTTCTTCAACGCCGGCTTCTTCTACCTGAAGAACCGGGAGTACGGGCAGGCCGCCAGGCTGTTCGAGTCCTACGCCGCCATCGGCGACGACGAGGCCAAGCTGGCCAAGGCCCGCGACGTGCTGTCCAAGCTCAGGGTCCGAGGCGACGCCGACGCCAAGTTCAAGGAAGCCTACGACTTCATACGCATGGGCAAGGAAGAGGAGGGCATCGAGCGCGCGATGGAGTTCAATCGCTCCAACGACGGCGTCTGGAACGGCTGGTTCCTCGTCGGCTGGGGGCATAGGCGCCTCGGCCGCTACGAGGAGGGCCGCGCCGCGTTCCTCCGGGCCCTCGAGCTGGGCGCCGACGAGGTCGACCTCCTGAACGAGCTTGCGATCTGCGAGATGGAGCTCGGCATGCTGCCCGAGAGCCGCGGCCGGCTCGAGCGGGCGCTTCGCAAGGAGCCCGAGAATATCAAGATCATCTCGAACCTCGGCGTGCTGGCCCGGAGGCAGGGCCGGGACGACGAGGCGGCCGGCTTCTTCAGGATAGTGCTCGAGATGGAGCCGGGCGATAAATTGGCGCGGGCCCAGCTCGACGAACTGACCTCCGCTTGACCCCGCCGCGGCGCGCGGCTAGTATCGACCCATAATGGCTCAACGCAAGTCGGGGACCCGCGGAGGTCCAGGCAAGAAGAAAGGCGCCGGTTGCCTCGTCTGGCTCGTCATGATGCTCGTCACGCTCCTGTTGTTCGTCGTCAACTGGGACGCGATCAAGGAGACGCTCGAGTCGACCGGATTCATAGATGCCGTCGGCAAGCCCGGCGGCGTTCAGGCCCCGGGCGACGGCCAGGTCCCGGCCGGCGAGCCGCCCCGCGGGGACGAACCGTCCCACGGGGACGGTAGCCTCGAGCCGACGGCCGGGCGCGAGGGGCCGATCGTCGTAGCGCCCGAGCCGGCCGGCGAGCCGGATCAGCCGAAACCGGCCGGACGACCCGAGGCGGCCCCGGAGTCGGTCCGTCCCTCGCCCGTCGAGCCCGTCGACAAGCCGATTACGAGCCCGATGGAGCAGATCAAGGCGACCAGGGTAGCCGTGCTGTACTTCATCCGCGTCGACGACGACGGTACGCTCAGCCGCCAAGAGGCCAAGCGCACGGTCGGCGCCTCCGATTCGCCTATGACCGACGCACTCGAGGCCCTGATGGCCGGCCCGAGCGCCGACGAGCTCGGCCGCGGGCTGATCAGCCTGATACCGTCCGAGGCGCGGCTGCTGTCGGCGCAGGTCCGAGGCTCCACGGCCTACCTGAATTTCAACGAGGCCTTCATGTACAACCGCTACGGCATCGAGGGCTACGCCGGCCAGCTCAAGCAGATCGTCTATACCGCGACGAATTTCTCCACGGTCAAGGACGTCCAGATCCTCATCGACGGGCAGACGCGCGACTACCTCGGCGGCGACGGCGTGTACATCGGCAAGCCGCTGTCGCGGGCGTCGTTCTAGGGGAGGGCCGTGCGCGCCGACCTGATAGACGGCTCCCTGAGGGCCGCCGCCGAGCTCGAGTACGCCAGGTCGTCGGGGCCGGGCGGGCAGAACGTCAACAAGGTGGAGACGAAGGTGCGCGCCCGCGTCGACCTCGCCCGCGTCGACGGCCTGTCCGAGGCCGAGCGCGAACGCGTCAGGGCGACCCTCGCGTCCAGGCTCGACGCCGACGGGCGGCTCTTCGTAGCCGTGGACCTCGAGCGCTCGAGGGCGCGGAACGAGGCTATCGCGCTGGCCAGGCTGGTCGAGCTCGTCGTCAAGGCCGCCAGGGTACCGAAGAAGCGCAAGCCGACGAGGCCGACGAAGGCCTCTAAGGAGCGGCGGCTGGCCTCTAAGCGCTCGAGATCCGGCACGAAGGCCGGCCGTTCGCGGCCGTCCGACGACTGAGGACCGCCCGGTCGAGCGCTACCGCCGCCGCCGCGTTCCAGGCTGACTCTACGGCCCATCGTCGTCATTTTTAATAATGAAACGCCGTTTTACTGTGCCGACCTTGCCGATGGATTGCTTTCAAGCTACAATTGACTCGTTCGAGACGGCCGCCGCAGATCGCGCGGCTGGCCGAAAGAGGAGGAAGCAATCGTGAATCAGACTCGCCTGCATGACTGGCACCTCGCCGCCGGGGCCAAGATGGCTCCGTTCGCCGGCTACGATATGCCCATCAGCTATCCTATCGGCTCCGTCGAGGAGCACCTGGTGACGAGGCGCTCGGTCGGGCTCTTCGACATCGACCACATGGGGCAGATCGAGGTGACGGGAGCCGGCGCCGACGCGTTCGTCTCCCGCCTGGTAAGCGCCCGCGTGCACGACATGAAGGACGGCGACGCCCGGTATTCACTGCTCCTCTCCGAAGAAGGCACCGTCATCGACGACCTCTTCGTCTATAAGATCCCCGGCGCCTGGTGGATCGTGGTCAACGCCTCGAACCGCGAGGAGGACCTCGCCTGGATGCTCGCCCTCAAGGGTTCCGAGCGCGCGTTCGACGCGGTGAGCATCGTCGACCGATCCGAGGAGACCTATATGATCGCCGTCCAGGGACCGAGGGCCATCGAGCTCCTCGACCTGGTATCCGACGCCAAGATATCCGAGCTCGTCCGCTTCACCTCGGGCAACGCCAAGGTGCTCGGCGTGCCGTGCCTCGTCGGCCGCACCGGCTACACCGGCGAGGACGGCGTCGAGCTGTTCTTCCCGGCGGACGACGCGGTCAGGCTCTGGACCGGGCTCCTGTCCGAGGGCGAGAAGCGCGGCATCGAGACCAAGGCCATCGGGCTCGGCGCCAGGGACAGCCTGCGCTTCGAGGCCGGCATGCCGCTGCACGGCCACGAGCTGTCCAAGGAGATCAGCCCGCTCGAGGCCGGCTTCAAGTGGGCCTGCGACCTGGAGAAGGACTTCGTAGGCAAGGCGGCCGTGCTGCGCCTCGCCGAGTCCGGCGTGACGCGCAAGCTCGTCGGCCTGAGCGTGACCGGCGGCGTGCCGCGCGAGGGCTACGAGGTGCAGGACGAGAGCGGCCGGGCGGTAGGCAAGGTCGTCGCCGGCATGTTCTGCCCGTCGGTCAAGCTGTACGCGGCCAACGCCTTCGTCGAGCCCGCCGTCGCCAAGTCCGGCACCGCGCTCAGGGTGGTCATCCGAGGCAAGGCCGCCCCCGCGGTCGTCGTCAAGCGGCCCCTGTACGTGCCGACCTACCGCCGCTAGGGCCCGCGCCTCGGCGGCATATATTCGTCTAGTAGCTAGTACCGTTACAGTCGTATTACCAGGAGGAAACCATGAGCGTCGACAAGAATTCACGGTATCGCAGTTCCCACGAGTGGGCCCGCAAGGACGGTGCCCGATACCTCGTCGGCATATCGGACCACGCGCAGGAAGCGCTCGGCGACATCGTGTTCGTCGAGCTTCCCGAGGTAGGCAAGCAGCTGAAGCAGGGCGAGGCCTTCGGCGTGATCGAGTCGGTCAAGGCCGCCAGCGACGTATACATGCCTATGTCCGGCAAGGTCGTGGCCGTGAACGACGCCGTTTCCGGCGACCCGGCCCTGGTCAACCGCGAGCCCTACGCCGGCGGCTGGCTCGTCGCCATCGAGGCGAGCGCCCCCGCCGAGTGGGACGGGCTGCTCGACCCCGCCGCGTACGAGGCCGAGGCCGGTAAGGAATAAGCCGTGCCCTTCATACCGAATACCGACGCCGACCGCGAGGCCATGCTCGCCGCCGTCGGAGCGAGGTCGGTCGAGGAGCTGTTCTCCGATATACCGGCCGATAAGCGCTTCCCGAAGCTGGGGCTGCCCGAGGGGCTGTCCGAGCTCGAGGCGCTGCGCGAGATAGAGGCGATGGCCTCGAGGAACGAGGTCGCGTCCAAGAGCGCCTGGTTCCTCGGGGCCGGGGCGTATAACCACTTCATACCGGCCGCGGTGCCGGCCCTCGCCTCGCGCGGCGAGTTCCTGTCCGCCTACACGCCGTACCAGCCGGAGGTGTCGCAGGGCACCCTACAGGCCATCTTCGAGTACCAGTCGATGGCGGCCGAGCTGTTCGGCGTCGACACGGTCAACGCGTCCCACTACGACGGCGCGACCGCTCTCGCCGAGGCGGTGATCATGGCGCTCAACCACGGCGGCTCCGGCCGGCCGCGGATCATGCTGCCCGCGGCCCTGCATCCCGAATACAAGGACGTCGTGCGGACCTACCTGGCCGCCTTCCCGGTCGAAGTCGAGGAGTACGCCGGCGAGCCCGCCGCGGCCGGGGCCGACGCGCGCACCGCCTGCGTCGTCGCCGCCTATCCCGATTTCGAGGGCCGCGTCCGCGACCTGTCCGGGGCGGCCGAGGCGGCCCACGCCGCCGGTGCCCTGTTCATCGTAAGCGCCGACCCGATCATGCTCGGCCTGCTCAAGAGCCCGGGATCGATGGGCGCCGATATAGTCACCGCCGAGGGCCAGTCCCTCGGCAACGCGATGAACTACGGCGGGCCCTTCCTGGGCATGATGGGCGCCACGCAGAAGTTCGTGCGCAAGATGCCGGGCCGCATCGTCGGCCAGGCCGCCGACCACGACGGCCGCAGGGGCTTCGTGCTGACGCTGTCGGCTCGCGAGCAGCACATCCGCCGCGAGAAGGCCGTCTCCAACATCTGCTCGAACCAGGGCCTGGCCATGCTCCAGGCTACCGTCTACCTCGAGGCCCTCGGCAAGGGCGGCCTCAGGGCCGTCGCCGAGCTGTGCTGGAACAAGGCCCACTACGCGGCGGGCCTCATAGCCGAGATCCCGGGCTTCGCCGTGGCCGACGGCGAGTACTTCAAGGAATTCGTCGTCAAGACGCCGGTGCCCGCGGCCTCGATAGTCGAGAAGCTCGAGCGCCGCGGCGTCATGCCCGGCCTGGCCCTGTCGCGCTACTATCCGGATCGGACGCACGAGCTGCTCGTATGCGTCACCGAGATGAACACCAGGGAACAGATCGAGCTCCTGGCGAGGTCGCTCGAGGAGGCCTCCGTATGAACCTGAAACCCGAACCCCTGGCCTTCGAGCTGTCGAGCCCCGGGCGAGTCGGCGTGGCCCTGCCCAAGCGCGACGTACCCGCGGTCCCCGTGCCCGAGGCGCTGCTCCGCGACGAGCTTAAGCTGCCGGAGCTCGACGAGCTGACCGTCGTCAGGCACTTCACCAGGCTGTCGCAGAAGAACTACTCGATCGACACCGAGTTCTACCCGCTCGGAAGCTGCACGATGAAGTACAACCCCAAGGCCAACGAGGCCGCCGCCGCGCTGCCCGGCTGGAAGGGTTCCCATCCGCTCGCGTCCGACCGATGCAACCAGGGCTCGATCGAGCTGATCTGGAAGCTGCAGGAGAGCCTCAAGGCGATCGGCGGCTTCGAGGCGGTGAGCCTCCAGCCGGCCGCCGGCGCCCACGGCGAGCTGGCCGGCGTCTTCATGATACGGGCCTACCACCTGTCCCGGGGCGACTCCCGGCGCGTCAAGATGCTGATACCCGACAGCGCCCACGGCACCAACCCGGCGTCTTGCACGATGGCGGGCCTGACCACGGTCACCATTCCGAGCGACGCCGACGGAGGCGTCGACATGGCCGCGCTCAAGGCCGCCTGCGACGATACGGTCGCAGGCATCATGATCACCAACCCGAGCACGCTCGGCCTCTTCGAGCGCAATATCGAGGCCATAGCCAGGATAGTGCACGAGGCCGGCGGACTCGTGTACGGCGACGGCGCGAACATGAACGCGCTGACCGGCGTGCTCAGGCCGGCCGACGTCGGCATCGACGTGATGCACTTCAACCTGCATAAGACCTTCTCGACGCCGCACGGCGGCGGCGGCCCGGGCGTCGGCATGGTCGGCGCCGGCAAGGCCCTCGCCGCGTTCCTGCCCGGCCCGATAGCCGGGCGGAAGGGCGAGGCCTACGCGATGGAGGTCCCGGAGCGGACCATCGGCCGCATGAAGGCCTTCTACGGCAACTTCGGCGTGCTGGTCAGGGCCTATACCTACATCAGGATGCTCGGGGCCGAGGGCCTGCGCCGCGTGGCCGAGTCGGCGGTGCTCAACGCGAACTACCTCAAGGCGAGGCTCGAGAAGGCCTACCCGGTCAAGTACCCTCGCCGCTGCATGCACGAATTCGTCGCGATGGGTAACTTCGCCGACGGCGTGCATACCCTGGACATCGCCAAGCGCATGATAGATTACGGCTTCCATCCGCCGACAATCTATTTCCCGCTGATCGTCCCGGAGGCCCTGATGATAGAGCCGACCGAGACCGAGAGCAAGGAGACGCTCGACGGCTTCGTCGAGGCGATGCTGAAGATAGCCGAGGAGGCGAGGACCTCTCCCGAGCTGCTCCGCGAGGCGCCGCACGCCACGCCGGTCGGCCGCCTGGACGAGGTGGCCGCCGCGAGGTGCCCGGTACTCTGCTACCGAGGCTAGCGGCCGCGGCGCGGTATCTCCGTATCGTCGGGCGGGGAGGCTAAGCCTCCCCGCCTTTTCTTTAGTCACGTCGTAGGGTAGAATCCGCGCATGAGCGACGTTTTCACTCAGCAGTGCCTATCTAGGGCGTCGATCGTAGCGGCGATCGTATTCGCGTATTGCGCCTGGATGGTGTACTCGCTGAACCGGGAGGCGAGGCCGAATCGGATCGCGGTCGTCTTCAACGTCCTGTTCGCGACCTGGGCGGCGGCGGCATCGTTCTGGTACGGCGCCGACGATCCGGAACGGGCGCTCGCGCTGTACCGGGCCTTCTCGTGGACCTGGGCGCTTTTCCCCCCGCTGATCCTGCATTTCTCGCTCAGCGTGACCGATAATCCGGTCCTCGCCGGCCGCTACGGCCGTCCGCTGCTGGTCGCCCTCTACGCTCCGGGAGCGGCGCTATGCTTCCTGACGCCGATCTACGTCATCGCCGAGCCGGTCTATAGGGGCGGGTACTGGATGCTCGCGGTCAACGCGAACGCGGCGTACGCCTTCTTCGTCTGCCACTACCTGGCCATGGTCGTAGCCTCGGGCTTTATAATCTTCGCCGCGCGGAGGAAGGCCGCGGACAGGCGTACGGCTAAGCGGCTGTCGGTGCTCGGGCGATCGTACGTCGCTTCCAGCCTCCTGGGCTTCACGACCGATACGGCTTTCCTGATGCTCGGCGTCGATTTCCCGAACATGGCGATCCTGTGGATCCTGATCCTGTCCTTGGGCATGATCTACTCGATGAAACGCTACGGCCTCCTGTCTATATTGCCCCCCGGCGAGGCCGTATCGGTGCTCGAGAGCCTCGGCGAGTTCGTCATATATGTAGACGAGGGGGCCCGCCTGGTATGGGCGAATCCGAGCGCCATCGCCGCTATCGGCGCGACCGGCCTCAATGGCGCCAGGGGTATGCGCTGCGACGAATTCCTGCGAGGCGACGTAGAGCGCTGGCTCAAGGACCCGTCGGTATACAGGCTCGAGCCCCGGGGCGTATCCGCCACGCTCGGCCCCGATTCCATACCCGTGAGCCTCTGGGTCCACCCCGTAGGCGAGTCGGGTTCCGAGGGCTCCGTCCTGACCGCCGTCGACCTGCGCGCCGAGTTCGCCAACGCGCGGACCAAGCGCCGGCTCGCCGACGCCGACAGGCTGCTCGACGAGTTCATCGCCAGGTCGCTCGACGGCATCGTGCTGACCGACGCGGACGGCCTCATCGTCCGCTGGAACTACCCGATGGTCGCGATGACGGGCATCGAGGCCGAGGAAGCGCTCGGGAGCCACTACTGGGACGTCCTGACCATGGTGCAGCCGGAGAGCGGCGTCGAGCCTGCCCGCATGCGGAGGGCTATCAGGGCCATGCTGGCTATGCGCGACCCGGCACGGCAGCGGCGGGTACTCGAGACGGTTATCTGGAGGCGCGACGGCTCGAGGCGGATCGTCCAGAACGACCTGTTCCCGATACCGCTTACGGACGGGACTATCCTGGCGATCATAGCGAGGGACGTGACCGACGAGCGCCGCCTGGCCGAGGAGAACATCGAGCGCATACGCAAGCTCGACCACGCGCAGAAG
>QKAK01000047.1 GCA_003247225.1 Spirochaetota bacterium | reverse complement strand
GCTCACGGTGAACAGCGGCTCGATCGTAGACACGAGCGACGCGTCCGACGAGCCTATGATACGTATCGACGCGAACAGCGTGACGATGGGGATGACCGAGCCGACCACGGCTATGCCGACGACGCCCGCGATCGACGCGATCGACGTGGGCAGGAAGAACGAGCCCGAGGCTAGCGTGACGATCCAGTAGATCGCGGCGGACACCGTCATCAGGTTGGCCGTCAGGAAGGTCGAGTCGATGCCAACGGTGACTCGCTCGCCGACGACGAGGTAGACGGCGTAGCTGACGGCGACCGACAGGCCGAGCAGGTAGCCGACGAGCGGGTACGAGCCCCTCGTCCACAGGGTCAGGACGCAGCCCGCCCCGGATAGGACGAGGGCCGCGACCTGCTCGCGCCTGGGCTTGCGGCCGAAGAACAGGAACCAGACGGCCACGACGAAGGCAGGGTACAGGTACAGGAGCAGGGACGCGAGGCCCGGGTCGAGGAACCTGACCGTCACGAAGAACAGCCCGGCCTGGGGCGCGAAGCCGAAGGCGCCGAGCAGCAGGGCCGAGCGGTACTGCCGCCACGGCTTGCGATGGCCGCCCCGCCTGAGCAGGATGCACCACAGGATGACGGCGGCCAGGCTGAAGCGCCAGGCCAGGGCCTGGGCAGGAGCCATGCCCTGAGAGTAGGCGAGCTTGGCGAACAGGCCGAGCGTCGAGAAGGTGACCGCCGAGACGACGGCGAGCGCGACGCCCCTCGCCCTGGACGGGGAGGCCTCGGCCTCCCGGTTCGCCGTCACGATCCGGAGTCGAAGGCGACGCCGCCCAGGTCGTAGTCCTCGGGGCGCACCGCCCGACGGACGCCCTCGGCGTCGGCCAGCTTCCGCTCGAGCTCCGCGAGGCGCCACGCGCCGCCTTCGATCGGCTCTCCGCCCTCGTAGGCGGCCAGGTCCTCGAGGGCCTTGCGCGGCTCGTCCCGGCCCGACGGCCTCGCTACCGCCGGCAGCGACTCGGGCTCGGGAGTCCGGGCCGACGACGGCCGCTCCACGGCCGACGCGTAGACCACCCTGCGCAGGTTCTCGCGCTTGATGCGCTCGTTCTGCCTGGCCACCGAGCCGGACCGCAGGATGGGGACGGCCCAGAACAGCAGCGAGAAGACCAGCGGCACGACGCCGAGGCCGACGCTTATGACGCCGAGCGGATTGGCGAACAGCTGCGAGAAGAACCTGGCGACGAACCAGAAGAGGTAGGTGCCGCCGGTGACCGGCCGGCTCGCCAGCGTCTCGATCGCCAGGGAGCAGTACAGGAAATACGATCCGAAGGCCAGGTTCACCCCGTTGATGCCGGCGTACCAGGCGTTCGACTTCTTGTCGTTGGCCGAGAAGGGCCGTAGGCGCTTGAACGGGGAGTCGGTGACGCCCGCGTCGTCGCCCCTGGCCCGAAGGAGCAGCTTCGGGAAGCGATAGTAGACCGTGCCGGCCTCGCTGACCTCGGGGCTGCCCTCGAATTCGTACAGGTAGCGGTTGATCGCGAGGTCGGCCTCTTCCGGCGGCAGGCCCGTCAGCGCCATGAAGTCCTCGAGCAGTATGACGCCCTTCTTGACCCTGGCTAGGGCGACGAAGGCGCGCTTCTGGACGGCCTCGTGGTCGGCGTTCGGGTCGTCCTCGCCGAAGACGAACGAGAAGATCGCCTTGTGGAGCGGCCGGCGGTTCTCCTTGGTCCTGGACCGGGAGCCCGCGTAGCGGCGCTGGCCCGGCGACGAGAAGACCTCGTTATAGAACCAGACGCGTACGAGCAGGTCGACGAGGCGGCCGGTCAGGGCCAGGCCGCCGCCGCGGCTGCGGCTCTTGCCGTTCCGGTCGGACGCGCCGCCGGCCACCGAGGCGACCAGCGATAGTACCACCAGGGCGACGAACAGGGCGAAATAGCCGACGAGCATGACCATGATCCAGGCCTTGAACAGGAAGGTACCGACCTTGACCGCGGCCTTGCCGGCTGCCCGGGCCAGTCGCCTGGCCGTCGGCCCGAGGCCCCGGTAGCGGCTATGGAAGCCGTCGGGGAAGGAGTACAGGATCTCGCCAGACTCGGTCACCTTGAGCCGGCCCGAGTACTCGTCGGCGACCGCCGGCAGCTCCGCGTCCACCTGCGGCTTCGGCAGCCCGGTAAAGGCGACGACGTCGGCCGGCGCCGCCTCGCCCTTGCGCTTCTTGAGGGCGCCGACTATGGCCTCCCTGACTGCGGTCCTGTCGTACTCGAGCACGTTCGTATCCTTGGCCATTACCTCTCCTCTATCGCTTGCCGGGGTATTCTATCATGCGCCGACGAGGCTCGCGTAGAGAGCCTCGTACTCGCGGGCTGCGGCCGACCACGAGAAATCTATCGCCATCGCGCGCCTGCGCATCGCCTCTATCTGCCCGGGCCGGTTGTAGAAGGCCCAGACGGCCCAGCCGGCCGTGTCGTACACGGCGCGCGGGGTCAGGTAGTCGAACAGGAAGCCGGTGCCGGCGCCGGTCTCCTGGTCGAAGTTCGAGATGGTGTCGGCGAGGCCGCCGGTACGGTGGGCTATCGGCAGGGTACCGTAGCGCAGCGAGTACATCTGGTTGAGGCCGCATGGCTCGTAGCGGCTCGGCATCATGAAGAAGTCCGAGCCGGCCTCGATCAGGTGGGCTACGGGCTCCGAGTAGCCGACCCTCGCGCCGAAATTGGGCAGCCGGCCGGCCAGCTCGGCGATGGCGCGCTCGCACCAGGGCTCGCCCGAGCCCTGTACGACGAACTGCAGGTCCATGTCGCGGCACAGTCCCTCGACGCAGCCGTAGGTTGGCCCGAACAGCTCGCCTATGCCCTTCTGGTCGGTCAGGCGCGATACCATGCCGATCAGAGGCTTGTCGGGGTCCTCGGGAAGGCCGAATTCGCGCTGCAGGGCTGCCTTGCAGGCGGCCTTGCCGCCCAGGTCGTCGGCCGAGTAACGCGCAGGCAGGTAACGGTCATGGGCCGGGTCCCAGTCCTGGGCGTCCACCCCGTTGAGGATGCCGACGAGGTCGGCTCCCCTCGAGCGCAGCAGCCCGTCCAGGGTGCATCCGTACTCCGGCGTCTGGATCTCGCGCGCGTAGGTAGGCGACACGGTCGAGAGCCCGTCGGCGCAGACGATGCCGGCCTTGAGCGCGTTGATCGAGTCGTAGTACTCGAAGCCGGCGCCGTGGAACAGCTCCCAGGGCAGGCCGAGGTACGGATAGTCGTCCTTGGAATAGACGCCCTGGTAGCCGAGGTTATGGATACTGAGGAGGCTGGCAGACGACGCGTAGGCCGGTTCTGAATATCGGAGGTAGGCCGGCAGGAAGCCGCCGGGCCAATCGTGGGCGTGGAAGACGTCTGGCCTCCAGCGCAGCCCGTCGCATAGCCTGAAGGCCGCCTTGGACAGGAACGCGAAGCGGCGCGGGTTGTCGGTATAATCCGGCTCGGCCTTGTCGCCGTAGAGGCCGTCGCGGCCGAAGAAGCCGGGGTGGTCGACGAAGTACACGGGCAGGTCGGAATCGGGCAGGAGGCCCTTATAGACCGCGGCCCGCTCGACCGAGCCGCCCATCTCGACGACGAGCTCGCCCGCCTGCCGCGACAGGCCCTCGACGGGGATCGATCCGTATCGGGGCATCACGACGCGGACGTCGTGCCCGAGGCGGCGCAGGGCTTTGGATAGGGCGGAGACAGCGTCCGCGAGCCCGCCCGACTTGGCGTAGGGCGTCGCCTCGCTGGTTACCATAAGCACGTGCACAGGCCGGCTCCTCGTATGCGCAGAACCTGCGCGATGTGGTGTTCTCAGTGCTTAACAACTAAGGAGTATACTAGGATACCGGCGGCCGGGCAACGTCGCGCGGTCGGCCGGCGCGACGCGGGCCGGCGCGGCGTCAGCCGACGGCGGCGGTGCGCTCCGAGAACGGGCTGGCCCGCTCGAGCACCGCGCGGACTATCCCGCCCTCCTGCCCGACGAGCCCGGGATCGGCGCCGAGGAGGGCCGCGGCGTCGTCCCTGGCCGCCTCGAGGAGCTCGGCGTCGCGCACCGGATCGGCGAAGGCCAGCCGGAGCGAGCCGGCCTGGGTCGTGCCGGTGATCTCGCCGGGGCCGCGGATCCGCAGGTCCTCCTCGGCTATCTCGAAGCCGTCGGTCGTAGCCTTCATCGCCATCACGCGGCGCTTGCCGTCCTCTGACAGCCTGGCCCCGTCCTCCGCCCCGCCGTCCGACCAGACGAGGAAGCAGTACGACTGCAGGTCGCTGCGCCCCACCCTGCCGCGCAGCTGATGCAGGGCAGCCAGCCCGAAGCGCTCGGCGTGCTCGACGACCATGCAGGTGGCCTCGGGCACGTCGACGCCGACCTCGACGACGCTCGTCGCGACGATGAACGACAGCTCGCCCGCGGCGAAGTCGGCCATCGTCTGGCGCTTCCTGTCCTCGGGCAGCCTGGCGTGGATCAGGCCGCCCCGGAACTCGGGGTACACGTCGCGCGACAGGCGCTCGTACATCGCCTCGGCGTCCTTCAGGGCCAGCCGGTCGGAGCGGTCCACCAGCGGGTAGACGAAATACGCGCGCCGTCCGGCAGCCAGCTCGCGCCGCACGAATTCGTACACCTTGGCCTCGTTACCGTCCTTGGCCAGGTGCGTGATTATCGGCTTGCGGCCTTTCGGCATCGTGCGTATCGTCGAGACGGACAGGTCCCCGAAGGCGGTCAGCGCCAGCGTCCTCGGTATGGGCGTCGCGGTCATCATCAGCGTGTCGGGCTTGCGCCCCTTGGCCCCGAGCGCCAGGCGCTGGAGCACGCCGAAGCGCTGCTGCTCGTCGACGACTACCAGCCGGAGGTCCTTGTACTCGACGTCCCCGGAGAACAGCGCGTGCGTGCCGACGACGAGGTCCACCTCGCCGCGGGCCAGGGCGGCCAACAGCGGGCGCCTGGCCGCGTCGGCGACGTTCCCGGACAGGAAGGCCAGGCGGACGCCGAGCGGCTCGAGCAGCCTGGCGGCGGTATCGGCGTGCTGCCTCGCCAGCAGCTCGGTCGGGGCCATCATCGCCGCCTGGCCGCCGGAGGCTATGGCGTACAGCGCCGCGAAGAACGCGACCAGGGTCTTGCCCGAGCCCACGTCGCCCTGGAGGAGTCGGGCCATCGGGTAGGGGCCGGACATGTCGGCGACGATATCGGCGATCGCGGCCTTCTGGTCGGCGGTCAGCTCGAACGGCAGCCGCTCCTCGAGGGCGATCGCCAGGCCCGGCGGAGGCGGATCTCGAGGCCGCTCGTCGGATCGCCGCGACGCCGCGCGCCTGGCTATCATCACCTGCAGGTAGAACAGCTCCTCGTAGGCGAGGGCGCGCCTGGCCTCGAGCGTCTCCGCCGGCGTCGAGGGGGCGTGTAGGGCGCGCAGGGCCTCCGCCTTGCGTAGTAGCCCGCGGCGTTCCCGGACGGACGGCGGCACCTCGTCGTCCACCGAGCCCCAGCGCGCCAGGGCCCCGGCTACGAGCTTGCGCATCGTCGACTGGCCGAGTCCCTCGGTCAGCGGGTAGACCGGGCGGACGCCGTCGGGCGCTCCGTCGGCCGACCCGTCGAGCGGCTCCGCGTCGAAGGCCGACGACTGGAGCTCGGAATAGCGGTAGTCGAAGCGTCCGTACAGCTTCAGCGAGGAGCCGACCGGCAGGCTGCGCTCGAGGAAGGGCCGGTTGAAGCAGACGAGGGCGGCCTTCGTCCCCCGCTCGTCCTCGACCCATACCTTGAGGGTACGCATGCGGCCGAAGCCGAACCAGTCGTGGGCGACCACGGCGACGCGGCAGTTGACCGGGCCCTGTCCGAATTCGGACAGGAGCCTCGGCGCCGACCGGTCCTCGTAGTCTCGCGGGGCCAGGAGGAGGAGGTCGGCGCCGGTGTAGACGCCGAGCCTGGCCAGGCGCTTGCAGACCGACGGCCCGGCTCCCTTGAGGTCGGATACCGGCGCCTCTATCTCGCGGAGGAACAACGCCGCCCTAGCGCCAGGCCGCGGCCGCGAGCAGCCAACCGTAGAACTCGAGGCCCGAGGCCGGGCCGTCGGGATTAAAGGCGCTGCCGTCGACCAGGGCCATTACGCCCTCCTCGACGACGCCGAGGGCCGCGTCGAAGTACGGCGAGCCGAGCGGCACGTCGGGCACGGGACTGCGGCCCCGAGAGGCGTAGCGGGCCGTGTAGCGGGCGGCCATCGCCCGGTCTCCCCGGCTCATCATCGTCCAGAGGAACAGGGCCGCGTCCTTCCTCGTGG
Source organism: Spirochaetota bacterium (assembly GCA_003247225.1). Classification (GTDB taxonomy): domain Bacteria; phylum Spirochaetota; class Spirochaetia; order Treponematales; family UBA12059; genus SZUA-370. The sequence continues at coordinate 7,780 of QKAK01000047.1, read as the reverse complement.
CCGCGGCCTTCGCGTCGGCGCCCTGGTCGAGGTACCAGCCCGCGGCCTTGAGCCGCTCGAACAGCACGCCCGCGGCCCACGGCGCGCCGCCGGTGACGCGGTCCATCGCGGTGGTCTCGGACTGGGCTACGGCCGCCATGCCGAGCAGGGTGATCGGCTCGCGCGTCAGGTAGGCCGAGGCGTCGGCGGACGGCGCGGACTCGGCGTCGCGCAGGGACCAGGCCCGGTCCCGCTCGTCGCCGAACAGCAGGGCGTACTCCTCGCCGAGCTTCGGCAGGGACGCGTCGAACGCGACGAGGGCCTCGCGGATGCGGCCGAGCGCCAGCAGGGCGGAACCGGTCTCGGCCGCGACGCGGTAGCCGCCGTCGGCGACGGCCGACGAACGCTGGAGCGCGGCCAGGCGCTCCGCGGGGCTCGCGGCCAGGCGCGACTCGACGACGGCGGCGACCTCGTCGCCCTGGTACGCCGCCTTCGCGCCGGCCAGCAGCCTGGCTGCCGCGGCCCTGTCGCCGGACTGGAGGGCGGCCTCGGCCGACAGGGCGAGTATCCTGGCGCTCCTGGCCGAGTCGCTCGACGGCGCGGCCGCCAGCTCCGCGAGGCGCGAGCGCGCGGCGGCCAGGTCGCCGGCCCCGGGCACCGCCCTCGACAGCACGAGGCTCGACTCTATCTCGGCGAGCTCGGCCGGATCCTCGCCGGCGGGAGCGTCGTAGTACACGTCCCTCTGGATCGAGGCGCACGAGGCGGCGGCGAATCCGGCGGCGACGGCCGCCGCGAGCGCGGCCGCGATCCTTAGCGGTCTCTTCATCACGTCATTCCTTTCAGCGGCCGGAGTAGGCGCGCAGGGTATCGTCGGCGCCGCGCGCGACCATGTCGTCCGCGCCGTCGCCGTCTATGTCGATGAAACGCGGCGCGCCCGACCCGGAGACCGGATACCCGGGCAGCGGCGCCAGGTCGCCGGAGAACGCGTACAGCGCGTCGCCGCCGCCCGACACGTACAGCTCCTCGCGGCCGTCCCCGTCGGAATCGTAGGCCGTGACCGCGGCCCCGCGGGCCGGCTGCCGGCCGACCCGGACGGATCCGAGCGTCGAGCCGTCCAGGCCCACCTTGTACAGCGTGCCCTCGACCGACAGCGCGTAGACGGCCCGCCAACCGGGCGCCCATACGGGGGCCGCGTCGAAGCTGCCGTCGAGCGGCACCGGGAAGCCCTGCGACGCGGTCGCGTCTATCGAGTAGGCCAGCAGCTGGCCGGCCTCCGTCAGCGCCAGCACGCGGCCGTCGGCCGCGGTATCGGCGCCGGCGAAGGCGGGAGCCGCCGAGGCTATCCCGGGCAAGAGCACGGGCCAGCCGGGCAGCACGGCGCCCTCGAGGTCCATCAGGTAGAGTTCCGAGTCGAACGACCGCGGCAGGGCCGCCAGCGCGTAGCCGGAGACGGCCGGCGCGGATCGGGGCCTCGAGCCGAAGGCGCCGGAGAAGCGGGTCGAGCCGTCGGCCGATACGATCATCAGCGCCGGCTCCGAGGCCACCGGGACGACCAGGCGCCCGAGCGACTCGACGCAGGGCCCCGATACCTTCTGCCCGGTCACGAGCGGGAAGCCCTCGAGCGACTGCAGGGTCGCGTCCAGGCGGTAGACGGTGCCGCGGTCGGAGACGGCCCAGAGCGCGGCGACGCGGCCGTCCCGCTCCTCGACGGCCAGCCAGCCCGGCGCGTCGAGCTCGGCCTCGTAGCGCGCCCCGGACGCCAGGTCTATCCCGAGCAGCCTCTGGCCGCTCAGCCAGAAGGCCGCCGGCGCGCCCGAGGCGGCCCTGCCGACGACCGGGTCCGAGCCCATCCTGCCGCCGGCGTCGAGCGGGAAGCCCGGCAGCGTCGCGGCGCCGCCCTTCGCCGCCGGTATCGCCGACAGCTCGAGCCTGACGGAGCCGGGCGACAGCCGGATCGAGGCGACGCCCCGCCCGTACAGCTTGAGCGCCGAGGCTATCCCGGCGCCGCCGCGCATGAAGAACGGCACGCTCCGGTCGAGCGAGTAGAACAGCGAGGCGGACGACTCGGGCGATACGCCGGCCGCCCCGTCCTTCCAGCGCTCCGTCTTGACCAGGAGGCGCCCGTCCCTGGTCTCGGCGACCGCGGCCGCGAGCAGCTCGGCGCTCTGACAGACGTACAGGTAGCCGTCCTCGACCAGGTAGAACGGCTCGACGAGGCCCACGCCGAGCGACTCCAGGAACGAGCGCAGGAACGGCGGGAACACGATACGCGGCACGCGGGTATCGCCGACCATCGCCGACACGTCGCGGCCGACCAGGAGCGAGCCGAAGATGGTATCGAAGACCCGCCTGCGCGCCTTCTCGTCGGCGATCCGCGCGAAGAAGACCGGCTCGGAGCCGAGGGAGCTGCCGTATACGCCGAGCTCGTCGCCCATCCACGAGAACAGGAGCTCGTCGACGCCGAGGCCGAGCGCCAGCCTGGACGCCTTGTCCGCGGTATCGAAGGCGGAGACGACCGGGTCGCCGAGCGCGGGCGACAGGGCGGCCCACAGCTCCGACGGCTCGCCGGCGGCCAGCATCGTGAAGTACGACGCCGATTCGGGGAAACGGGACAGGATAGAGGGAGTCCTCGAGCGGCGCTCGAGCAGCGGCGCCAAGCCGGGGTCGTTCACCGTCGAGGGCAGGCTGACCGACAGCGCGACGCGCTCGTCCTCGAGCGTCAGGTCGACGACGGCGAGCGACGGGAATTCTATCTTGGACAGGAGCCCGGCGGCGAGCCCGCCGTCCGAGGCCAGGCCGGCGGTCAGCGTCGCGGGATCGGCTAGGAAGCGGAGCGAGCCCGAGGACGGCTCGGCCAGGGCTTCCGCGAGGGCCGGGTCGACGCCTTCGCCGGAAGGCTCGCGGGCGGACGCGAGCAGCTCCGCGCTCGAGGCGACGACGAGTACGTCGCGGTACCGGACGGCGTAGACGGTCGTATCGCCGGCCTTGAGCTCGAAGCGGGGCGGCGTCGCGTCGGGCTCCCAGGAGAGGCCGGGTACCTTGGCCAGCAGGCCCGGGGCTATCCTCGACGCGAGCGGCGCCAGCCGCAGCGCCGCCGACCGGTACCCGAGCGAGGCCGCCGCCACGAAGCCGCCGCCGCCGTACAGCGCCGCGTCGACCCTGAGGTCGGCCAGGCGGTCGAACGCGGCGGTCCGCAGGAAGGGCTGGGCCCGCAGCGACCGCACCAGGCCGCGCGCGGCGCCGAGCCCCGGCCCCGACAGGACCGCGTCGAGCGCCTTGAGGTCGAGGGCCTCGCGGACGAAAGTCCCGGCCGAGGGGAGGCTCGCGTAGGCCTGGAACCCGGGCGGCATATGGGCGGCCGGATCGCTCCTCGACAGCATCGAAACGGCGAGCAATCCGGCGGCCGCCAGCGCGGGAACGCCCACGGCTATCCCGACTATCCAGGCCAGCGCGCGTAAGGGCCTCCGTCGCTTCCGGCCCTCGCCCTCCTCGACCGCAGCGGCCGCTCCGTCTCCCGATCCGTCGATTTCTGGCACGTCGTCCTCCGGAACATGGTTTCTGGTTAGCCCGTCGATTGTCGACCGAAACCCGCGGTTGCGTCAACGCCCGCCGCGTGCGATCATGGCCGGGCGGATAGAACCATACGGAAGGGGAGCATATATGAAACCTATAGAACTACTGCGGAAGCTCGACGCGGAAGCCAAGCTCCTGGAGCACATCGGCGCCGCGCTCGGCTGGGACCAGGAGACCTACATGCCCTCCGGCGCGATCGACGAGAGGGCGGACCAGCTCGCCTACGTCGAGACGCTGGCCCACGAGAAGGCTACCGCCCCGGAGATAGGGCGCCTGCTCGACGAGCTCGGCTCGACCGAGGCCGAGCCGTCGGGCCCGGGGAGCCTGCCTACCATAGACCGCGCCTACCTGCGCGTGATGCGGAGGAAGTACGACCAGGCTACCAAGCTGCCGGCCGAGCTCGTCTCGGAGATGGCCAGGGCGACGAGCCTGTCCCAGGCCGCCTGGGTCGACGCCAGGAAGCATAACGACTTCAAGGCCTTCGCCCCGCACCTGTCCAGGATGCTCGAGTACAACAAGAAGGTGGCGGCCTGCCTCGACCCGTCCAAGAGGCCGTACGACGTGCTCCTCGACCGATTCGAGGAAGGCGGCTCCGAGGAGCAGGTCGCCTCGATCTTCGGGCCGCTGCGCGTCGAGCTCGTCGCCCTGCTCGACAGGATACGGGGCAAGCCCCAGATCGACGACTCGTTCCTGCGCCGGCGCTGCCCGGCCGCCGCCCAGGCGGAGGCGAGCGCGTACTTCATGCGCGCGCTGTCCTACGACGAGAAGCGGGGCAGGCTCGACACCACGGCCCATCCGTTCACCACGACGCTCGGCGAGTCGGACGTGCGCATCACCACCCGCTACGTCGAGGACTTCTTCCCGTCGAGCCTGTTCAGCACCATCCACGAGAGCGGCCACGCCCTGTACGAGATGGGCATAGACCCGGCGCCGGAATACCGCCGCACCTCGCTCGCCGAGGCCTCCAGCATGGCCGTGCACGAGTCGCAGTCGCGGCTCTGGGAGAACACCGTCGGCCGCTCGCTCGGCTTCTGGCTGCAGCACCTTCCGGCGCTCAGGCAGATCATCGCCCCGGCGGTCGACGGCGTCGGGCTCGACGAGTTCTACCGCGCGATCAACAAGGTCGAGCCGTCGCTGATACGCACCGAGGCGGACGAGGTGACCTACGGCCTGCACGTCATCCTGCGCTTCGAGCTCGAGGGCCGGATGCTGTCGGGAGACCTGTCGGTCGACGACCTGCCGGCGGCCTGGAACGAGGGCATGAGGCGCCTGCTCGGCGTCGCCCCCAAGAACGACGCCGAGGGCTGCCTCCAGGACATACACTGGCCGATGGGCTCGTTCGGCTATTTCCCGAGCTACGCCCTGGGCAACCTCTACGGCGCCCAGTGGTGGGACGCGATGAAGGCCCAGGGCCTCGACCCGAAGGCCGCCGTCGAGCTCGGCGACCTCGGTTCCATCCTGTCCTGGCTGAGGTCCAACGTGCATCGTTCCGGCTCGATGTACAAGCCGGGCGAGCTCGTGGAGAAGGTCACCGGGGCGCCGCTCGACCCGTCGCATTTCGTGCGCTACCTGAACGATAAGTACGCGGGGGTCTATGGCCTCTGACCCGGCCGTCGTCGGCGAGGCGCTCGGCGTCGCGATGGCGGCGGCCTCGTTCTTCGCCGGGCTGGCCGGGGCGGCCGGCCTGCGCTCTATCCTGAGGCGGGGCGACGGCGGCGGGACGCGGCGGGCCAACGCCGCGATGGCGGCGGCTAGCGCCGTCGTGGCTATCGCCGCGTGGGGCTTCGTGACGGCGACGAGGGCCGCCGTCGCGCCGGCCGCCCCGGCCTGGTACGCCGCCGCCGGAGGCGCGGCCGGCCTGCTCGTCGGGCTGTTCCCGAGGGCGGCGGGCGTCCCGCTCGCCCTGGCCGCGTTCGCGTCGGCCGCCCTGCTGTCGGCGGGGCTGTCGGGATGGCTGCCCTGGACGCCCGGAACGGAGGCGGCCGCCGTAACGGTGTACGCGGCCGGCCCCGGCGGCTCGTCGATAGCGCTGCGCTACGCGGCGCGGGGCGGCGGGATAGTCGAGCAGGACCTGTCCTTCGGGCCGGGCGACCTGCGGCTGACCTTCGAGCTGGTCGACGTGCGCGGCCCCGCCTCGCTCGCGTTCGGCCGGCGGCGCTACAGGCTCTCGGGCGCCTCGGCCGACGGCGACGGGGCGCTGATCAAGGGAGACCGCGGGCCCCTCCTCGACGCCCTCGGCGGAGGGCGGCTGGCCAAGGCGCTCGGCTGCTCCGTCGCGGAGCTGGAGACGCCGCCGTTCGAGCCCGAGGCCCTGGCCGCCGTCGCGTACACGCTGCGCGACGACGGCGCCATCGCGATGGAGGAGCGCTAGGCCCCGGGACCGAAGGCCGCGGCCAGGCGGTCCACCGCCGTCTCGACCGTGCGCCTCGGGCAGCCGAGGTTCATGCGCGCGAAGCCGGCCCCGCCCGGGCCGAAGCGTACGCCGGCGTCGAGCCACAGGCCGGCGCGCTCGACGATCTCGGGCCCGACGTCTCCTTCCAGCCCGACGCCCCTGAAATCCAGCCAGGCCAGGTAGGTGCCCTCGAGCGGATAGGCCTCGACGCCCGGGACGCGGGCGGCGAGCCCCGCCGCGAGCGCGTCGTAGTTGCCGCGCATGTGGAGGAGCGCCTCGTCGAGCCACGGCCCGCCTTCGTTATAGGCGGCTATCACCGCGTCCTGGGCCATGCAGTTCGGCGAGCCTATGCCGGTCGCCTCGCTCGCCGCGTCGAACCTGGCTCGGATGGCCGGATCCGGCGTGACGATGAACGAGGCCTGGAGCCCGGCGATGTTGAAGGTCTTGCTCGGCGCCCAGGCGGCTACGAGGCGCTTCCTAGCCCCGCCGCCCAACGCGAGCGACGGCACCATGCGTCCGGCCTCGTAGACCAGGTCGCCGTGTATCTCGTCGGAGAACACGATCACGTCGCGGCGCTCGGCTATGTCGAACACGGCCTCCAGCTCGTCCCTCGTCCACGCGCGCCCGACCGGGTTGTGCGGGCTGCAGAGCACCAGGAGCCTCGAGCGGGCGCAGGCCGCGTCGAGCGCGCCCAGGTCGATGCCGTAGCGGCCGCCCGACCTGGACAGCGGGGCCTCGACGACGGTCCGTCCGTTCTTCTCGACCATGTTCCTGAACGGGTGGTAGACCGGCGGCATGATGGCCACGCCGTCGCCCGGCGAGGTCAGCGCGCGCACGGCCGTCGCGATCGCCGGCACGATGCCCGGCGAGAAGGACAGCCATCCGCGCTCGACCCCGACGCCGTGGCGCGAGGCCATCCAGTCGATGTACGAACGGCAGAAGGCCTCGGTCTTCATCGAGTAGCCGTAGACCGGATGCTCGGCCCTCCGCCTGACCGCCAGGGCGACGGCCGGCGGCGAGGCGAAATCCATGTCGGCCACCCACATCGGGATAACGTCGGGCCATACCGACGATCGGCAGGAATCGCCCGCCATCCATTTGACCGAGTCGGTGCCCCGCCGGTCTATCGGGCTATCGAAGTCGTACATGGCCTACAGCGACAGGATCGCTTCGATCTCGACCAGGCCGCCCTTGGGGAGCCCCGCGACCGCGACGGTCGAGCGGGCCGGCTTGTCGCCCTTGAAGCAGGCGCCGTATACCTCGTTGACCGTCGGGAAGTCGGCCATGTCCTTGAGGAATATCGTCGTCTTGACGATATTCTCGAGCGATCCGCCGGCGGCCTTCGCCAGGGCCTCGACGTTCTTCATCACCTGCTCCGCCTGGCCGCGCACGCCGCCGGGCGCGAACTCGCCGGTCGCGGGGTCGAGGCCGAGCTGCCCCGAGCAGAATACCAGGTCGCCGGCTCTCACCGCCTGCGAATACGGGACCGATGGCCGCCGGGGCCGACGCGGTGGCTATGACGCTCTTATTCATGATGACGCTCCTTATGATGGTATGGCTGGACGACCGGAGCCGCGGTTCGATGAGGAGCCGGCGCGCCGATCCCAGGCGCCCCAGTATGGCCCCTACCGGGTATCGTGTCAAATAAGCCGTCGCGCGGCTACCGCCGCGGCGCGGTAGTAACCGCGAGACCTTGACTGCGGGCCGCCGCCCGTCGTCTACTCATGGCATGATACGGCGAGTACCGACCTTCTGCGGCAAGGACTGCGGCGGCAACGCCTGCCCGCTCCTAGCGATCGTCGACGGCGACCGCGTCGATCGCCTCGAGAGGAACCC
>QKAK01000084.1 GCA_003247225.1 Spirochaetota bacterium | reverse complement strand
ATGGTCGACGTGGACCGCTTCAAGGCGGTCAACGATTCGTACGGCCATCTCGTCGGGGACGAGGCGCTGCGCGCCGTCGGGGACGCCCTGCGGGCCTGCCTCCGCAAGGAGGACTTCGCGGGGCGCTACGGCGGCGACGAGTTCTTCGTGATCCTGCCCGGTAGCGGAGTCGAGGCGGCGCTGGCCATAGGCGAGCGCATCCGCGCCACCATAGCGGCCGCCGAGATAAGCCTCGGCGGGGCCAGGGTGCGGGTCAGCGCTTCGATCGGCGCGGCCGAGCGAAGAAAGGGCGACTCGGTGGCCGACTGGGTCGGCCGCGCCGACGCCGTCATGTACACGGCGAAGAAAGCCGGCCGCGACCGGGTGATGAGCTAGGAGACCGGCCGGGCCCGCCTGGCCTCCAGCTCGGCAGCCGCGTGGGCGCACAGGTAGAACGAGCCGGTCACCAGGAGCGGCAGGCCGGAGGCGATGGCCGCGTCGATCGCCGTCGCGACGGCCTCGGCCGTGTCGTCGATCCTCCTGACCTCGAATCCGCGCTCCGTGAACGCCCGCTCAAGCGCGGCGGGGTCGCTCTCCTTGAAGGTGCCTGGCCGGGTTATGACGACCTCGGAGAAGGCGGAGCGCAGCGATGCGGCCATCCGGTCGGCCGCCTTATCCGCGGCGCAGCCGAACAGCAGCGTCCCGCCGCCCGGGAAGAGGCGCGAGAAGTCGTCGACGCAGGCCCGGACCGAGTCGTCGGTATGGGCGCCGTCCAGGATCACGCGGGCGCCGGCGTCGAGTATCTCGAATCGGGCGCGCAGCCTGGCCGAGCGGAGGCCTCGCGCGATATCGTCGGCTCCCAAGCCTACGGAGGCGGCCGCCAGGGCCGCGAGCGCCGCGTTCCTGAGCTGCACCGAGCCTATCATCGGCGTCGACAGCCGCGAAGGCAGCCGCTCGGCCAGCGCGCCGGGCACGAGCCATCGGGCGTCGGCCTCGGTGCCACGCTCGCTCATCGTAGCGCCGGACAGCTCGACCGCCTCGTCCAGCACGGTCAGGGGGCAGCCGAGCTCGCCGGCCCGCTCGCGTATCACCCGCAGCGCGTCAGGCTTGGCGGCGCTCGTGAACACGGGTATCCCCGGCTTTATGATACCGGCCTTCTCGGCCGCTATCTTGGCTATCGTGTCGCCGAGCAGCTCGGTGTGCTCCAGTTCTATAGGGGTGATAAGGCAGGCGAGCGGCCTGACCACGTTCGTCGAGTCGAGCCTGCCGCCGAGGCCGACCTCGAAGACGGCGTCGGCGCAGCCGGCGCGCCTGAAGCATAGGAACGCGAGCATCGTCAGGAGCTCGAAATAGGTAGGCTCCTCGCCGCCTGGGTAGCCGTCGGCCCGTTCCTCGTCGACCTTGACGGATAGTTCCTCGGCGCAGGCGGTCAGGGTCGCCTCGTCGACCGGCGCGCCGTCTATCGCTATGCGCTCGGTGAAGGACAGGAGGTGCGGCGAGGTGTACAGGCCCGTCCTTCGGCCCGAGGCGCTCAGCATCGCCGCGAGCATCGTGGCCGTGGAGCCCTTGCCCTTGGAACCGGCGACGTGGTAGACGCGATAGCCCTCGTCGGGGCGGCCGAACATCTCCTTGAGCCTGGCCATGCGGTCGAGGCGGTACTCTGTCGGCTGGAGCTTGCGCTCGAAGTTGAGGAAGCGGTTCAGGTAGGCGTAGACCTGAGCCGAGTCTTCGAATTTCATCGTGTACCTCCGGCGTACGATACGCACCCGAGTATGGCGCCCGCCGCGTCGAGCCCGGTGCAGGCCTCGAACGCCTCGAAGCCGGGGCAGGCGTTCGTCTCGCAGACGTAGAACGACGAGCCCGGCTCGTCGGCGAACAGGAAGTCGACCGTGCCGTAGGCCAGGCCCGAGTCGGCGAAGACGCGCCTCGCCTCGTCGGCGAGGCCGTCGGGCGCGTCGTAGGGCTCCATCGAGCCGCCGGCGTGCGCGTTCGACGCCAGGCCAGGCCCGGCGCGCAATACGGCGACGCAGGGCGGGACCTCGCCGTCGGCACCGTCCATGCCGGCGAAACGCGCGAAGAAGAAGCGCAGGTCGCGGCCGCGGCTCGTCACGACGTAGTCCTGCGCGACATAGTCCTGCGCGACGTAGCCGCCTGCGCCCGCGCCGTCGCGGAGCCGTCTCGCCGCAGCGCGCCATGCCTCCGCCGATTCTATGAGCTCGACGCCGCGGCCCATCTTACCGAAGCGCGGCTTGAGTACGAAGGGCGGCTCCAGGGGCGGCTCGTCGGAGCCGAGGTCGACTAATACGGTTCGCGGGTGACGCGCGCCGATCGCCGAGAAACGCTCGGCCGAGGCGGCCTTGTCGCCGGCGAGCCGGGTCGCCGCCGCTCCGTTGACGACGACGGGGCAGATCGACTCGAGGGCCTCGTACAGGGCAGGCGGCGCGTCGCCGCGAACCAGGGCCGCGTGGCCGGCGCAGAAGGCCAGGGCGGCGTCCATCGGAGCCCATGGCGGCAGGACCGTGGCGTCATAGTCAAGGCCGGACGCCGCGGCGGCCTCGCGCAGGCGCCTGGCCGGGTAGAACGAGTCGAGGTACGATGCGTCGTCGGTCTTGAGACCGTAGACGAGCCTGATGCCCATAGACGCGGAGTATAGCGACGTATCGCGGCCGGCTCAAGCCAGCGTAACGGTCCAGAGGTTAGGCCACGCGGCCTGGCCCGATTCGGCCGCCTTCTTGAGCGCGTCGAGCACGACGGCGACGGCTTCGCCTCCGATGGCCGAGGCGATGGCGGACCCGTACGCGGAGTCGGCCGACAGCCAGGCCTCGGCGTCGCGTGGCCCTATGGCGCGCCTGGCGTCGTAGCGATACGGTTCGCTCCTCCCGGGTTCGAGGCCCATCGCGACGATGGCCGCCTCGAGGCGCTCCCGCGAGAAGCCCGGCGCCGCGCCCGACGCGAAGAAGGCCTCGTCGGCGGCGGCGAACGCCGCGAGCGCGTCCCCTCCGAGCAGCGGCGCGACGATAGCGGGCAAGGCGCCGGCGACGGGCGATCGCTCGCAGAACGCGAAGGCCGGCTTCCGTCCGCCGGAGCGCAGCCGCTCGACAAGGGCGCGCCCTCCCTCGACGGCCGACTCCGCGCCGTAGGCGGACAGGAAGCCGGCCGCGACGACGACGTCGAAGCCGGCGTGGCCGGCCGCCCCGACGGCCGCGTCGGCTATCCGCTCGGCGTCGGCGCAGGCTACCAGGCTCGGCCTCATCAGTTCCTCGACGTCCCTGAACGCGTACGCCAGGCGCTCGATAGACTGCTCGTCGCGGCAGACGCCGCAGGCCGAGCCCTCGGAGCAGGTCCTAACCGCCTCGCGCAGCATGAGCCCGTCGTCGGCGGCGAGCACGAGCGCGTTGGCGTGCCTGGGCGGGAAGCTCAGCTTGAAGACGAGGTCGCGCAGGCCGGCCAGGCCCCCGGCGGAGCCGGAATCGGCGCGCGCGGTCCACGAGGCCGCCTGGGCGTGGCTCGTCGGAGATGCCGTAGGCGCGGCCGTCGGAGACGGGGCGTCGAGCTCGCCCGACAGCCAGGCGGCCAGCTGGGCGTCGCGGCGCCTGAGCACCTCGTCGCGGACGCGGGCCTCGTGGCCGAGCGAACCGGGCTGGTAGAAGACCGCTCCCTTCAGCGAGTCGGGCAGGTACTGCTGGGCGGTCCAGTGGCTGCGGTACGCGTGGGGGTAGAGGTAGCCGGCGCCGTGGCCGAGGCCTTCGGCGTCTCGGCTGGCGTCCTTCAGGTGATCGGGCACCTCGGCCCGTTCCGCCTCGACCGCGGCGAGCGCGTCGAAGTAGGCGAGGGCCGAGTTCGACTTGGGCGCCGTGGCTAGGTACAGGGCCGCCTCGGTCAGCAGGAACTGCCCCTCGGGCAGGCCGATGCGCTCGTAGGCCTCGGCGCAGGAGGCGACCACGCCTATCGCGGCCGGGTCGGCCAGGCCGACGTCCTCGGAAGCCGATATAAGGAGGCGCCTGAAGATGAAGCGAGGGTCCTCGCCGGCGTAGACCATGCGGGCCAGCCAGTACAGGGCTGCGTCGGGGTCGGAGCCGCGCAGGCTCTTTATCAGGGCGCTCGACGCGTCGTAGTGGTAGTCGCCGTCGCGGTCGTACAGCACGGCGCGGCGCTGGATGCTCTGCTCGGCCGCGTCGAGCGTGACGAGGACCCGCTCCCCGTCGGCGGGCGGCCACGGCTCGACGCTCGTCTCTATCGCAAGCTCGAGCGCGTTGAGGAGGCTGCGCGCGTCGCCGTCGGAGACCTTGACGAGGTGCTCGAGCGCGCCGCCGTCGAACTCGACCTTCCAGCGTCCGTACCCGCGCTCGCGGTCGGCTACGGCGGATCGGGCCGCGGCCGTAAGGTCGTCGTCGCCGAGCGGATGCAGCTGGAACACCCTGGAGCGCGACACGAGGGCCTTGTTCACCTCGAAGAACGGGTTCTCGGTGGTCGCGCCGATCAGGACGATGGTGCCGTTCTCGACGTAGGGTAAGAGCGCGTCCTGCTGGGACTTGTTCCAGCGATGCACCTCGTCGACGAAGAGTATGGTCCTCCGGTCGTACAGCTCGCGCTCGCGCTTGGCCGAGTCGACCGCGTCGCGTATGGCCTGGACGCCGGCGAGCACCGCGTTGATCGATATGAAGCGCGAGCTGGTCGTGTTGGCTATGACGCGGGCGAGCGTCGTCTTGCCGGTGCCCGGGGGACCGGAGAGGATGATGGACGACAGCCGGTCGCGCTGGATCGCGCGCCTGAGGAGTCGGCCGGGACCGACGATGTGGTCCTGGCCGATGAACTCGTCGAGGTCGCGCGGCCGCATCCTGTCGGCCAGCGGGCCGCGCGCCTCATCCTTGACGGAACCGGAGAACAGGTCCTCGCTCACCCTGGCTATTCCCTGACCCAGCCTCCCCAGGCGCCGTTCTCGTAGGTATCGGACCAGGGGCCGGCGCCGTCGGTCAGCGCGAACAGCTTATACTCGCCGGAGCCCAGGTCGAAAAGCGGCATCGAGGTGATCGACTTGTCCGCGAGGCTAGCCGCGAAATTGGTCGCGTCCGATACGATGCCGTGGTCGTCGACCGGCTCCATCGCCGAGCCGAAGCCGCCGGACAGGTCGAACTCGAGGTAGCCGTCGACCGGAGGGGTGTCGCTCGAGGCGCGCGGCTTCATGTTCGTGCCGACGAGCAGGGCGTTCGCCGAGGCGACGTAGGTCGGCTCCGACAGCGAGAAGACCTTGTCCTTCGCGTTGACGAAGGCGCCCGCGGAGGTCCAGGCGCCGCCGTCGTAGTAGTGCAGGTAGCCGGTCCTCGTCGAGACGATGACGCCGACGCCATAGGCGCAGACGCCTGAATACGATGAGTCGCCGGAAGACGGTTCGGCAGCTACGGCGAGAGTCGCCGGATCGGCGCCGGACACGAGCGCGTCGCCGGCGGCGAACCAGTACGCCCCGCCGCTATAGGCGACCGAGCTCGGTAGGCCTATAGCCGTGCTGTCGACGATGTTACTAGCTACGAAAGAGCCGCCGCTCAGGTAGTATATCGAATATGCCGCGTCGTCGCTGGTGGTCCTGACGTTAGCGGCGACGGCGAACAGGGTGCCGTTAGCGGCCATGATCGAGCGTACGTACTCGTCGGTCGGCAGGCCCGCGACCTCCGTCCAGGAGGTCCCGTTCGTCGTCGACCAGACGCCGAGGCCGTCGCCGGTCAGCGAGTCGCTGAACAGCACGTACATCGCGCCGCCGGCGACCGCTCCGCTGCCCGCTAGCACGGTCGCGTCGCCGAAGTCGGCCGGGAGAGTCACCTCGTTGGTCCAGTTATCGGCGCCGTCGGCCTTGGTCCAGAACGTGCCGACGCCGGCGTAGTAGCTCGAGCCCAGCCGGACGACGAAGGACGGGCTCGAGTACTCGAGCGCCTCGGTCAGGTTGCTCGATATAGGCTTCTCGTTGACCACGCGGGAGAAGATGCCGGCCGGATCCTCGGCGCATGAGCCCAGGGCGACGGCCGCGCCCAGTACGGCGAGGATCGGAAGCGCCTTGCGCGCTCGGTTATGTACGTTCATTCTTCGATCCTCCGCTTACAGGTGATAGGCGACCGAAAGCGTCGCGTCCAGGAAGAAGCCGACGCGCGTGTTCTCGGGATACTCGGTCATTATCTGCGGTATGACGTTGGCGTACAGGTTGAGCCCGTAGCTCATGTCGCTCGAGGCCTTCCAGAGGAAGGTGCCGCCGGCCTTGAACAGCGGGTCGACGTGCTTGTAGCTGCCGAGCGAGCTGATCGCGACGCCGAGGCCGGCGCTCGGGGCTATCGCGAAGGCGCCGACCGGGAAGGCCATCACGGCGCGCAGCGCTATCGGGGCGATGAACAGCTGGTCGTCGTTGACCGTCCTGATGAAGTCGCCGGACAGGTCTCCGGCCAGCCCCCAGCGCTCGCTCAGGAAACCGGTATACGACAGCGAGAACGAGAAGCCGGCACCCGAATTCGGGCCCTCGAACGCCGACGAGTTCGGGTTATAGAACCCGAGCGGTACCGACGTGCCGAGCGACAGCGACAGGATGCCGTCTCCGCGCTCGAAGGCGCCGAACGCTGACGAGGCGATGGGCGCCTGGGGCTCGGCCTCCTGGGCTACGGCGACGTTGGTCGCTACCATGGCGGATACGGCCATGACGGCCGAGAACGCAATCGTGTGAAGGGAACGCATCGGTCCTCCGAGAGTATCGCGGTTAGTATGGCGGGCCGACTATAGCACGCGCCCGACGACTCTGAAAAGGCGCGAGGGCGTCCGTGGTTACCGGCTACGCGGGCTTTACGCTGACGCGGGCCGACGAAAGGGTCGCCCAGGACGACGAGCGGCTCTCGTCGGGCGCCCAGGTCAGCTCGATCTGGGCGAGCAGGTAGGTCTTGGATCGGATAGCGACGATGGGCACCAGGTCGACGATCGGCCTGGCCGGCTCGCCTTCGGCGGACAGCGTCGCGCAGTAGCAGCCGCGGCCGGCCGGGAACGGCCCCGGGCGGTACTCGGTATCGGCTCCCGCCTCGGGAAATACCCCCGCCAGCGCGCGAGCCTCGGCCGCGTATTCGCTAGGCATGCTGATGAATACGTCGTCGCCTATCCGCTCGAGCCCGATCAGCTCGAACGGCAGGAGGCACCTCGCGGCGGCCGCGGCGAGGGCCGCCCCGTCGACGGGCCTGGCCATCCACGATACGACCGGGTAATCGAAGAAGGCGCGGGCGCTGGCCTCGCCGAGCTCCGACCAGAACGCCATGCGTACGCCCGAGATATCCTTGGCCACGTTGCCGGGCGGTATCATCGCGAGCGCTATGGAAGCGACGGTTTCTGTTGTTCCCAAAGGCATGAAGGCATAGTATACTCGGTCTATCCTCCTGTAAAGGAAAGTTCAGCCATGCTTAGAAAGATAGCGCTCCTGACCGAGAGGATCACCGCGGTTCTGGCCGCCTGGCCGAGCGTCGACTGCGTCCTATCGATGAACCCCACGGAGACCGACGCGATCGACCCGTACTTCGCCCTCGTCTTCGACGTGTACTACGACGGCGAGATACCGTCGAGCGAGGAGCGCCAAGCGATGTACGACAACCCCGGCGCCTTCGAGTCGTCGGCCGTGGTCGAGAAGGACCGCTTCTTCCTGGACGGGCTCCCGATACGCATCGAGTTCAAGAAGGCCAAGATACTCGAGGATTTCGTACGGAACGGCTACGACGCCAGGTGGGCCTTCGGCACCGTCGGCACCTACGTCATATACCGCGTCGTCAACGGCAAGATACTGTTCAAGCGCACCGAGCGCCTCGAGAGGGTCCGCGAGGCGCTGGCGGACTGCCCGCCTGAATTCTGGATCAGGATACGCGAGGCCCAGCAGTCGAAGATGGAGCATTGCCTGAGCGACCTGGGCGGCGCCGCGATGAAGGACGACCGCTACTTCTATTTCATATCGCTGGGCGGCTTCATGCGCGCCTGCGTATCGGCGCTATTCGCGATCAATAAGCGCTTCGAGCCGTCGGACCGGCAGATGGCCGACTCGCTGGCCGAGCTGACCGTGCTGCCCGAGGATTTCTCCGGCCGATGGTCGAACCTGCTGCGCACCGACGATTCGGTCTATCCGCAGAAGCGCTACCAGATCGCGCAGCTGATCACCAGGGACGTGCTCGCCCTTGAGTAGGACGCTCCGAAGCGCCCTGGCCTTAGCGTTCGCCGCGGCCGCGCTTACGGCGCCGTGCTCATGCTCCTCCTACGTGGACGGCCTGGCCTTCCTCGGCTCGGACGGCCAGGCTACGCGAGTCGCGAGCGACTCGGACGGCGGCGCGAGCGTCGAGGCGGGCTCCTCGACGCGCTTTACGCCCGAGTCCGCGTACCGGGCGCGCGCGAGCGAGGACCTGGCCGTATCCATACGCGGATACGGCTCGGTACGCGTACGGCTCCTTCCCGAAGGCCGCGATCCCGAGCCGTTGGCGTCCGCGGAAGCCGTTCTGGCCCGCGGCGCCGAGACCGAGCTTCGGCTGAGGCTCGAACCGGGCATGCGCGTCTCGTCCATCGAGGTAAGCGCGGTCGACGGCCGAGCCGAGGTCCTGGCCCTGGCCGTCCTTCCGGTTCTCGAGGGCTACTCGCGCGCCGGCGCGCGGGTGACGATAGGGCACGGCGTCGTATCGGGCGAGGGGCCGGGCCTCTATACCGTCAGGACGCCCGTATCCCCGGGCGACGGATCCTCGGTAGCGGTCCGCCTCGCCGCCGACGGCGAAATCCGGATGATCGCCGTCGGGCCCGACGGCCGCGAACGCCTAGCCTGCGCCGCGTCCGTCCGCGGGGGCGACCTGTCGGCCGTGCCGACGGCCTTCTTCGGCGACGCCGCGGCCGTCGTCGTCGAGTCCGGCGCCGCCATAGCCTCGGTCGGCATCGAGGCGGGCCGAGGCGCGCCGCTGTCCGACCTGCACGCGATACTGTACATGCCAGCCCCGTCCGGGGATTATTCGATCTACCGATGGGACGTATTGCCCGCTACCCTCGTCCTGGACTTCGCCGATTACGATACGCAGGACCGGTACCTGAAGCGCCTGGCCTTCTTCGCGGAGAAGCCGGGCTTCCGGGGGCGCCTGGCCGGCGACGGCGAGATAGCCGGCCTCCACGGATGGAACGCCCACGATTATCCGGCCTTCACGCTCGCCGGCTTCTACGCCCTGGCCGCCGAGACGGGCTTCGACCTGAACGCGGAGGAGAAGCGTTTCCGCGAGCTGCTGCTCGAGCGCGGAGTCCTGAGGCTAGGCGTCGGAGGCATGCCCGAGGAAGGCGAGGGCGCGGTCATCTCCATAACGCGAGAATCGTCGGACGAGCTCCGGCGCCGTTTCATCGACCACGAGGCGTCGCACGCGCTGTTCTTCCAGGATCCGGAGTACAGGGCGCTGTCGGCCAGGCTATGGGACGGGCTAGGCCCCGAGGCGTCGTTCTTCTGGAAGACCCACCTTGCCTGGCGATCGTACGACCTGCGCGACGAGTACCTATGCGTCAACGAGCTGCAGGCCTACCTGACGCAGCAGGGCGTCAAGGCGGCGCGGTCGTACTTCACGGCCGTATCGCTCCGGCTCGCCGAGGCTTATCCGGACCGAGCCGAGCGGCTCGCCAGGGACGAGGCCGCCGCGCTCGAATCGATACGCGCCTGCGGCGAGGAGCTGGACGCGTACCTGCGGCGGGCCTGGGGGCTTTCGGCGGGGCGATTCGGTCGCGTTGCGGACCGCTTCTCGGATCGCTAGGCGCCCGAGCGCGATCGCCGCAGCTCGTTCAGCACTATACCGGCGCACCAGTCCCTGGTATCGGTGAGTAGCTCGTCGGGCCCGGCCTGGGTATCGCCGGCCAGGCGCCTGAGCACGGCCGCGGCCGGCAGCATCGTCGTCCACACGTCCTTCTCGTGGGGGGATAGCCCGTCGAGATAGGCGGCGGCGTGCCGGTACGGCGCCGGGAGCGCGACGATGTCCGCGTGGTACGCCGCCAGGAACTCGAGCGGCTTCTGGTACGGCCGCCCGGCGGCGAACACCCGGCCCGAGTCGCGCCCGCGCGGCGCCACGTCCCGCAGGGTATCCGCTCGGACGCCGAAGCCGCGCTCGCGCTCTATCCTGCACGAGGCGACGGCCGATAGCCGCTCGAGCCGCTCCTTGTACATCACCAGCGGCTTGGTCACGTAGCGGAAGGCGCCGTCGTCGTCCTCTTCCCTCGAGATACTCTGGTTACGGTACAGGAACTCGGCGAACAGCGACTCCGACGGCCGCAGCCTCGACTGCCTGACGTCGAAGTACGGATAGATATAGGTTCCCCTCGCGTAGCTCTTGCCGAACGGATAGGAGAAGTCGGCCCCGAAGATCCTGACGGTCGACGCGCCGAGGTATTCGGCGAGCGACACCGCCGCGTGGGTCACGTTGCCGCCCGAGGTGTCGAGCACGGGGAAGGCGCGGTAGCGCGACGCGACGTAGCGCGACAGCGGGTGTCCCGACGAGAAGAAATACGGCTTGACGGCCAGCCGCGACAGGGTGGGCGGGGAGGCCAGGTCGAGGAAGAGCGGTACGTCGGCGGGCAGGCCGAGCGAGAAGTGATAGTAGCTGATCTGCTGGCAGTCGATGCTTATGACCGCGTCGGGCCGTATGCCCCGTCCGAGCAGGGCTCGGAGGCTCGTGTCGGTAGCGATCAGGAACGCGTCCCTGGGGCGGTCGCGGATCTCGTCGGCGTAGCGCTCGAGCGAAGGTCCGGCGGCGGTTATATAGGCCGACCGTATAGGGCCGACCGGAGGCGTCGGCGCGTTCGACAGCTCGAGGTTGCGGACGATGTTCGAGAACCAGCGCTTGCCGAAGAACGACTGGACCGAATAGTCGTCGGATATGGCCTCGATCGACCCGCGTATCGCGTCGGCCGCCCGATGGAACGCCTCGGGCTCCGCGTCTATCCTGCCGCGCAGCGGGACCGACACGAAGTCCCCGGTCACGGCCGGCACGTAGCAGCCGGCGACGGCCTCGTTCAGCTCCGATTCGTCCGGGTCGACGAGGAGCCTGAGCCTCCGATCGCCGAGAACGTGGGTCAGGTCGATGCGCTCGAGCACCGCCCGCAGCGTGGCGGCCCCGTACTCGACTATCAGTCCCCTGGTCACGAGGTCGGCCTCGAGCATCGCGGCCGCCTCGTAGCCCGCGCCGAGTCCGAGGAAGACGTAGAACGCAGCCTTGCTGTAGCTCGAGGCTAGGCGGCCCGCCTCCCGGACCGGGTCGAACCTCGAGTGCATGAAGGCCTGTCGCGCGCCCGAGCCTACGAAGGGCACCGGATGCCCGGATCGGGACGCTTGGACGCCGACCCGCGGGTCGGACCGAGCCAGGCGTATCCTGTCGGCGCAGACCGGTCCGTGGCATGACGCGACGGCCAGCATGTTGCGCTCGAAGAGCTGCGCGTCGATTGGGGCGCGGGCCAGGTTCGCCTCAGCCACCGGAACCTCCGCGCATCGAACGGAGCGCAGCGGAGGCCTTCGCGTGGACGGCCAGCAGCTCGCGTTCCGATGACTCGCCCCTGGCCATCGAGGCTACGAGGGGCGCCGACGCCTCGCCGGCGAGGGCCCGGTATACGGTCATCGCGTCGAAAGGCATCGGCGACTGCCCGGCCAGGGCCTCGCGCGCGTCGGCCAGCGACGCGTCGAGCAACGACGAAACGCGATCGAAGTACGCCTCGAGCCGCTCGGCCCGCGAGACCGCTACCGTCTCGAGAGGAACCGAGTCGGGCGCACGTACGGCCGGCGGCGCGCCGGGCGCGAGCGGTACGTCTTCGAGCCTGGCGACGCGCGGCAACGGCGTCGGCACCGGGGATTCGCTGAGCCTGAACGCCCTGCCTTGATAGCGCACGGGAGGCCGGATAGACGAGGCGTACGCCGTGAAAGCGCGCGAGACTCGCCATCCGCCGTCGGCGGCCTGGTAGCCGTCGAGCGTCCTAGCGGCCCTGGCCGACGATTCCGGCCGCGTCCTCGACGCCGCCGCGCGGTCGAGCGAGTCGAACGGGTAGGGCCTGCAATGGTCGTCAGGGCCGAAGGCGGCTAGGTCGTAACCGGCGAGCGCCACCGGGCCGCTCGTGCACGATAGCGCGAGCGATAGGGCCGTGCCGGCCGCGCTGCCCGAGGCGGAGCAACGCAGGCCATAGAATCCCGAGGCCTCGACGGCCGCTCGCTCGAACGGTAGCCCCGTATCGAGCGCGATGATCGGGCATCGATCGATAGCGTCTTCGGTCGCGTAGGCGCTCGGCGTAACGGCTAGAGGGATCCCGAGGCTCGCGACGGACCTCAGGTGAAGGGCGTTCCAGAAGCCGGGATCGGTGGCCAGGGCCAGGTCCGGCGTCAGCCCGGCCGAGACGAGCGCGGGTACGGCGGACGCCAGGGCCCATACGGCTATGTCGTCGCGGCGACGCTTAAGCTCGGGCATGTAGCGGGCGAGGCTAGGGCCGGCGCAGGCGATGACCACGGTACCGGATCCGCTTGCCAAGCGCGCCTCCCGCCGGGCCGCGGAGGCGAAGCGGCCGGCGTTGCGCAGCCATGCGGCAGGCCAGTACGCGCTCGTCGCGGCGTCGGAGCTGGCGGATTCCAGCGCGTCTCGTAAGGCGAGCCTGATGCGCTCGCTCTGCGCCGGATAGCGCTTGGTCACCGGCGCCCACTCGATGACCGATACGCCGCCCGCGAGCCGGCCGTCCGCCAATGAACGGGCCAAGACGGATTCGAGCGGCTCGTCGCCGCCCGGACGCCATTCGATCGGCGCCTCGAAGGCCTGATAACCGTAGAACGAGTCGCAGGGCTGAAGCGAGACTACGCGGGACGTCGGCAGTAGCTCTGCCACGGCCTTATGGATGTACCCCAGGCCGCCGCCTATCACGTAGACGATGGCCGGCCGCCTCGAGCCGATGCGGGCGCGTACGTGCCTGGCCGCCTCCCGCTCCGGCGCGTATCGGGAGTGGAACGACGACGGATCGGGCGCCTCTAGCGGAGGGCCGCCGAAGCGGGCCTCACAGTCCATCGACGAACGAGCGTATCTTCGCCTCGGCATCGGATACCGATAGCTTCAGCGACGTATACGGGCCTGTAGGCAGCGGCCAGGCGGGGTCGGCCGCCAGCGCGCGCCTGAGCGTGCGCGCCACCTGAATCGCGGCCAGCTCGGCGTCGCCGTTCGAGTGCGTGTAGAACGCCATCAGGCAATCGCCTCCCGGCAGGCTGAAGGCTCGTCCGCTCGTGCCGAGTATAGACGATACGCACGATATCAGTTCGTCGTCCAGGCCGTCCGGAGACGAGAGGGGGCAGAGCCTGGAGGCGGCGCTCGATAGCGCGGAGGTGCCCAGTACGGCTAGCGATACGTAGCCGTACTGCTTCGCGCTCCCTATCCTGACGAGTTCCCCGGGCGACGCCGGCTCTATCGGGTGTAGGGCCGTCTTGAGCGACGCCGCGGGAGAAGCGCGAGCTATGCGTCGGAGTTCCGACTTGGATGCATCCGATAGGGCGGTCGATGAAGGCGTGATAAAGAACTGGTCGCCCTCGAGCCGCAACGGCTCGCCGGGTTCGCCGTCGACGGCGATCATCGGATGGTCCGAGAACGCCGCGTCGTCGGGTAAGGATGCGCCGTACGAGGCGATGCGGACTATCGAGTCGACCCGCCTCGAGTAATACCCGGCCCACGGAACGCCGGCGGCCGAAAGGGCCTCGAGCGCCAGCCTGAGGCCCAGGTACGGGTTATCTATGCCCTTGAGAAGGGCGTCGAGAGGTTCGCGATGGACCTCCGAGGCTTTTTTTTTTGGCTTATGGCCAGGAGGCCTTCGTTCCTAGCGGCGAGCGCGCTTGAGCGGCTCGCCGCCTTCTCCAGTAATCCCATTAAAGCAACCCCAGATCGTCGAATAGGCGTTTGTACGTGTCGTAATATTC
>QKAK01000216.1 GCA_003247225.1 Spirochaetota bacterium | reverse complement strand
AGGATCAAACTCTTCATGATATATTCCAACGGTCCGAAGACCGCTAGATTCATTAGAGTATGAACCTCGCGAAACCCTCTCGGGCCCCGCGTCGCAAACCCCCACTCAAGGGGCTTACGGGTTCGCCGCATACTCGCGCCCGAAAGCGCTTTCCTCGGCAGTTTGTGGCATTCGTATCGCCGCCCTCCCCCTCGCGTTGCCGCTCGAGGCAGGGCTCCTTATCCTGCTTCTCCCCACCCTTATACCTGTGTAAGACCACTGTCATCACCAGCATGCAACTTGCGTGCCAGATCAGACTGTATCAGCCGCCGAAGCTCGGCTTCGTTGGCGCGGCGCCTTTTATAGCGCCTTTCGATCATTCGTGTCAAGCGCTTTCGGATCGCTTTTTCTTCGCTTCCTACCATCGCTCGTCCGGTCCGAGGCGTTAACCTGTTTCCGGCGCCGCGTCATCCGCGGCGAGACAGAAGGTACCCGAAAGCCCCCGCGAGTGTCAACGCGTTTCGAACAAAATTCGCATCGGAATTCAACGATTTTCACGTAGCCGCAACAATACGTCGACGCCTTCGGCAAAACCGTAACCGAAGGGACGGGAAGTCACGAATTTCGGAGGGGCTTTGAGGATAGACGCGTAGCCGGAGACGTTCGCGACGCCGCACGACAGCGGGAAACGCCCGAACATCGGCTCGTCGTTCGGGGAGTCGCCGAAGTACATCACCGACGCCGAATCATGTATCGGATCGTAGCCGAAGCGGCTCGATAGGAATCGCTCGGCCATCGACAGCTTATCGTAGGCGCCGAACCACGCGTTCACGTGGATGGAGCTGACCTTGGCCACGGCCCCGCGGGACTCGCAGAACGCCTTGACCCGCACGGCCAGCTCGAGCCCGAGCCTCGGCTCCTCCTCGGCGAAATCGAGGGCCACGTCGAAGACGCGGTACGGCTGGTCCTTGGCTATACGCAGGCCCGGGAACTCCTCGAGAGCGTCCCGCCCGAGGGCCGCGAGGCGCTCGCGCACGCCGGCGGGATCCGGCGCGGCCTCGTGGTAGAGGCACTCGAGCCTATCGCCGTCCATATAGAGCGCGAAGGCGCCGTTCTCGCCGACGACGCCCGCTACCGGCCATTGCCTGGCTATCAGGTCGCACCAGCCCGCTGGCCGGCCGGTCACCGGCACGGCCGCGACGCCGGCCTCGGACAGCGACCAGATCGCGTCGTACGACTCGCGCAGGAGCCGGCCGTCCTCGGTGATAGTGTCGTCGATATCGAACAGTACGAACCTGACCGAGGAGGCTTCCTCGGCCGAGAGCGACGCTACGGGCCTCATGGGTCAGCCGCCGGCCGCGGTGATCTTCTTGAACTGCACGAGATAGTCGACGAACGATCCGACCGACAGGGCGGCCGAGACGCAGTACAGCGCGAATACCGCTACGGCGATCCCCTCGTGCGTCCCGGGAAGGGCGCCGAGCGACCTCAGGCTCCACAGGAACAACGAGGCCGCGCCGGATACCATATAGAAGACGGCCTTCGTCTTGCCGCCCTTCCTCGCGCCCATCGCCACGCCGCGCTCGGCGAGCAGCTGCCTAAGGAATAGCTGGCAGAATTCCCTGTAGATGATGATAAGGAAGATCCACAGCGGCATGATGCCGGTGAACGCGAAGCATACGAAGTAGGTCAGCCTGGCGAATACGTCGGCGAACGGGTCGAACAGCTTGCCGAATGAGCTGACGGTCTTCATCGACCTGGCGGCCCAGCCGTCGAGCAGGTCGGACAGCTCGATCAGCGCGAACAGGGCCCAGAGGATCGCGACGGCGGCGCCGGCCGGCAACCCGAGCGAACCGCCCCACATGTACACTACGAAGAACACGGGAGCCATCACCAGGCGACTCGCGGTAAGGCCATCTGCGACATTCATGCCGAAAGTATGGCCATTTGACAGCGGGGGTGTCAAGTTGTATCATTTTCGCGGCTCGTATCGGCCGACAAGGACGCGTATGCCAATCGGACAGCCCGCTCTAGCGAAACCATCGAAACGGCTCGATACGCTCACCCGCAGCTTCGTCGCCGTTCTATCGTCGTACCAGTTGGCGCAGTTCGCCGTCTTCGCGGCCTACGCCCTGCCGCTCGGCTTCTTCGGCGCCTTCGCGCTGCCGTTCGCGATCAGTTCGGTAGGCTTCCACCTGCTCACCCTCGCGCTGCTCGTCGTATTCAGGAACGACTTCGTCATCGAGCCGTCAGGCCGCAGGCTCGAGCGCGTCAACCTGGCCAACGGCATCACCCTGTTCAGGATCAGCACCCTGCCGACCGTGCTGTTCGTGATCCTGGCCAGCCGCGACTACCCGGTGCGCTACGCCCTCGTCGCCCTGGTCGCGATCGTCTTCGCCACCGACTTCCTCGACGGCTTCGTATCGCGGCGCTACGAGGAGACGACCAGGGTCGGCAGGATGATGGACTCGGCCAGCGACTACTCGCTGCTGTTTGTCATCAGCCTCGTCTTTTATTACTTTCGCATCATACCGGCGTGGTTCCTGTACCTGCTGGTCGGGAGGCTCGCGGGCCAGACGCTGATGGTGCTCGCGGTGCTAGCCGTGAAGAAGCGCGTGACGCCGCGCACCTCGTTCCTCGGCAAGGCCACCGTCGCCTCGACGATGGCCCTGTACGCGTTCGAGCTGCTCCGCTTCGTCGCGGACCTGCCGCCGGCCGCGTACTCGACGCTGGAATACGTCGTCGGGGGGATCGTGGCGGTATCGATATTCGACAAACTGCGCATAATGCTGCGGGACCTTCGCGCCGCGCCGATCGCGGCCGCCGGCCCCGGCAGGCTCAC
Organism: Spirochaetota bacterium; assembly: GCA_003247225.1. Lineage (GTDB taxonomy): Bacteria > Spirochaetota > Spirochaetia > Treponematales > UBA12059 > SZUA-370. Next base: position 939 of record QKAK01000216.1, on the reverse strand, counting down.
ACCTACTAACGATGGAGAAACGCATGGCGATGATCAAGAGCGCGCTCGAGATAGCGATGGAACGGACCAAGGACCTGAAGGCGGACCCCAAGGCCCTGGCGGCGGCCGAGGCTAAGCAGGAAGGCAAGCGCCTGGCCGGAGAGTACCTCGCCGACCCGGCGGCCGTGGACTTCCAGGCCCGCTTCTCGGCCTTGGCCAAGGACAGGCGCGAGGCGGCCCGCGAAGGCGCCTTCGACGTATTCGTCTCGAGGATCCAGCTGCCGACCAGCGCCGTGGCGCAGCCCGAGTCCGAGCTCGCGCCCGTCGCCGACGGCCTCAAGGCGCTGAACGTCGTCCCCTTCGGCGAGAAGAAGATCCAGGCCACCTTCGAGCAGCTCGTCGGCTTCCTGGCCCGCTACATCGAGGACGCCAAGCGCGTCGAGGAAGCGATCCGCAAGCAGTACGCCCCGAGGCTCAAGGCCAAGGAGCAGGAGATGTCGGCCCGCATGGGCCGCCCCGTGCGCATCGACCCGATGCAGGACCCAGACTTCGCGGCGTTCTACAAGCAGAACGTCGGCCAGATGCGCGACCAGTACCAGGCCGCGCTCGACCAGGCCAAGGACGACCTCGCCAAGCTCTGCGGTATCCATAAGGACGACTAGGACCGCTACCCCCGGGCGCGTCCGCGCCCCTCGGGCGCCCCGCGCCGAGACCGTGCATAGGCAGTCGCTTCGGCTCGGCCGCCGGCCTCAGGGGCGACCGCCCCGGGCCCCGGCCGCCAGCCTGACGGCCAGCAGCGCCACGTCGCTCGGCCTGACCCCCGGTATCCGCGACGCCTGCCCGAGCGACAGCGGCCTCGCCGCCGACAGCTTCTCCAGCGACTCTGCCGACAGGCCCGGCACGGCGGCGTAGTCGAAGTCGGGCGGCAGCCTGGCGGCGTCCAGCTTGCCGAGCCTGGCC
>QKAK01000069.1 GCA_003247225.1 Spirochaetota bacterium | reverse complement strand
GGATAATACCCGGTTATCGGGCTCCATGAGTGCTACGACCGAAAGGTTATCCGGCTCTTGTGCTCTACCCGCTTTCCGGTCACGACGCGCAGCCCAAACCGAACCGACAACAGGCGTCCGATAGCCGCCCCATGCACTTCACGAGGCGCCGCCCCGAAAACCTTGCTCGTAACCAGGCCATGCATGCACGCGGAGGCGGGTGTCCAGGAGACGGCGCCCCTCGCGATGCGAGGGGTCCGCCTCCTGGACAGGCCCTGCCGAGATGATATATGAGGCCTGAATACATTCCTGAGCCGGCATGGGGCGGCGCGTCGTGTTCCGTCTCGCAACCTATGCTCGGGTCGGCGCGTCGTACTGGGCATCATGGACTATTCACTACTGCGAGCTCGACGAGCGAGGCGAGGCGACGCCCGCCGCGATGATGGCGCTGTTCGAGGAGACGGCCGTGTCGCACTGCGACGTGACCGGATGGGACGTGTTCCGCCTGCGGGCCGAGGGGCTCGGCTGGATACTCCTCGAGGGCGGCTTCGAGATGGATCGCTACCCCCGCTACGGGGAGGAATTCTCGATCGAGACCTGGATGTCAGGGGCGCGGCTGTTCTACGGGCTGCGCGGCTTCGAGGTCCGCGGGGGCGACGGGGCTGCTATCGGACGGGCCTGGTCGCTGTGGACCTTTTACGACCTGGCGCGTCGGCGCCCGACTCCCGTGCTCGGCGATATCCTGGCGGCCTGGAGGCCCGACCCGTCGGCCTCGCCGTCGAGGCGCGCGCCCCGGGCTGGCGGCGAGGCTCCCGAGCTGCCGGCGATCGCCGACCCGTCGGGGCTCGGACCGTCTATCGAGGTACGGCCGCTCGATATCGACACGAACGGGCACGTGAACAACGTGCGCTACCTCGAGTGGGCCGTCGGCGCGGTGCCGGCCGCGGTCCGCGACGGGTACTCGCTCCGCTCCGTCGAGGGGCGCTACATCCACGAGATCAAGGAAGGCCAGCGCGTGCTGCCCGCCTCGTTCCCGCTGCAGGCCGAGGGCGACGCGCGGGCGTTCGGCCTGGGCGTCTATGACGCGGAGGCCGGTACCGCCGCCGCAGTCGCCTCCTCCCGCTGGGCGCGCCGGTAGAAACGCCGGCTCCGATTGACCACGGGTGCCGGCGCGGATAAGCTCGCGTCCGTGAGCACCGTCAGGCGTATCGTCAACGAGTATATCGAAGCGTTCAAGTCGTTCAGCCCGAACGCGAGGCGCTTCCTGGCGGGGAGCTTCCTCCTGAACGTCGGGGCCAATCAGATCAGCCTGCTGTTCAGCCTGTACCTCCAGCGCCTGTCCTACACGGAGGCCGGGATAGGCGCGGTGCTCGCGACGAGGGCGCTCGGCTCGACGATCATAGCGCTGCCGGCGTCGATCCTGGCCGCGCGCTTCGACCCGCGCAGGCTGCTGCCGGTCGCCGCGGCTATGACGGCGGCGGCCTACGTCGCCCAGTCGCTGTTCGTCTCCGGGGCGGCCATATCGTCGGCCGTGTTCATGGCCGGCGCGCTGTCGACCGTGTTCCAGGTGAGCGCCGGGCCGTTCTTCATGCGCAACTCGGGCGAGAAGGAGCGGATGCACCTTTTTAGCCTGAACGGCGCCCTGTCGATGGGCACGGGGTTGATAGGCTCGCTCCTCGGCGGCGGCCTCAAGGACGGGCTGGTCGGTCTCGGGGTCGGCGAGCTGACGGCGTACCGGGCGGGGCTGCTCGTCGGCGCGGCCTTCGTCGCGGCGGCGGTGTGGCCGTTCACGCGCATCGCGCCGTCGCGCGAGCCGCGGACTATGCGCGCTCCCGGCCTGCGTCGGTTCGACGGCATCGACGCGCCGCTGTGGCTCAAGCTGATCTTCCCGAGCTTCCTCGTCGGCATGGGCGCCGGGCTGACCATCCCCTACCTCAACCTGTACTTCAAGAACGCGTTCGGCATGAGCGACGCGGCGATAGGCGCGGCTGTCGCCGCCGGCCAGGTGGCCACCTTCCTCGGCATAGTCGCCGGGCCTATCATCGCCAAGCGGATAGGCAAGCCGCGGGCGGTGTTCTGGACGCAGGTGCTGTCGGTGCCGCTGATCCTGGTGCTCGGCTGGGTGCGGGCCCTGCCGCTCGCGCTGCTGGCCTACCTGGCCAGGCAGGTGCTGATGAACATGTCGACGCCGATCCAGGACAACTTCGCGCTCGAGCTGGTGCCGCCGGAGCGGCAGAGCCTCCTTAACGCGGTCAAGATGCTGTCGTGGACGGGTAGCTGGACCGTGGCGGCGCGCATATCGGGCGAGCTGATCTACCGCGGCGGCTTCAAGACCTCGTTCGCGCTGACCGCCGGGCTCTACCTCGCCTCGACGATATGCTATCGGATTTTCTTCATCTCGGGTCGAGGGGCCCCGGGCCGCGGCGCTCCCGAGGCCTAGTCCGCGGCGCCGGGGCTATCTTGTTCCGCCTCCTCGAGCGCACGGCGATAGCAGGTCGGGTCGGCTCCGAGCGGGTCGCCGGTGGCCAGGTAGGCCGCGGCGCGGCAGCCGCCCGAGCATTCCGCGCCCAGGTGGCCGCAGCCGGAGCAGGGGCCGCCGTCGCCGGCCAGGTCGGCGGCGGTCATGCGCCTGAGCTCGTTCAGGAACGGCGCGTCGGCCCACAGGTCCTCGAGGCGCGTCTCGAGCAGGCTGCCGAGCGGGAAGTCCTTGAAGAAGGGGCAGGGGTAGGCGACGCCGTCCGAGCCGACGTAGAGGCCGCTGCGTCCGGCCGAGCAGCCGACGGCGGCGTCCGGCCCGCATCCGCGGCCGCGCGCCCCGGCGCTCCGGCCCTCGAGCAGGAACGGCATGGTCGAGTCGCCGAACACCGACATGGAGCCCGCGTAGCGTTCGCGGAGGCCCGCTATCGTCCGGGCTAGGCCGACGAGGCCCGGGCCGTCGAGCGACAGCTCGTCCCGACGCGCGGCGCCGCGGCCGGCCGGCAGGAAGGGTAGGGGCTTGAACGCGGCGCAGCCGAGCGCGGCGGCGGTCTCGGCCACCGCCGCGACGTCCCCGGCGTTCCGCCGGGTGACGACCATGCTGACCGAGGTCCTGAAGCCGGCGGCCGCGAGCCGCGCGAGCGAGCCGAGCGCGGCGTCGTACGAGCCGGGGCGCCCGCGGAAGCGGTCGTGCTCGTCGCGGAGCCCGTCGACGCTGACCTGCACCGAGTAGACCGGCCGGGCCGCGAGCTCGGCTATCGTCCCGTCCCCGAGCGCGAAGCCGTTCGTCGATACGTCGACGGCGACGCCGGCGGCGGCGAGCGCGTCGACGATCACGAGCAGGTCCGGTCGCAGGAAGGGCTCCCCTCCGGCGAGGTTGACCGACAGCACGCCCGCCTCGGCCAGGCGGGCGACCACGCGGAGCGCGCCGGCCTCGTCGAGCTCGCCTGGCGCCTTCCCGCCGGCGCTCGCCAGGCAGTGCGCGCAGGCGAGGTCGCAGGCGCTCGTCACCTCCCAGATGACCGACTCTGGCGCGGGCCTATAGCCCTCGGGGTCGCGGGCGTACTCGACGACGCGAGGCGGCCTCGGCGCCGGGAGGCGGGACGAGGCGAGCGCCCCGACGCCGGCCAGCGCGTCCAGCGCCTCGGCCACCCTGGCCTCCGCGGCGGCGCGCCCGCCTCCGTGGGCGGCGAGCGACAGCGACGCGATCTCGGCGACGGTCCGCGTGCCGTCGAGCCAGCCGACGCACGACGCCGCCTCGGGACCGAGCTCGGCGCGCCGGCCGAGCCTCGGGTTGCTCGCGACGACGCCCCCCCGTTCCCGCCTGAGCGTCGCGAAGCCGTGGACCCAGGGCGTCGCCTCCGGGCCTGGCGTCAACCGAGCTCCTCCCTGATGGCCGCCAGCTGCGCGGCGGCGGCGCGCCTCGTCGCCGGGTCGAGCCGGCCGAGCCGCTCGGCGTAGCCTTTCGAGGCGGTGAACGCGTCGAGCGCCGCCTTGCCTCCGGCGGCGGCGAGGCGCTCGGCCTCGACCAGGATATCCTCGAGGATGGGCGGGTAGCCGATCTCCGAGGGGTCGTAGGGCACGGGGTCGACGAGGGCCTTGCAGACGCCGATGAGTCCCGAGCAGTTGACAGGCAGGCCGCAACCGCCCGTCAGCGGGCTCTTGCAGTACTCGGGTATCTTGCAGG
>QKAK01000210.1 GCA_003247225.1 Spirochaetota bacterium | reverse complement strand
TTACATGAAAACCGAAGAATTCTCGTTCATCGCCGACGACGGCAAGAGCATCCACGTGTATCATTGGGCTCCCGATGGCGAGGCGAAGGCCTGCGTGCTCGTCGCGCACGGCATGGCCGAGCACGCAGCCAGGTACGCCCGATTCGCAGCGCCGATGACCGCGGCCGGCTACGAGATCTGGGCTCCCGATCATCGCGGCCATGGGAAGACCGCCGCCGAGGGCGAGCTCGGCTGGTTGGCCGATAGGGACGGGTTCAGGCGCGTTATCGAGGACCTGCATGGGCTCGCGGCGAGGATCAAGGCCGATCGACCGGGAAAGAGGCTGTACCTGCTCGGGCATTCGTGGGGCTCGTTCCTGTCACAGGGCTTCATATCGCTGTACGGCGACGAGCTGGCGGGTTGCGTCCTCAGCGGGACCGCCGGAGACGGCGGAGCCGTCATCGGTTTGGGACGCTCGATCGCTAAGATCGGCTGCGTCCTTCGCGGGCAGAAGGCCAAGGCTCCGCTGATGAACGCGATGAGCTTCGGCGCGTACAATAAGGCCTTCAAGCCGAACCGCACCGTCTTCGACTGGCTGTCCCGCGACGAGGCCGAGGTAGACAAGTACATCGCCGATCCGTTCTGCGGTTTCCTGTGCACCTACGGATTCTTCAGGGACCTGCTCGGCGGCCTATCTTGGATACACGCCCCGTCCACGATGGCTAGCGTGCCGGCGTCGCTACCGATCTACATGTTCGCCGGGGCTAAGGACCCGGTCGGGGCGGCTAACGGCTCGTTCGACTGGCTGTACGACCGTTACAAGGAGCTGGGCGTCGCAGACTTGACCAGGAAGCTATATCCCGACGGCCGCCACGAGGTGCTCAACGACACCTGCCGCGACGAGGCGACCACCGACGTCATAGCCTGGCTCGACGCCAGGGCATGATCGGGAGACCGACCGGGGCCGTCGCCCCGCACCGGCTTGACCAGTACCGCCGGTGCGGGGGTATAGTAGTATATCCGGGCCGGCGGCCCAGTCGCCCCCGCATCGATCCGCACATCTTGCTCTAGAGGATACCTTGCTCGTACGATATCAGAACGGGCCGGACGGAAAGCCGGTCAAGAAAGCTATAGTCTATACGGAACGGGAGCACGGCATCGACCCGCGTTCCGTCGACCAGGACGCGGTGCGCATCGTCGAGCGCCTGAGACGCTCCGGCCACTCGGCCTACATAGTCGGCGGGGCCGTCAGGGACCTTCTGCTCGGGCGCGAGCCTAAGGACTACGACATCGTCACCGACGCCGAGCCGCCCCGGATCAAGAAGCTGTTCTACCGCTCGAGGATCATCGGCAAGCGCTTCAGGCTCGTCCACGTCTACGTCGGCGAGCGCATCTTCGAGGTCTCTACCTTCCGCTCGATCGCCAACGGCACCGTCGGCAATACCTACGGTACCATCGACGAGGACGCGAAGCGCCGCGACTTCAGCATGAACGCGCTCTACTTCGACCCGCTCGAGCGGAAGCTCGTCGACTACGTCGGCGGCCTCAAGGACATGCGCGCCAGGAAGATAGTACCGGTCATCCCCCTCAAGACCATATTCGCCGAGGATCCCGTACGCATGATCAGGGCGATCAAGTACGCCGAGGCCACGGGCTTCTCGATACCGTTCAAGACGCGGCTGGCCATACGGCGGCACGCCCCCGCGCTTGCCACCGCCTCGGTCAGCCGGCTCGGCGAGGAAGCCAACAAGATACTGTATTCCGGGAAGGCGCTCGGCATCGTCGAGTCCTTACGCCGCTTCGGCCTGCTGTCGGCGATCATGCCGGGCGTCGATAGGGCGCTCGCGTCGGAGGGATCCGCCGCCTCGATGCGGGCCGCCCTCGCCGAGCTCGACGCCTACGTCGCGGTCACCGGGGATAAGTCGCTCGGCTCGCTCCTGGCCTTCGTGCTCAGGGATACCGTCGCGGTCGCTCAGGCCCTGCCGGCTCCCGACGCCCAGTCCGCCTTCCATAACGCGCTCGACGCGGCCAGGGAATTCCTGGCTCCGCTGACCATGCCACGCGTCGAGGTGGAACGGGCCGTCAAGTCGGTCTTCACGGCCCCGGAGCCGAAGCAGAAGCCTAAGCGCCCGAGGCGCCGGCGCCGGAGGAAGCCGCCGACCGGAGCCTCCGAGCCGTCCGCCAGGGGCGGGGACGCGCCGCGCGATGGCGAATAAGCCCTCGGAACCCCGTTTAGCCCGATGGCTTGACACGGCGAGGCCATTTCTCGGATGATGCCACGGTGAACGTCGAACGGCTGAACGGATTATCGATTGACGCCCTCTACGCCCTCGCGGACAAGATGGGACTCGATCTACCGCCCGAGTTGGAGCGCGTCTTCGTCGTCGAGGCCCTGCTCGAGGCATTCGAGGAGGACAGCGAGGAGCGGAAGGCCTCCGGCGACGCCGCGGTCCATATCGAGGAAAAGAAATACTCCGGCTCCGAGCTCGACGAGATCGACGCGTCCCTCGACGCCGCGCCCTGCATCGAGTGCCGCTATAACGAGACCGTCGTCCACGTGATAGCGCGCGATCCCGAATGGGCCTTCGTATTCTGGGACGTCAAGGACGATACGTTCGACGAGCTGCGCGCCAATCCGGCGTTCTCGTGCCTGTTCCTCAGGGTCGTCAAGGAATCGGCCTCCGAGGGCAAGGCCGCGGCCTCGTTCGAGGTCGTCGTCGGCGACGACGACGACCACTGGTACCTGCACCTGCCGGACGAGGGCTGCTCGTACCGCGTCGACCTGTACGCCCGCCTGGGGAGCCGATCGCGACTGCTCGCCCACTCGGCCATCGTCAGGACGCCGAGGGCGCTGATGGCGGACTCGCTCGCCGCGCTCGACGCCGACGCCGCGACGCTGGCTACGCTGTCCGGCCTGGCCAGCCTCGAGATCGTGCAGGCGCCGGAGCACCATCCTTCCCGCATCCTCGGCGGGTTCGACGAATAACGGAGGAGCCCCGTGGACAGCGGTTACGTAGCGCTCGTATTAAACGCACACCTGCCGTTCGTTCGGCAACCCGACTACCCGAGCTTCCTCGAGGAACGCTGGCTGTTCGAGTCCCTGTCCGAGACCTACCTGCCGCTACTACGGGTGTTCGCCAGGCTCGAGGCGGATAAGGTCCCCTGGAAGCTCAACCTGGCCGTCTCGCCGACCCTCGAGGCGATGCTCGGCGACTCGTTGCTGCAGCAGCGCTACGTCGACTGGCTGGACGCGCAGATCGAGCTGGCCGAGAAGGAAGTGGCGCGCTGCGCCGACGACGACGCCTTCAGGCCGCTGGCTGCCATGTACCACGAGCTGTACACGAAGAACCGCGAGGATTTCTCCGTGCTCTACGGCGGCAACATCATCGGCGCCCTCGACTTCTACTTCAAGAAGGGGCGGATCGACCTGATGACCAGCGGCGCCACGAGCGCCTTCATGCCTATCTATAGGGACTATCCCGAGGCGATAGCGGCCCAGATCGAGGCCGCGGTCGTATCGTTCAGGGCCGCGTTCGGGCGCTCGCCGTCGGGCTTCTGGATGCCCCAGCTCGGCTGGTACCCGGGAGTGGAGGAGCCGCTGAGCGCGTACGGCCTCCAGTATTCCGTCGTCTCGACCCGCGGGGCCCTGCTCGGAGACCCGACGCCGCGCTCCGGCTCGTACGCGCCGGTCGCCTGCCCGAACGGCTTCACCGCCTTCATCCGCGACGTGGCGGCTACCGAGGCCGTCTGGTCTGAGACGAGCGGCTTCCCGGCCGATCCGGTGTATCGCGACTTCTACAGGGACATCGGCTTCGACCTGCCGCTCGACTATATCGGGCCGTACGTCGAGCAGCAGCAGATACGCACCTTCACCGGCTTTAAGTACTGGGCCATCACCGGGCCCGGCGACCAGAAGGTGCCGTACGACGCGGAGCGCGCGTCGCTGCGCGTCGAGGACCACGTCGAGCGCTTCCTACGCGACCGCGTGCTGCAGGCCAAGGCGGCCGCGAAGCACATGGGCGGCCGTACCCCGCTGATGGTCGCGCCGTACGACGCTGAGCTGTTCGGCCACTGGTGGTACGAGGGCCCGCAGTGGATAGAGACGCTCTTCAGGCTGGCCCACCACACCGACGAGATACAGTTCGTCACCCTGTCCGAGTATATGAGGACGAGCCCCGAGAACTTCGAGTCGGTGCCCGAGTTCGCGTCGTGGGGAGACGGCGGCTACGGCGGCGTGTGGCTCGAGAAGTCGAACGACTGGATCTATCGCCACGTCTTCAAGATGATAGAGCGCATGACCGAACTGGCCGAGCGCTTCCCGAACGAGAGCGGCCTGCGAGAGCGGGTACTCAACCAGGCGGCGCGCGAGGTGCTGCTGGCCCAGGCCTCGGATTGGCCCTTCCTGCTGCGCGCCGGCAAGTCCGGATCCTTCGCTAGGAAGCAGATCGAGGACGCGGTGACCAATTTCAACCGTATCTACGAGATGCTCTGCGCCAATACGGTCGGAACCGAATGGCTGACCAGGCTCGAGAAGCGCAATAACATCTTCCCGAGCATCAACTACCGGGTCTTCAGGCGCAAGCGCTAGGAGGCCGCGTGACGACCAACGCCCTCAGGCTGGTCCGCTCGATGGGCATACGCGCCGAGGCGATCGAGTACGAGGTCGACGAGTCGGACCTGTCTGCCGCGTCGGTCGCCGCGAGGCTCGGCCTGGACCCCGACCGCGTGTTCAAGACGATAGCCGTCCGCGGCCCCAAGGCGGGCCCGTTCCTCTGCGTGGTGCCAGGCTCGGCCGAGGTCGACCTCAAGAAGGCGGCCAAGGCCGCCGGCGAAAAGTCCGCCGAGCCGCTACCGCTCAGGGAGCTCGAACCGCTGACCGGCTACGTGCGCGGCGGCTGCTCCCCCGTAGGCACCAGGAAGCCCTTGCCGGTGTTCATAGACGAGACCGCCGCGCTTTGGGATACGATATCGGTCAGCGCCGGCGCGAGGGGCCTGCAGATGGTGCTCGCCCCGGACGACCTGGCCCGCGCCTCCGGCGCCTCGTTCGCCGACCTCACATGAGCCCTTAGTTTCGAATAGAACCACGGAGACGCGGAGACACGGAGAAAGCGAAGGAATAAGGCGAGATTAAGAAAACAAGGAAATTATCCTTGCGTTTCTCATTCTCTTTTCCCCTCATATATTCTCCGTGCCTCCGTGGTCTGATTGCCCTATTCTCGACTTACTCCATCGTGCCGGTGAAGGCGTCGAATTTGGTCTTGTCGACCTTGGATAGCGTCGCCTGGTCCGCTACGACTATCCAGCTGATCGGCGCGTCCACGACGTAGGCGCGCACCGCCGCGACGACGTCCTCGGCGCTGATCGCGCCGATCTTGTCGATGAAGCGCAGGTACTCGAGGTGGTCGCCGAAGTAGATCTGGCTCGAGGCCAGCTGCGAGGCGGTCTCCGCGTTGGTCTGCTGGCTGCCGAAGAACGCGTTGACGTACTTGGCCTTGTAGGCCTCGATGGTCGACGCGATCGGCGCGTACTTATCGTCGCCGCCCTTAATGTTGAGGGTCTTGCCGGACGCCAAGAGCGCTATCGCCTCGTCGACCCAGCCCTTGGCCTCGCTCGGCCGGTCGGTCTTGTAGACGACCAGCGAGCCGTAGGGGCTCTTGAAGCCGAACGCGCGCGACCAGACCGAGTAGCAGGCGCCGTGGTCGGTGCGGACGATGCTGAACAGCAGCTCGTCGAGCATCGAGAACGCGAGCTGCAGCGTCGCGAAGTCGGGGCTGTCGGGCGCCGCGATCGGGAAGTCGCCGCGGACGTAGCCGATGCCCTTGGACTTGTCGAAGCGCTCGAGCATCAGCGATCGCTCGGCGTCGTAGCGCGCCACCTCGGGCACGGCCGAGCCCTTGGCCGGCACCGCGCCGACGCTGGCGTTCAGCGAGGCGGCGAGGGCGTCCGTGTCGAAGTTGCCCACGGCGACGACGACCATGCGCTCGGCCGCTATCGCGTCGCGGTAGAAGGCCTTGACGTCGTCGAGGGTTATCGCCGAGATGGACGCGGCGGTCCCGCCGAAGTCGGCGGCGTACGGGTGGCCGGCGAACATGGAGTCGTGGAGCTTCGTGACCCCGTAGCTGTACGGGTCGGCCTGGGCCTTCTGGATGCTTACCCTGAAGTCGTTCTGCACGAGCGAGAACTGCGCCGGGTCGAAGGCGGGATTGAGCAGGCAGTCGGCGTAGACGGCGAGCATCCGGTCCCAGTACTTGTCTATGGTATTCAGGTCGAAGCTGGCCCAGTCGTAGCTGGATGCGCTATAGCCTATCGAGCTGGACAGCTCGTACTGCAGCCGCTTGATGTCGGCGTAGCCGTATTCCTCGGAGCCGCGCGCCAGCATCGCGAGGGTCATCGCCTCGATGCCGGCCTTCTCGGGGCTCGTCAGCGCCGAACCGCCGCGGAACGCCACCTTCATCGAGTAGACGCGGTTGGCCGGGTTCTTCTTGACTATCAGCTTGACGCCGTTGGCCAGGGTCCTGGTCTCGATGGTCGGCAGGTTGGCCCGCATGAATTTCCCGGTTTCGGCCGGCAGCTTCCAGGTCGAGACCGGCTCGGAGGGCAGGCCCCTCGCCGGGGAGGCCGCGGGCGCGGCCGCTACCGCCTCGGGAGCCTGCGCGGTCGCCTCGGGAGCGGGCGCGGGGCCGCCGGCGCAGGAGGCCGCTATCAGCGCGGCGGAAATCGCCGCCGCCGCGATAATGCCGGCCCGGGGCCGGCTAGCATGCTTTCGGGTCATCATTCGCCATCCTTCCACCAGAACGCGTTGTCGGCGCTCACCGTCTTGAAGCCCGCGGCCTTCAGGGACCCCGCCTCCGCATCGTAGTCGGACGGGTTCAGCCTGACGGCTATGACGGGCACGTTCGATAGCACGAATTTGCCCAGGAACGCGCCGATGTCGGCGCGCTGGACCTTCTTCATGCTCGGCACGTAGTCGAAGAAGTACTCGGTCGAGGCCACCGACCACCAGAACGACAGGGTCTCGATGAAGTGCTCGGGCGTCTCGAGGTCGATGATCTGCTCGTCCTCCATCTTCTGCTTGACTATCGTGAAGTCGGCGTCGGAGAAGTAGGACGGATCCGACGCCATGGCCTTGATCTGCCCGTCGACCACCGCGTCCCGGAACAGGGTCTTGGCGCGGTCCGCGATCGGAAGGCTCGGGTCGGTGAAGCAGTAGGTGTAGAACGACACCTGTCCGCCGTCGCGCTGGGTGTAGTAGTAGCCGCCGAGGTAGTCCTTGTTGTACAGGGCGGGTACGCTATCGAATACGCCGGTCTTGAAGCGGCCTTCCGGGGCCTGGATCAGGTATCCCCAGACGTCCGCGGCGAAGGTCGGCTTCGGCTCGGTCAGCACGTCCGGGCCGCGGAAGCGCATCTCGACGTAGGCGATGCCGGCGGGCAGCGACTCGTCGGGGTAGGCGAGATAGGCGGGCTCGGTCACGCCGGGCATCGGGTGGGCGGGCGCCGGGTCCTTCCACGGGTCGGCCGCCCGTTCCCACGAGCCGTACCAGGCCTTGGCCATCGCGTAGACCTGCTCGGGGTCGACGTCGCCGCCGACGAACAGGGCCGCGTTATTCGGCACGTAATAGGCGGACTGTATGCCCCTGAGCGTGTCGACGGTGGCCGAGCGCACGATCGCCTCGTTGCCGCCGATGTCGCGCCGCCACGGGTAGGCCCCGAACAGGGCCTTGTCCATCGCGGCCGAATAGACGCGGTCAGGGTCGCCGAGGAAGCCGTTGATCTCGTTGGATACGACGTCCTGCTCTACCGAGAGCTCCGCGGGGTCGAACAGCGGCTCGCGCATCGCGTAGGACCAGAATTCGAGGCCGGCCTCGGTCTTGTCCGACGGCACGGTGAAGTAGTAGGTGACGTACTCGGTCGAGGTGCCGCCGTTCCATTCGGCGACGCCGAGGTCGGTCATGGCGGCGGAGAACTCGGTCTCGGTCCTGTACTTCGAGTTGCCCTTGAAGAGCATGTGCTCGTAGAGGTGGAACAGGCCGGCGGTCTCGGGGGCCTGGGTGATGGAGCCGCAGCGGAAGGTGATCTGCACCCTCGTCAGCGGCACGGCGTGGTTCTCCAGGACGAACAGCTCCAGGCCGTTGTCGAGCCTGTAGCGGTGGAGACCCGGGATCGGCGTGCCCTCGGAGAACGCCGGCACGGCGATCGCGATCAGCAGCGCCGCCGCTACCGCAACTAGACGTTTCATATGATTGCCTCCTAGATAGGATGCCCCAGGGTAGGAGCCCGTTCTCACTTGTGTCAAGCCTGCGTAATCGATAGGATGTCGCCCGTGATCCACCTTCCTTTCAGGCGCGCGCCCGGCCGCGCGGCCGCGGCGCTGTACCGTTCGGCCATCGGCGGCGCCTTGATCCGCGCGGCGGTCCCGGGCTCCGCGGCCGAGTCGACGCTGGCCCCGCCCGTCGGATCGGTTCCCGAGGCCGGCGCGGGCGCCCTCGGCGCTAGGCCGGCGCTATCGCCGAAGCGCGTCGCGCTCGGGGCCGCCCGCGCCGTCGCGCTGTTCCACGCCTGGTACGTCGGCTCGACCATGCTGATCATCGCGTGCTTCTCGTCCGTCGACCCGGCGGCCACGACCCTGGCCCTGTACCGCAAGTACGTCGACCGATGGGAGATCGCGACGCCCGTCGCCGTGGGGCTGAGCGAGGTGCCGCTCGTGATGAGGCGGATGATAGTCTCGGCCGAGGACGGCAAATTCTGGAAGCACCGCGGCGTCGACCTCGAGGCCGTAGCCAGGGCCTATCGCGTGAACCAGGCGGCCGGAGAGATACGCTACGGCGCCTCGACGCTGACGATGCAGACGGCCCGGACCCTGTTCCTGCTGCCGACGCGCAGCTACCTGCGGAAGTACCTAGAGGTGATAGTCGCCCTGGAGATGGAGCTCGTCCTATCCAAGGAGCGCATCTTCGAGCTGTACCTGTCCTGGGCGGAGTGGGGCAAGGGCGTGTTCGGCGTCGAGGCGGCGGCTTCGCGCTATTACAAGACGCGGGCGGACAAGCTGACGCCCGCGCAGGCCGCCAGGCTCGTGACGGTGCTTCCGTCGCCTATACTCAATACGCCCGCGACGGCGATGAAGAACCCGCGCCTCGCGGCCCGCTATAAGTTCATCGCCGAGCGCTACCTGCGCTGAGCGTTCATCGCGGCCCGTATCGCCTTGTCGAGGGCGTCGGCGAAGGCCTTCAGGTCCTTGCGGTCGAAGAGGCGGCCCTTGGGCAGGGGCGGGGCCACTCCGAGCTCGCGCAACGCCGCCATGTGGTCCCTGACGGAGGCCCGTTCCCTGACCGAGTCGGCCGTCCAGATGACGCCTCGGTCGTTCAGGGCGGCGACGCCGCGTTCCAGCGCCCGGGCGGCCAGCGGGATGTCCCGCGTCACCAGGATGTCGCCGGGCGCCGCGGACGCGACGATGTAGTCGTCGGCGTTATCGCAGTCGGGCTGGGCCGAGGGCGCGCTCGCCTGCGCGGCCGCCTTGCCTACGATCACGGCCTGCAGGTTCTTGCCCGGGGGCAGCGGCACCGGGCGGTTCGCGACGAAGACGGCGCGTATCGGGAAGTCGGCCGTCGACGATCCTGCCCGCCTCCCTATCAGCTCCTTGACCTCCCGAGGCAGCGAGTCGGCGTCGGCCCAGAGCGTCATGCGGGGACGCCCGCCCTATAGACCGCGCCCGATCCGCGTAGTACGTAGGCCCGCTCGTCGGCGCAGACGAAGGCGGACGCGCCTCGCGGCAGCTCTATCGCCGCGCCGGAAGCCGCCTCGAGGCTGATCGTCCCGTCGACGCAGAGCAGTATCTCGGGAGACGCCGCCCTCGCGCCTACCGGGAGCGCTCCGTCGACCTCGGCCCGGGACAGCGAGTAGTCGGGCACCCCGCACGGATACGCGTAGAATCCGTCGTCGCCGCGTATCGGTTCCAGCGGCTCGACGACGACGCTGTCGAAGCCGAGCGTCGATATGAACTCGGGTATATCCACGTGCTTGCTAGTCAGCCCGCCGCGGAGCACGTTGTCCGAGTTGGCCATGATCTCGGCGGCCGTACCGCGAAGATAGGCGTGCGGCTCGCCCGGCGGAAGGTTGATGGCCTCGCCGGGGCGCAGCTCGAACAGGTTGAGGGCGAGCGGCGCCAGGGCCCCGATGTCGCCGGGGTACTCGTCCATCAGCCTGAGTATCCACGAGAAGAGCCTCGAGCGCCCGGAGCCCTTCGGCTCGTCGGCGACGATGCGCTCGCTCCTCGCCTTCGCGTAGCGCAGCCGCTTGGCCTTATGGTCGCCGCCGATCGAAACGAACAGGTAGAAGAACGACGATAGCTCCAGCTTGCACGGATCGAACGCGAGGCGGCCTATCAGCCGCTCCCAGTCGTCCGGCGCTATCAGGCGCGCGTTATCGATTATGTCGACGATGGGCCTGAAGCCGCACAGCCCCTCGAACGCGGTCTGGGCTACGACCGTCTCCGGCTTATGGTTCGGGTCCTTGTAGTTGCGCTCGGCGGCGTCGATGGGAATGCCCTTTGACTCCTCGAGCGCGAAGCCGTGCTCGGCCTTCCGCTTGGACGGATGCGCCTGGATCGATAGGGGCTTGGCCGCCGACAGGAGCTTGAACAGGAACGGCAGCTTGCCGCCGAAGCGGCGGGCCGCGTCCGGCCCTATCGTCGCGTCGGGATCGTCGGCTATCAGGGCGTCGAGCGGCTTCCGCGCGCCGCCGACGGGGTCGACGGCGATCGACGGGGCTCGCGGATGGGCTCCCATCCATAGCTCGGCCCAGGGTTCGCCGCTCGGGTTCTCCTTGCCGAGCATGGCCGGCAGGGCGTCGGTCGAGCCCCAGGCGTAGTGCTGGACGGTGTTGTCGAGTGAGTAGATGGCCATGGGGCCATTGTACCCCGGCCGCCGCTCACGGTCTACCGATGAACGACCTGACCTCGTCGGCGACCTCGGCGAGCGTCCCGAAGCGGGCGCGGGTACGGGGCAGGGACGAGACGAAGACGCGGCCGTAGCGCTTGGCCAGGAGCCGCACGTCGAGCACGACGACCGCGCCCCGGTCGTTCGAGTGCCGGATGAGCCGCCCGAAGCCCTGCTTGAAGCGTATGACGGCCTCGGGCAGCGACAGGTCCATGAAGGAGTTACCGCCGCGGCGCTCGATATCCTCGGACCGTGCCTTCTGGACCGGATCGGTCGGCACCCTGAACGGCAGCTTGGTGATGATGACGAGCTCGAGCGTCTCGCCGGGCGCGTCGACGCCCTCCCAGAACGAGTCGGTCGCGAATAGGACGCTCGATACGTCGGCGACGAAGGAGCCGAGCAGCCTGGAGCGCTCGTCGTCGCCCTGCCTGAAGGCCGAGATGCCGAGCGCGTCGAGACGAGGCTTGACCGCGTCCCAGGCGGCGCGCAGGGCCGCGTACGAGGTGAACAGCACGAGGGCCCGGCCGCCCGACGCCGCTATCAGCTCGTAGACCGCCCCGTTCACCCAGTCCTGCCATGCCGGCGACGACGGATCCGGCGCGTCGCTGGTCGCGGCGAGCAGCGCGTTCCGCTCGAACGGGAAGGGCGACGGGTACTCGCGGCACTCGACCCGGGCGCCGGAGCCCGATAGCCCGACCCGGTTCTCCCAGAACCCGAACGAGCCGCCGACCGACAGCGTGGCCGACAGGCATACGACGGTGCGGAACTGGTCGAACACCGCCTCGTTCATCATGAAGGAGATGTTGAGAGGCGTGATCATCAGCTGGGCGAAGCCCTCGCCCTGGCTGGTCTTGCGCCTATCGAGCCAGAAGATCTCGTTCGGCTCCTCGTCGAACGCGCGGTAGCGCGCGCAGACGGCCGCCAATTCAGACAGCCTGACCAGCGCCAGCTCGGCCTCGCGTACCGACTGGTCCTCGGCCGACTCGTCCGGTACCGCGGCGAGCGCGTCCTTGATCAGCTCGGCCATCGACAGCAGCGAGCGCTCCAGCTCGCCGAGCGGCTTGAGCAGCTCCTCCTCGATCTCCTCGGTCCGAACCGTCAGGCGCAGGTTCGGTGAGGCGGACAGCAGGGCGAGCGCCCGCGAGTCTACGGTCTCGGCGGCCAGGACCAGGGCTTCCGACGCGTCGGGGAAGCGCTCGAGCAGCCCCGAGGGCAGCCCCTTGAGGTTCTGCAGCTTGACTATAATGCCGAATTTCCTGCCGCGCCGCTCCCGATACAGCTTGCCGACCTGGCGGAGCGCCGAGAATTTCGTTATCTCGTCGGAGAAGAAGCTCGTGGCGCTGGCTTCGATCGCGTGGGCCTCGTCGAAGACGATGCTGCCGTAGGGCGGCAGCACCGCGGTCGACTCGTAGCCGGAGCCGGCGGCGCGGGAGGCCAGGTCGCTGAACAGGATATGGTGGTTCGCGACTATCAGGTCGGCGTCGGCGGCGTCTCGCTTCATCTTGAGCACGAAGCAGCTCTCGCGGAACGGGCAGCGCATATGGAGGCAGTCGTCGGACTCCGAGCGTACCCTGGACCAGAGCGCGTCCTCCGGCCAGAACGATAGGTCGGAGCGGTCGCCCGAGGGGCTGGTTTCCGCCCAGGCGGCTATCCGGCGCAGCGGGTGGTCGTCGCCGGCGAACAGGCCCTCCTCGTCGAGGGCCTCCGCCAGCCTGGTCCGGCACAGGTAGTTGCCTCGGCCCTTGACCAGCACCGCCTTGAGCTTCTTCTTGAAGATCGACGATACGAGCGGTATGTCCTTGTCGACGAGCTGGCGCTGCAGGTTGATCGTCGCCGTCGAGACGACCACCCGTTCCTTGTTGCGGGCGGCCCAGGCGAAGGCCGGCACGAGGTACGCGAACGACTTGCCGACGCCGGTGCCCGCCTCCGCGGCGAGCACGTAGCCTCCGTTGAACGCGTCGGCTATCGCCTCGACCAGCTCGAGCTGGCTCCGCCTGGCCTCGTAGCCGGGGAGCCTCGAGGCCAGCTTGCCTCCGTCGTCGAGCACGCCGGCCAGCTCTCCCGCGTCTATCGCGATCAGGGCCCGGGCGCGGACCGGCTCGGCGACCACGTAGACCTCGCGCACGTCGCCGTCGACTATGTAGCAGCCGACGCCGTTCTCTCCGGCCCGCGACGCGACCGCGAGGTCGGCGTCGCTCGGCTCGAGGAACCCGGACGGGTGGTTGTGGATCAGCACGTCGCCTCGGTCGAGGAAGCCGGCCAGGGCCGGCACCGACGACTGGCCGCCACGCGCGCCGACGACGATCTCCGAGACGAGGCCGCGCCCGTCGAGCTTGCCCGCCGCGAATACCTCGTTGTACCCGGCGTCCGCTATCGCGTCGCGCAGCTCGGCCGCCGCCTCCTCGGTGAAGCGCTCGCTCGCCTTCATGCCACGCCCTCAGTACGACGCGACGAGCAGCAGCGTCAGGCCGTGCGGCGGCGCGCCGGTCCCGTCGGCGAGGTCGGGCCTGCACCACGCCTCGAGGCTCGTTACCGGGTGCAGCGCGGCGTAGGCTCCGATGGCCGGCGTCCAGGTCAGGCTGGCCTTAGCGAAGGCCGACCAGCCCCAGCCCGGCGGCTCGCCGTCGGGGCCGGCCAGGGCGTAGGCGCGGCCGCCCGAGCGTATCGACAGGCGATTCGCGTAGAAGGCGCCGAAGCCGCGCTGGATCTCGGCGTCGAGCAGCCTGAGGCTGGCCTCGCAGAAGGCGTACCAGTCGCCGGAGCCGCTCCCGGCGAACTCGTCGGGCGACGGGTACGACGCGGCGAGCGTCCAGCCGCCCGGGTAGGCCCGGCCGTCAGGGCCGTAGGCTAGGCCGTCGGTAGCGGCGAGCGCGCCGGAGACGGACAGCGCGAGGGCCCCGGAGCCTACGAAGGCCTCGGCCGTCGCCTCAAGCCCCGCCGAGGGCGACGAGAACGCAGGGTACAGCCCCGCGTCGAGCCTGGCGGTCAGGGAGAGGGCGTAACCCGAGCGGGCCTCGGGGTCGCCGAGCGGCGCCGTGACGTCCGACCAGCGTATCGCGGACTCGAGCGCGGCGGAGGCGGCGCTCCAGGCGGCGTAGGGCGAGGCTCCGGGCGAGCTCAGCGCGC